>NZ_JBSFTS010000040.1:0-35872 GCF_053591375.1 Streptomyces sp. NPDC003034
ACATTCCGAACCCGGAAGCTAAGCCTTTCAGCGCCGATGGTACTGCAGGGGGGACCCTGTGGGAGAGTAGGACGCCGCCGAACTTTTATTGTGGGGAAGCCCCGCACCTTATGGTGCGGGGCTTTCCTGCGTTCTAGACCTCTTTCGGCGGCGGCTTGCCCTGGGCCCGCGCTGATCGCTCGTAGGGTGGTGGGATGGGATATGACCTCGTCATCTTCGACAACGACGGCGTGCTGGTGGACAGTGAGCCGGTGGCCAACACCATCCTCGCCGGGTACCTGACCGAGCTGGGGCACACGACCTCCTACGAGGAATCGCTGCGCGATTTCATGGGGGGCGCCGTACACCGCGTGCACGACCTCGTCCTGCAGCGGACCGGGGAGCGGTTGCCGGCCGACTTCGACCAGACGCTGCACGCGAGGACCTTCGCCGCGTTCGAGCGCGAGCTCAGGCCCGTGCACGGGGTGACCGAGGTGCTGGCGGAGCTGTCCGCGCAAGGCGTGCCGTACTGTCTCGCGTCGTCCGGCACCCACGAGCGGATCCGGGTCGGGCATCGCAGTGCCGGGCTGGACGAGTGGTTCGAGGAGGAGTGGATCTTCAGCTCCGAGGACGTGGGCCGCGGGAAGCCGGCCCCGGACCTGTTCCTGCACGCCGCCCGCCGGATGGGCGCGGACCCCGCCCGGTGCGTGGTCGTGGAGGACAGCCCGCTCGGAGTCCAGGCCGCGCGGGCCGCGGGGATGGACGTCCTGGGGTTCACCGCCATGACCCCGGCCGGGACCCTCGCCGATGCCTCCACGTGCTTCGGCGAGATGAAGGAGCTGTACGGGCTCCTCGGACTGGCCGTCTGACGGGCCGCCCGGCGGACCCGTACTCCCGTAGCGATCGGGCCTCCGATTCGGTGATCGCTCTCCTCTTCTCTTCCTCCTCTTCTCTTCCTCCTCGGGTCGCCGCTCGTCGGCGGGACCGGGGAGGCCCGGAGCTACCGGGGTGCGATGCTCGCGCCGATGGCTCCGGTCCTGGTGACACTCCTGTACGCCCGTTCGTTCGGCTCGGAGCAGGCCGGATACGGTGTCGGGCATGAGCGGGCGCGCGCTGTTGCTGTGGGACGAGGCGGTCACGGGGTATGACTTCGGGCCGGGCCATCCGATGGATCCGGTGCGCCTGGCGCTGACGATGGGCCTGGTGCGCGCCTTCGGGCTGGACCGGGCCGTGGAGGTACGGGCGGCCCGTGCGGCGGGGGATTCGACGCTGCGGCTCGTGCACCGGGAGGACTACGTCGCCAAGGTGCGGGAGGTGTCGGCGGACCCCGGTGCGGCGGACGGGTCGTACGGGCTCGGGACGATGGACGATCCGGCCTTTCCCGGGATGCACGAGGCGGCCGCGCTGATCGCCGGGCAGTCGGTGGCGGGCGCGGAGGCGGTGTGGCGCGGGGAGGCCGCGCACGCCGTGAACTTCGCCGGCGGGCTGCACCACGCCATGCCGGGCGGCGCCGCCGGTTTCTGCGTGTACAACGACGCCGCCCTCGCCATCGCGCGGCTGCTGGAGCTGGGGGCCGAGCGGGTGGCCTATGTGGATGTCGACGTCCATCACGGGGACGGCGTACAGGCGGCCTTCTGGGACGACCCCCGGGTGCTGACGATCTCGGTCCACGAGCATCCGAGGACGCTGTTCCCGCAGACGGGCTGGCCCGAGGAGACGGGCGGGGCGGCGGCCGAGGGATCCGCGGTCAATGTGGCGCTGCCCGCCGGCACCGGCGACGAGGGATGGCTGCGGGCCTTCCACGCGACCGTGCCGGAGCTGCTGGCGGACTTCCGGCCGCAGGTCCTGGTGACGCAGCACGGGGCCGATACGCACTTCGAGGATCCGCTCGCGCACCTGGCGGTGTCCCTGGACGCCCAGCGGGCGGTCGCGGAGGCCTGCCACGCGCTGGCGCACGAGCATGCCGGCGGACGGTGGCTGGCGCTGGGCGGCGGTGGGTACGCGGTGGTGGACGTCGTACCGCGGTCGTGGACGCACCTGGTGGGGATCGCCGCGCACCGGCCCGTGGACCCGGAGTCGGCGGTCCCGGCCGCCTGGCGGGAGGAGGTCCATGCCCGCACCCGGCAGTCGGCGCCGGCCCGGATGACGGACGGCCGTAAGCCCCGTTGGCGGGGGTGGGACGAGGGCTACGATCCGGCGGACCGGACGGATCAGGCCGTACTGGCGACCCGGCGGGCCGTCTTCCCGCTGCGCGGGATGCTCACTTGACCCGCGGGCGTTACGCCAACTGTGGGGAGGTTCCGGTGAATTGATGAGCGGCCAGTTCCGGTGAGGCAGCATCGGAGGGTGTTGAGCACCGGCGCTTTGCGTGCGCATCTGCTGGCCGCCCGGTTGGCCGGGACCGTCGCCACTTCCCGGGAGGAGAGCCTGCGCAGTTACCGGCTGTTCGCGGCCCGGGACCCCCGGGTGCTGCTGGGGCTGGATCCCGAGTGGGGCTGGGGCGCGGGCGACGTACTGCGGCTGATGGCGGACAAGTGCGGGGTGTCGGCGGATCCGGCGCACGTCACCGGGCCGGACGTGATCGACCCGGAGCGGACGCTGGCGGCTCTGGAGAGCTTCGCCGGGCGGCTGCGGGAAGCGGTCGAAGCCCGGTCGCCGGTGCTGTTCGGGACCGGTCATCCGCACCGCCTCCTGGGCTTCTACGCCGGTTTGGCGCACGCGATGTCGGCGGCGGGATGTGTTGTCCTCACCCCGGCGCAGGGGGTCGCTGTCGACATGGCGACCCGGTTCGGCGTACGCACGTACGGCATCGATTACGTACGGGGGGTCGCGCTGGTGCGGGAGCCCGGCGTGCGGGGGCCGGGGAGTGCGACCGGCGCACACACCCATTCGCCGCTGCCGGTTCGTATCGCGCTGGGGGCGCTGGCGGATGCGGGAGGGCCACTGCCGGAGCTGGTGGTGGGGGACCACGGGTGGGTCTGCGGCGCAGGTCAGCTCGGTGTGGAAGCGATCGGGCTGGCGGATACGGATGATCCGGCGCTGTTCGTGGGGGAGGCCGAGGGACGGGTCTCGGTGGCGGTTCCGCTTGATGACGGGGTCCGTCCGGACTACTACCGGCCCCTCGCTCGCTATGTACTCGATCGGGCGAGTCTGCCGGACCGGCAGGAGTGGCGGTAGCTCCTCTTCCCCACTCGTATCACGCGCCCCTACTCTGGGGAGTGAGCGTGCGACGACGAGGAGTAACCGGAGGGGAAGCCGGTGCCCGTCATGCGCGGAAGGTCAAGGTGTGTCATGGCTGCTGGCGAGAGGCCTCTCAGCGAGGTTCAGTTCCTGACCGTGGCGGAGGTTGCCTCGGTGATGCGAGTGTCGAAGATGACCGTGTACCGGCTGGTGCACAACGGTCATCTGCCCGCAATCCGGGTGGGCCGGTCCTTCCGGGTCCCCGAGAACGCGGTTCACGAGTACCTCCGAGAGTCTTATGTGGGGGTGGAGTCGGCCTGAGACTGGCGTTCGCGACGCCTTCGAAGGGCCCGGATTACAAGCTCGGAGCTCGGGCGGGTAGGCTAGGCCGACGTAGGTCGTGTGGGCCCAGACGCCCCGCACCAGTAAAGAGAAGTGAGCGAGGGTAGTCGTGGGCTCTGTTATCAAGAAGCGGCGCAAGCGGATGGCCAAGAAGAAGCACCGCAAGCTGCTCAAGCGCACCCGCGTCCAGCGCCGTAACAAGAAGTAAACGGCAGCTGTACGTGTTCTCCGCAGCCCCTCCACCATCATGGTGGGGGGGCTGCGGTGCAGCCGGAGACGGTTGTTCCTCACTAGGGAGGCGCTGAGCTCGTGGGCAAGGTCGTACTCGTCACCGGGGCTGCCCGGCAGCTGGGAGGGCGCTTCGTGCGCCGGATCCAGCGAGATCCGGACGTGGAGCGGGTCATCGCGGTGGACGCGACGGTGCCGCCGCACCGGCTGGGATCGGCCGAATTCGTCCGTACGGACATCAGGCAGTCGGCGATCGCCCGCGTGCTCGCCGAGCACGCCGTGGACACGGTGGTCCACTTGGCGGTCACCGGGGGCAGCGCGGGGACGGGCGGCGCGCACAGCGCCGTCAAGGAAACGAACGTCATCGGGACGATGCAGCTCCTGGGAGCCTGCCAGAAGTCCCCGACGGTACGACGGCTCGTGGTGAAGTCCAGTACCAGCGTGTACGGGGGCACCTCGCGGGATCCGGCCGTCTTCACCGAGACCACGCAGCCCAAGTCGCTGCCGGCGGGCGGCTTCGCCAAGGACGCGGCCGAGGTCGAGGGATATGTACGGGGCTTCGCGCGCAGGCGGCCCGATGTCGCGGTGTGCGTGCTGCGGTTCGCGAACATCCTGGGCCCCTTCGCGGACTCCGCGCTCGCCGAGTACTTCTCCATCCCGGTGATGCCGACCGTGCTGGGCTACGACCCGCGCTTGCAGTTCGTACACGAGGACGATGTGCTCGACGTGCTGCGGCTGGCGGCGGGGGAGCCCAAGCGGGGGACGCTGAACAGCGGGACCTTCAACATCGCGGGTGACGGCGTGCTGTTGCTGTCGCAGTGCTCGCGGCGGCTGGGGCGGCCGACGCTTCCGCTGCTGCTGCCCGCGGTGACGTGGGCCGGCTCGGCGCTGCGCGCGGTCGGGGTCACCGACTTCTCGCCGGAGCAGATAAGGCTTCTGACGCACGGCCGGGTCGTGGACACCTCGCAGATGCGGGAGGTGCTCGGCTTTGAGCCGGTGTACACGACGGCGGAGACCTTCGCCGACTTCGCGCGGAGCCGGGGGAGCGGGCTGCTGCCGCCGGAGCGGATGGGGCGGGCGGTGGAACGGGTGGCCGCCCTGCTGAATGTTGAGGGCGTGGATGTCGGGGGCGATGTGGCTGAAGGAGCGAAGCGATAGTGGCGGACGCCAAAGTCATTCCGTTCGACGAGGAGCGGCCGCGCCGGCGGCCCGTGGGGCGGCGGGTGCGGATGGCTCCGCCGGCCGGGCCCGCGGCGGTGGAGCCGGTGGCGGAGCAGGAGCCCGCGCCGCCCGCCGAGGAGGCGGGCGGGGAGAGTTGGGACCAGCGGATCGCCGGCGGGCTGGCGTTCCTGCGGCGGCGGATCACCGGGGAGTACGAGGTCGACGACTTCGGCTACGACAAGGAGCTGACGGACCAGGTCCTGATGTCCTTGCTGCGGCCGCTGTACGACAAGTACTTCCGGGTCGAGGTCAAGGGCATGGAGAACATCCCGGCGCAGGGCGGCGCGCTGATCGTGGCCAACCACTCGGGGACGCTGCCCCTGGACGGGCTGATGCTCCAGGTCGCCGTCCACGACCACCATCCGGCGCGGCGCCACCTGCGGCTGCTGGCGGCCGACCTGGTGTTCATGCTGCCCGTGGTGAACGAACTGGCGCGCAAGGCCGGCCACACGCTGGCGTGTGCCGAGGACGCGCAGCGGCTGCTGGAGGCCGGGGAGCTGGTCGGTGTGATGCCGGAGGGCTTCAAGGGAATAGGGAAGCCGTTCGGTGAGCGGTACAAGCTCCAGCGCTTCGGGCGGGGCGGGTTCGTGTCCACGGCGCTGAGGGCGGGGACGCCGATCGTGCCCTGCTCGATCGTGGGGGCGGAGGAGATCTATCCCATGGTGGGCAACGCGAAGACGCTGGCGCGGCTGCTGGGGATTCCGTACTTCCCCATCACGCCCACGTTTCCCTGGCTGGGACCGCTGGGGGCGGTGCCGTTGCCGACGAAGTGGACGATCCAGTTCGGGGAGCCGATCCCAACGGACGGGTACGCGCCGGAAGCGGCGGAGGACCCGATGCTGATGTTCAACCTGACGGATCAGGTGCGGGAGCAGATCCAGCACACGCTGTACCGGCTGCTGGTGCAGCGGCGGTCCGTCTTCTTCTGACCGGAGCCCCATGACCGCAGCCCCATGACCGGAGCCCCCGCCCGTGGCCCGGCGCCGGCGGTGGTCCGTCCGGGACCGGGCAGCTGAAACGCCGGCGAGGCAGATACAGCCTCGCCGGCGTTTCAGCGCGTTACTGCCCGGCTCGTTGCAGCTCGGCGGGCTACTGTCCGGCGTCCTCGGAGTTGATGCCCAGGCCCGGGAGGAGGCCCGGGAGGAGGGGCGGGAGGGTGATGTCCGGCTCGGGGATGTCCGGGGGCGCCGGGGTGGCGGGAGCCGGCCGGCCCGTGGGCGGGTCGAGCAGGTCGTCCGTACCGTCCAGGAGCCCGCCGGGGGTCGAAGGCCGCACGCTGCCCGAGGGGGGCGCCGTGGGACTGCCCGAGGGCGTGCCGGAGGCGGGGGGCGACTGCCGTGTGCCGCCGGGGGTGCCGGGCTTGGCCGGGGAACCGGGTGAACCGGGCCCGCGGCTCCGTTCCGGCGCCTTGGGCAGCAGGCTCTGGAGCGGCGCCACGTCATCGTCTATGGCCTGGAAGACCGACTCCACCTCACCGCCCACGTCCGTGAGCTGCGCCGGAAGCCTCTCCCGCAGCTTGCCCCACGCGTCACGGTGGGAGCGGGAGAACGACGACAGCTTCTGGATCGGGCCGAGCGAGCCGTCCCGTTCGTAGGCTGCCTGGAGGAGGCGGTGGCCCTTCTCCGCGTCGTGTTTCACGCCCGCCAGCGCGCGGCGGATCTCGCCCAGGGACTCGTGGTCCAACACGCCGGTCCGGCCCCGTTCCATCAGCCGGCGGGCTTCCGACAGACGGTTCGAGGCCTGGTCGAGATAGAGCTCGCCCCGGTCCCCGTCCTCGTCCGCCATCCCCAGCTTCAGGTCCTCCATGCCCCGTTTGACGGGGTAGAGGTGGTCACCGGGCAGGGCGTCGGAGCTGGCAGCGGCCACCCCGCTGAAGGCCCCCGCGGCCACGCCCACCGTGAGGCCACCTGCCGCGATGCCCTTGGACCAGCGGGAGCGGGGCCGCAGCTTCCGGAGCGTGGCCGCCCGGTGGGCGCCGCGGACGGTCCGCTGCTCGGGCACCTGAGGGTCGGCGGGCACGCCCCCGGCCCTCTCCTCCAGCACCATGGCTTCCATGGCGGCGACGAGCTGCGCTCGCTGCACCACTTTGACGTCTGCGTCCAGTACTGGGCGCGGCACTTCACCGAGCGCACTCGCCAAGGCCAACAGCCGGTCGTGGTCGGCAGGTTCGGCAGGTGCCTCGGACTGCTCGGCCGCCGGGTCCGGTTCTGGGAGATCGGACGGGGTCCGATCCTCCAGGGCCTGGGCGAAGGCGTTCGCCCGCCGGTGCGGAGTCACGTTCGCGATCACTGGCGGCACCTCCTCTCGTCATGACGATCGACTCCCCAGGGTGGCCGGAAGGTTGCCTTCCTTGAGCACATTCACCCTTTCGGGTGGGCGGCTTCGGGTAAAGCTTGTCCACAGGGAGCCTGCATTCCGCACAACGAGCGTCGCGGCACTTGGGTTACGGACGAAGGATGATCGGACCACAGCGTGCTGGTGGGCTCACCGGTTGTGAGGGGGAAGTGCGGTCAGCGGGCGTCGTCCGGAAGGAGCCGGGCCAGCGTCCGGACGGCCCGGTACTGGAGCGTCTTGATGGCGCCCTCGTTCTTCCCCATCACCCGGGCCGTCTCGGCGACGGACAGTCCCTGCAAGAACCGCAGGGTCACGCACTCCTGCTGCTGCGGATTGAGTTTCCGCACGGCTTCCAGCAGGGCCGCGTTGGAGAGGGACTCAAGGACGGAGTCCTCGGGACTGCGCTCGACCTCGTTGGCGTCGAGCATCTCGCCGGTGGTGACCTCCAGCCGGAAGCGGCTGGACTTGAAGTGGTCCGCCACCAGGTTGCGGGCGATCGTCACGAGCCAGGCGCCGAAGTCGCGGCCCTGCCAGGTGAAGGTGGAGATGCGGCGCAGCGCGCGCAGGAAGGTCTCGCTGGTGAGGTCCTCCGCGGTCGCCTTGCCGCCGACGCGGTAGTAGATGTACCGGTAGACGGTGTCGCTGTACTGGTCGTAGAGCCGGCCGAAGGCGTCGGCCTCGCCGGCCTGGGCGCGTTCGACCAGGTCCATCATGCGGGCCTGGTCGCTGTCCGCGGTGGGGCGGCGCAGGGGGGCGGCCTGCGTGCTCGCGCCGGCCGCCCCGCTTGAGGCTCCGCCCGTGCGACCGCGTCTGCCCACGGTCGCTCCACCGTCGGTCAGGGCATAGCAAGGACCGGCCGGACCGAGGCCGGCAGGGACCGCGGCGGCGAAGGCAGGGACGGCGTACGCGGTGGGGACGAAGCCGCGCAGGCGGTCGATGACCGTTGCGCGCAGCGTAGCCAGGCCCGAGGCGTCAACCCCGACAGGTGGGTACACGGGACTCCCAGAGGCAGAGCTTCCATCACGTGCAGTGCGGAACCGTTCACCCGTCGTGGCGACAGATGAGCGGCGGCATGCGTTTGAGGAGAATAACGCTTCGTACAGGCAGCGCTACACCCAGTTGCTCAAATCACCGGTTCCGACACTTCTGTTGCGTGTCGAGGGCATATTCAGTCGCGGTTGGTGATCGATTCTTGATCACTTGGGTACGCGGAATGGCAGCTTCCAGGGTGGCTCGCGACCGACCGGGGCATGCCGGAGTGCCGTGCGGCGAGCACGGGTAGAGATGGGGGATGCCTGTGGCCCCGGCCCCGCTGGGCGGTGGGGCGGGGGCCGGAGCGGCGGGGGGCCTGGCGTCGCTACTTGCGGCGGCGGTGCAGGGCCAGGGCGGCGGCCGCGCCGCCCGCGATCGCGCCGACGCCGGCGGCCGCCGGGACGCCGACCTTCACGGCCTTGCGGCCGGTCCGATAGTCGCGCAGCCGCCAGTCATGGGTCCGAGCGTGCTTGCGCAGTTTTGTGTCGGGATTGATCGCGTACGGATGTCCGACCAGCGACAGCATCGGGATGTCGTTGTGCGAATCGCTGTACGCCGCGCAGCGTTCGAGATCGAGGCCCTCGGCCGCGGCCAGGGCGCGGACCGCTTCGGCCTTGGCGGGGCCGTGCAGGGGTTCGCCGACGAGGCGGCCGGTGTAGACGCCGTCCACGGATTCGGCGACCGTACCCAGGGCCCCGGTCAGGCCGAGCCTGCGGGCGATGATCGTGGCCGTCTCCACGGGCGCCGCGGTGACGAGCCACACCTTCTGGCCGGCGTCCAGGTGGGCCTGGGCCAGGGCGCGGGTGCCCGGCCAGATCCGCTCGGCCATGTACTCGTCGTAGATCTCCTCGCCGATGGCCATCAGCTCGCAGACCTTGTGGCCCTTGACGATGGACAGCGCGCTGTCGCGGGCGTCCTGCATGTGCTCGGGATCCTCGACCCCGGCCAGCCGGAACCAGGCCTGCTGCCAGGCGAAGCGGGCGAGCTCGCGGCGGCGGAAGAACTCCCGCTTGTAGAGGCCGCGGCCGAAGTGGAAGATCGCGGCGCCCTGCATGACGGTGTTGTCGAGGTCGAAGAAGGCGGCGGCGAGATCGTCCCCGGCGACCGGGAACTCCGGCGCGGGAGCCAGGGGGGCTTCGGTCCGGGCCCGGGTGAGAGGTGGGGCTCCGGCCAGGGCGGTCTTGCGGGCGGCCTCGGCCGAGGCCTCGCCTGCCAGTACGCTCCGCGCGGTGGCGGAGCGTCTACGGCTTGTGAGCCATCCCAGAGCGGCCATGCGGTGAGCATAGCCACTGTGTTCGGGTGTTCCCGAACCGGCGGGATGCGGAGGCGTGAACTCTTCGGGGCGCCGCCGTGACGCCCGGGAGCGGGAGAATGGGGGCATGAGCCCTTTGTTGCGCCGCAAGGAGAAGAAGCGTCCCGAGGAGCGGATGGTGACGCTGATCGGGAAGCCCGGGTGCCATCTGTGCGACGACGCCCAGGAAGTGATCGAGAAGGTGTGCGCCGAGACGGGCGCGCGCTGGGAGAAGAAGGACATCTCGCAGGACGAGGAGCTCTACCGGCGGCACTGGGAGCAGATTCCGGTGGTGCTGGTCGACGGCGAGCAGCACACCTTCTGGCGGGTGAACCCGGAGCGGCTGCGGCGGGCGCTGGAGGGCTGAGCCGCTTCCCGGCTACCATCACGGGTGATTTGTGGGGGCTCGGGGGCGTATCCGTGAGGACTGTGTGCCGTTTTGCGCCCCTTGGGATTTGAACGGGTTCGGCGCGGCGCCGGCTCCAGCTCGGCGTGTCGCATACGCGTGACCCCGGTCACTTTGCACGGACAAAACGGACACTATCTTTGTGCACGCGTTCACAAAGGCATAGCCTGCTGTCGACGGGGCGGTCCTGGGACAAGAGGCCGCCTGCAGCCCCGCTCATCCCGCAGGAGCATCGTGGCAACTGGCCGAACTCACCGACCGGCGACCCGCAGCCGAGGTATTCCCGAGGCCACTGTCGCCCGGCTTCCGCTGTACTTGCGTGCCCTCACCGCGCTCTCCGAGCGATCGGTGCCCACGGTGTCCTCCGAAGAGCTCGCCGCCGCCGCCGGAGTCAACTCCGCGAAGCTGCGCAAGGACTTCTCGTACCTGGGTTCCTACGGCACCCGCGGCGTCGGCTACGACGTGGAGTACCTCGTCTACCAGATCTCCCGCGAGCTCGGACTGACCCAGGACTGGCCGGTCGTCATCGTCGGCATCGGCAACCTCGGCGCGGCGCTCGCCAACTACGGCGGCTTCGCCTCCCGCGGATTCCGCGTGGCCGCGCTAATCGACGCCGACCCCGCCATGGCCGGCAAGCCGGTGGCCGGGATGCCCGTGCAGCACACCGATGACCTGGAGCGGATCATCGAGGAGAACGGGGTCTCGATCGGCGTCATCGCGACTCCGGCCGGTGCGGCGCAGCAGGTCAGCGAGCGGCTGATCGCCGCCGGTGTCACCTCCATCCTGAACTTCGCGCCGACGGTGCTGTCCGTGCCGGACGGTGTGGACGTACGCAAGGTCGACCTCTCGATCGAGCTCCAGATCCTGGCCTTCCACGAGCAGCGCAAGGCCGGCGAGGAAGCCGCCGCCGCTGCCGCCGCGGGCCCCTCCATGGGCGGCGCCGCCCCCGCCGCGGCCGTGGTGCCGCCGGCCGGCCGGGCCGCCGCCGTGGCGCGCAAGGGCGGACCCGAAGGGGATGTGCCGGCGGTGATGCCGGCATGAGCCTGCTCGTCGTAGGGCTGAGTCACCGCAGCGCACCCGTCAGCGTGCTGGAGCGCGCTTCGCTGTCCGCCGAAACCAAGCAGAAGCTGCTGCACGACACCCTCGCCGCCGAGCCGGCGGCGGAGGCGGCGGTGCTCGCCACGTGCAACCGCATCGAGCTGTACGCGGACGTGGACAAGTTCCACGCCGGGGTCGCCGAGCTCTCCACGCTGCTGGCGCAGCACAGCGGTGTCGCGCTGGAGGAGCTCACCCCTTATCTCTACGTGCACTACGAGGACCGGGCGGTGCACCACCTGTTCTCGGTGGCGTGCGGGCTGGACTCCATGGTCGTCGGCGAGGGGCAGATCCTCGGCCAGATCAAGGACGCGCTGGCGCTCGGGCAGGAACAGCACACCGCCGGCCGGCTGATCAACGACCTGTTCCAGCAAGCCCTGCGGGTCGGGAAGCGGGCGCACTCCGAGACCGGGATCGACCGGGCGGGGCAGTCGCTGGTGACCTTCGGGCTGGAGCAGCTCGCGGTGCGCGTGCCGGTGGAGAAGTGGGCCGCCGGGAAGCGGGCGCTGGTGATCGGGGCCGGGTCGATGTCCTCGCTGGCGGCGGCGACGCTGGCGCGGGTCGGCGTCGCCGAGATCGTGGTGGCGAACCGGACCGCCGAGCGGGCGGAGCGCTTGGCCGAGATTCTGGTTGCCTCGGGCACCGGGGTCGCGGCGGCGGCGATCCCCATGGCGGCGGTCGCGGATGAGCTGACGCGGGTCGATGTGGTGGTGTCCTGTACGGGGGCCACCGGGCTCGTGCTGAGCGCCGATGACGTGCGCGGCGCCGTGTCCTGGGGCTCCGCGGACGGGCTCGCGCCGGCGGAGCGGGAGGGGGCCGGGGCCGCGCCCCGCGCCGCCCAGGTGCTCCGCCCCCGGACCCCTGCGCCTCAGACGCCGGCGGGGCTGCAAGACCGGGGCTCCGCCCCGGACCCCGCGCCTCAAGCGTCGGCGGGGCTGGACGGCTCCGTGGCCGGGGATGTCGTGGCGCGGTTGGCCGCCGCCGCGCTGACGCACGGGCGGCTCGCCGATGGTGGGGCCGCGCGGACCATGACCGCGCCCGTGGAGGCCGACGGGTGTCCCGTCGGGCCCGACGGGCGGGCGGCGCTGACCGGCGTCGACGCCAACTCCCTCGAACTGCACGGCACCTGGGCCGACCAGGGTGAGGCCGCCGCACAGCGGCAGCCCCGCAGGACGGTCCGGAGCCAGGCCGACGGGGTGGCCGTACGGCTGGCGCTGCTGGACCTGGCCATGCCCAGGGACATCGACGCCGCCGTGCACCGGATCCCCGGCGTGCGGCTGGTGGACATCGAGTCGCTCGCGGAGGCGTCGGCCGACGCGCCGATGGCGGCCGACGTCGACGCCGTGCGGACGATAGTCGCCGGGGAGGTCGCCGCCTTCGGTGCGGCGCAGCGCGCCGCGCACATCACGCCCACCGTCGTCGCCCTGCGGGCCATGGCCGCCGAGGTCGTGGCGATGGAAGTGGCGCGGCTCGACGGGCGGGTACCCGATCTCGACGAGCGGCAGCGGGCCGAGGTCACCCAGACCGTGCGCCGCGTCGTCGACAAGCTCCTCCACGCGCCGACCGTGCGTGTCAAGCAGCTCGCGAGCGAGCCCGGCGGCGCCGGGTACGCGGAGGCGCTGCGCGAACTCTTCGATCTCGACCCGCAGACGGTGGCTTCCGTCAGCCGGGCGGATGCGACGGCTGATCAGGCCGATATGAACGACGACTCAGGACGGGCATCATGAATCCACGTCTCGACCAGCCCCTCCGGCTCGGCACGCGGCGCAGCAAGCTGGCCATGTCCCAGTCGGGGCACGTCGCCGACGCCGTACGGGCGATCACCGGCCGGGCCGTGGAGCTCGTGGAGATCACGACCTTCGGGGACGTGTCGCGCGAGCACCTCGCCCAGATCGGCGGGACGGGCGTGTTCGTCACCGCCCTGCGCGAGGCGCTGCTGCGGGGCGAGATCGACTTCGCCGTGCACTCGCTGAAGGACCTGCCGACCGCGCAGCCCGACGACCTCGTGATCGCGGCCATGCCGCGGCGTGAGGACGCGCGGGACGCGCTCGTCGCGCGGGACGGGCTGACCTTCGAGCGGCTGCCCGACGGGGCCCGGGTCGGTACCGGCTCGCCGCGGCGTACGGCGCAGCTCAACCACCTGGCCCAGTCGATGGGCAAGCGGATCGAGACGGTGCCGATCCGCGGCAACGTCGACACCCGGATCGGTTACGTGCGGGGCGGCGAGCTCGATGCCGTCGTGCTGGCGGCCGCCGGACTGAACCGGATCGGGCGCAGTGATGAAGCGACCGAGCTGCTGTCGGTCGACAGCGTCCTGCCGGCTCCGGGCCAGGGTGCCCTGGCCGTGGAGTGCCTCGCGTCCGACGCGGACCTCATCGCCGCGCTCGGCGAGCTCGACGACCCCTTCACCCGGGCCGCCGTGACCGCCGAGCGTTCCCTGCTCGCCGCCCTGGAGGCCGGCTGCAGCGCACCCGTCGGTGCGTTCGCCGACCTGCTGGCCGACGGGCAGACTGTCAATGAAATGCGCCTGCGCGGCGTCGTCGGCACGCTCGACGGCTCGACGCTGGTGCAGCTGTCCACCACCGGTCCCGTGCCCCAGTCGTATGACGAGGCCATGGCGCTCGGCCGCGAACTCGCGGACGAGATGCTGGCCAAGGGCGCGGCCGGTCTGATGGGGGAGCGAGCGCTTTGAACCCCACAAGTCCGACCACCTCCGCCTATCCGGCCGTCGCCGCCCACGGACACGTCACCTTCCTCGGTGCCGGCCCCGGCGACCCGGGTCTGCTGACGCTGCGCGCCGTCGAGGCGCTCGCCGCCGCGGACGTGCTGATCGCGGAGCCCGAGGTGCTCGACGTCGTACGGACGCATGCGCGTGCGGGTGTCGACACGCCGCAGCTGACGGTAGCTGACGAAGTGTCAGCAGCCGCCGGGATCCCGGCGATCCGGGACGCGGCCAATCTTGTCATGGAGGCCGCGCGGTCGGGCAGGCGGGTCGTCCGTGCCGTCACCGGCGACCCCGGGCTCGACGGGAACACGGCCGAGGAGATGCTCGTCTGCGCCACCGAGGGGATTCCCTTCGAGGTCGTGCCCGGCATCCCCACCGCCGTGGGGGTGCCCGCGTACGCCGGTGTGCCGCTTCGGGACAAGCGGGGCGACGACAACGGCGTGCGTTTCGTGGACGCGAAGAACGCCTCGGCGCGGTGCTGGAGCGAGGTGGGGGCCAGCGACGGGATACTCGTCGTCTCCGCGACGCTGGAGACCGTGTCGAGCGCCGCCGCCGAGCTGGTGAGCGCCGGGCGCAAGCCCGATACCCCGCTGACCGTGACGATCGCCGGTACGACCACGCGGCAGCGGACCTGGTCCGCGACCCTGGGCACGATCGCCCAGGTGTTCAAGCAGGGCAAGGTGCTCCCGTCGCCCGAGGGCGCCCGGCCGGTCATAGCCGTGGTCGGTGAGCACAGCGCCGCCGCGCGGCGCGAGGAGCTGGCCTGGTTCGAGTCGAAGCCGCTGTTCGGCTGGCGGGTCCTCGTGCCGCGGACCAAGGAGCAGGCGGCCTCGCTCTCCGACCAGCTGCGTTCCTACGGCGCGGTGCCGCACGAGGTGCCGACCATCGCCGTGGAGCCGCCGCGCACCCCGCAGCAGATGGAGCGGGCGGTGAAGGGCCTGGTCACCGGGCGGTACGAGTGGATCGCCTTCACCTCGGTGAACGCGGTGAAGGCCGTGCGGGAGAAGTTCGAGGAGTACGGGCTCGACGCGCGCGCCTTCGCGGGGATCAAGGTCGCCGCCGTGGGTGAGCAGACTGCCGCCGCGCTGGTGGAGTTCGGCGTCAAGCCGGACCTGGTGCCGAGCGGGGAGCAGTCCGCGGCCGGGCTGCTGGAGGACTGGCCGCCGTACGACCCGGTCTTCGACCCGATCGACCGCGTCTTCCTGCCCCGGGCGGACATCGCCACCGAGACGCTGGTCGCGGGGCTGATCGAGCTGGGGTGGGAGGTCGACGACGTCACCGCCTACCGGACGGTGCGGGCGTCGCCGCCGCCGGCGGACACGCGGGAGGCGATCAAGGGCGGTGGCTTCGACGCCGTGCTGTTCACCTCGTCCAGCACCGTCCGCAACCTGGTCGGGATCGCGGGCAAGCCGCACAACGTGACCGTCATCGCGTGCATCGGGCCGGCGACGGCCAAGACCGCGGAGGAGCACGGGCTGCGGGTGGACGTGCTGTCGCCCGAGCCGTCGGTGTCGAAGCTCGCCGAGGCGCTGGCCGAGTACGGTGCGGCGCGCCGCGACGCGGCGAAGGAGGCCGGCGAGGCCGTCTACCGGCCGAGCGAGCGGCGGCCGGGCGCGCGCAGGCGCCGTACCACCTAGCGGTGGGCCGAGCAGTACGAGGGCGGGGCCCGGCGCGAGCGCGCCGGGCCCCGCCCTCGTACGACCGCGCGGGTCGGGGACGCGCCGGGTCGGGCGCCTGACCCGCCGTCTCCAGGGCTCCGCCCCGGACCCCGCGCCTCGAACGCCGACCGGGGCTGGGGATGTGGCGGGGCTGGGGGCGGCCTGTCGGCCTGGGTGGGGTGGGCCCGGATGCGGAACTTTCGGGACCTACGCTTGTTCCGACTGTTCTCGATGCTCGAAGAGGCGACTACAAGATGAGCACGTACGGATCCTTCCCCGGCTCGCGGCCCCGGCGGCTGCGCACCACCCCGGCGATGCGGCGGATGGTCGCGGAGAACCGGCTGCACCCCTCGGACCTGATCCTCCCGGCGTTCGTACGGGAGGGCATCAGCGAGCCCCTGGCGATCTCGGCGATGCCGGGGGTCGTCCAGCACACCCGGGACACCCTGCGCAAGGCCGCAGTGGAGGCGGTCGAGGCGGGCGTCTCGGGGATCATGCTCTTCGGGGTGCCGGCGGACGAGAACAAGGACGCGCTGGGGACGGCGGGCACCGAGCCGGACGGCATCCTCCAGGTCGCGATCCGCGACGTGAGGGCCGAGGTCGGGGACGACCTGGTGATCATGTCGGACCTCTGCCTGGACGAGTACACCGACCACGGGCACTGCGGGGTCCTCGACGAGCACGGCCGGGTCGACAACGACGCGACGCTGGAGCGGTACGCCGAGATGGCGCAGGTCCAGGCCGACGCCGGGGTCCACGTGGTGGGCCCCAGCGGGATGATGGACGGCCAGGTCGGCGTCGTCCGCGACGCGCTGGACGGGACCGGGCACGAGGACGTCTCCATCCTCGCGTACACGGCCAAGTACTCCTCGGCGTTCTACGGACCCTTCCGGGAGGCCGTCGCCTCCTCCCTCCAGGGCGACCGCAAGACGTACCAGCAGGACCCGGCCAACGCGCGGGAGTCCCTGCGGGAGCTGGCGCTGGACCTGGAGGAGGGCGCCGACATGGTGATGGTCAAGCCGGCGGGCCCCTACCTCGACATCCTGTACCGGGTCGCGCAGGCGGTGGACGTCCCGGTGGCCGCCTACCAGATCAGCGGCGAGTACGCGATGGTCGAGGCGGCGGCGGAGAAGGGCTGGATCGAGCGGGACCGGGCCGTCCTGGAGACCCTGCTGGGCATCAAGCGGGCCGGAGCCGACACGATCCTCACCTACTGGGCCACCGAGGTCGCGGGCTGGCTGCGCGCCGCCCGCTGACGGGCGGGCGGGCGCCGCGTCAACCGCCGCGTCAACCGCCGCGTCAGCCCCGGCGGTTGACCGCGGAGAGCAGCGCCTGGGCCGAGGCGAGCCCGGCGGCGTCGCGGTCGGTCGCGGCCAGGCTGTAGGTGAGCTCGGCGAGCAGGACGGAGAGCCGGCCGTCGTTGATCCGGGTCAGCGGCTCGGAGCCCTCCCAGACGGCGTCGCGTATCGCGTTCGGCGTGATGCAGCCGACGGGGGTGGAGGCGGTCAGCAGCCGCTGGGCGATGCTGCGTTCCAGGTCGGTGGGGACCCAGGCGCCGGTGTCGAGGTCCTTGGCGAGGTCGAGGGTGCGCTCGCGCAGCGAGGTCGGCGTCATGAGGTGCTCCTTGAATGGTGGGCGAGGGCCCGTATCGGGATGATCCGGGCCGTCGTGCCGGGGGCGGGCAGGTCCCGCAGGACCAGGGAGTGCGCCCGGATGCGGTTGCCGCTGCCGACGGTGACGGGGCCGAGGACGCAGGCACCGACGCCGATGAGGACGTCGTCGCCGATGACGGGGTGGCGGCGGGCGGCGGGGTCGCCGGTGTGGGTCCAGCCGCGGGAGCCGAGGGTGACGCCGTGGTACAGCGTCACGTCGTCGCCCACGCGGGCGGTTTCGCCGATGACCACGCCGAAACCGTGGTCGATGAAGAACCGCCGGCCGATGCGGGCGCCGGCGTGGATCTCCATGCCCGAGAGCAGCCGGCCCGCGAGGGTGAGGAGTCCGGCGGCGAACCGGTGGCCGCGCGTGTGGAGGCGGTGGGCGGCCCGGTGCAGGACCAGTCCGTGCCAGGGCGAGTGCAGCAGCGCGTCGCGCCGGCGCGGGCGGGAGGGGTCGCGCGCGACGACCGTGTGCAGGTCCTCGCGGATCTGGCGGAGGAGGGAGATCCGGCTCCCGTTCGCGGTCACGGCCGCTCCAGCCGGTTGATGCGGTACATCGTGCGCTGGAAGAGGTCGTGGGCGGTGAGGGAGGGGTAGCGCTCGGGCCCGTCCGCGGGGACGCAGGAGCGCAGTGGGGTGAGAACCGTCCAGGGGGTCGGGTGGCAGAACTGCACGAGGGAGAGCCGGCCGCCGCGCTGGTGCTGCGCGGCGACGACGCGGTGCGAGGCGGCGCGGGCGAGGCCCCCGGTGAGGCGTTCCAGGACCATGCCGACATTGAGTACGGCGTACCCCTCGGGCACCTCCACCGGGGTCCACTCGCCGTCCATGCGTACTTCCAGGCCGGCCGCGGTGGCCCGGGGCAGCGCGGTGATCAGGTCGAAGTCCTGGTGCTCCACCATCCAGACGTGGTCGGCGGAGGGTGCCTGCTCCATGGGCGGGTACCAGGTGGCGCGGTTGACGACGGGGCCGTCGTCGAGCATCTCCTCGAAGTAGCCCGGCGCCGCGCCGAGCGCCCCGGCGAGCCGGCGCAGCACGTCGAGCTGGAAGCGGGCGGTCCGGGCGTGGAGTTCGCCCAGGGTCCTGCCCATCCCGGGGACCAGGTGGTCGGGGAAGTACGGCTGCGGGTAGCGGGTGGGGTAGCGCTCGCGCAGCGGATGGCCGGCGGGCAGCGGCGCGCCCCAGTGGAACAGCTCCTTCCAGTCCGGGGCGCGTCCCCTCTCACCCTTTTCCACCAGCGGCGGCAGGTATCCGGACTGGCCGTTGGCGCCGGGTATGCGGCAGTCGGCCTTGACCTCGGCGGGCAGCTCGAAGAACGTGCCGAGCTGTGCGTACGCCTCGTCCAGCAGGCTGTCCGGCACCGTGTTGCGCACCAGGAAGAATCCGTCGCGCAGGGCGGCGCGGATGTGCCGGTCGCCGGCGTCGGCGCCGCCGTCGAGTGCGATCTCCTTGAGCACGGCCTGGTCTCCTCTCGTGAAGCCCGTCTCAGAGCGCGGCGAAGGACAGGGTCAGGTACTTGAGCCGGTGGCCCTCGTACTCGAAGTGGCGGTCGATCTCCAGGCGGCCGGTGGAGCGGAAGCCGCAGGATTCGTAGAGCTCGACCACGAGCTCCTCGGTGAGCCACCAGTTGAGGCGGCCGTCCGCGAGGGGGTGCGGGGTGATCTCCCCGTCCGGGGAGAGGAAGACGCTCACCACCCAGACGCCGCCGGGGCGCAGCATCGTGCGGCCGTGCTCGACCCAGGGCGCCCAGTCCTCGCGGCGCTGGTGGTGCAGGCAGCCGTTGTCGACGAGCAGGTCCAGGCCCTGGGCTCGGAAGCTCAGGAAGTCGCCCTGGTGGAAGCGGATCGTGCCGTGCTCGACCTCCGGGGTGTCCCATACGTCGAGCAGGTCGAGGCCGGTGACATCGGCCTCCAGCCATTCGGCGAGGGAGGCCGTCTGCAGGCCCCGGCCGCAGCCGATGTCCAGGACGCGGGCGGGGCCCGCGCCGGGCGCCGTCTCGTCGGTGGGGGCGGCGGCGATCGCGAAGTGCGTGACGCGGTCGTTGGTGGTCGTCCCGGACCAGGAGTCGCGGTTGTCCTTGTACCACTGCTTGAAGGAGTTGCGGACGATCTCGCGGTAGCCGCAGTAGTTGCGCTCGGCGCTCATCGCGGACCCGCCCGGCTCCGTGGTTCCGGCGGCTCGGGCTCCGGCTCCCGCCCCGGCTGCGGTTTCGGTGGCGGCCGGGGCGTCCGCGCCGCGGTGCGCGGTGACGGTTCGGACCGCGGTGTCAGTGTGCTGCGGCATGCTCCCACTCCTCGATCGTTCCGCGGCCTGCGACGACCGCGACGGAATTGCGCCCAGGCGGGCCTTGGTCGACTTCCGCGGAGGCACTGAGCCAGGCGCCCGCGCCGCTGCCGGAGACGGCGATGCCGTGTTCCCGGCGCAGGTGGCGCATGGCCTGGAGGGCCTGCGGATAGCCGATGTCGGTGTAGCGGAACCAGCCCTCGGGGAAGGCGGAGACCAGGGGCTGGCGGATGCCGTGGCCGAGGCCTCCCGTACCGCTCATGCGGGGGGCTCCGTCGGGGGCGCGCTCGTCGCCGTAGACCGCCTCGGTGGGGAAGACGGCGAGGAAGCGGCAGTGCGGCCAGGCTCCCTTCAGGGCCATCGCGGTACCGGCGAGGCTGCCGCCGGTGCCGACGGCGGCGGCCAGGGCGACCGGCTCCACGCCGTAACCGGAGAGCTGGCCGATGATCTCCGCGCCGGTGTGCTCGCGGTGCATGGCCGCGGCCTCCGCCGCGCAGTGCTGGAGCAGCAGGTGGCGGTCCTCGCGTTCGGCGACGCGCACGGCCTCGTCCATGGAGCCGAGGAAGCCGGTGCCCGGGCGGGCCCGGGAGACCTGGGCTCCCTGCCGGCGCAGCGAGGCGATCAGCCGGTCGGAGACCCCGTGCGGGACCACCAGGTGCAGATCTAGGCCCAGTTGGACGCACAGGTCGGCCAGGGCGACGGCGAGGCTGCCGCCCGAGTACTCGACGATGCGCGGGTCGGGGGCGCCGGCCCGGACCACGGCCGCGCACAGCAGCGCGTACGCGGTACGGGACTTGACGGTGCCGGAGGTGTTGGCGGACTCCGTCTTCAGCCAGACCCGGCCGCGGCCGGCCCGGCTGGGGACCGGGACCAGCGGGGTGTCGCCGATGCCGGGGCGCAGGGCGGCGAGCCGGGGCAGCAGCCGGTGCGCGGCGGCCTCCAGCGGTGCGAAGGGAGTGGTGAGGTCGGACAGCGCGGGGGCGCGGTCGGCGAGGACGCGGCTGATGTCCTCGAAGCCGGGGGCGGCGGGCCGGGCCGGGGCGGCGCTCGCCGCGGGGGGCGTCATGAGGGCCGCTCGCCGCTGGCCAGGCGGAAGCCCACGGGGTAGAGGGGGCCGGGGAAGGCGCCGTGGCGGCGGCGGGTGCGGGTGAGGTCGCCGAAGCGGGAGAAGGATCCGCCGCGGGCGACGCGGTAGGTGCCCATCGTCTCGACCAGGTGGTCGGCGACGTACGGGCCGTCGGGGTAGGGGACGTAGTCGTCGGCGGTGAACTCCTCGACGTTGCCGCCCATGTCGTGGCAGCCGTACGGGGAGCGGCCGGCCGGGAAGGCGCCGACCGGGGTGGTCGTGTGCACGCCGGACTCGCGGGTGTTGGCGGCGGCCGGGTCGAAGCCGCCCGGCCAGGGGTAGGGCAGGCCGTCGGGGCCCTTGGCGGCGTGCTCCCACTCGGCTTCGGTGGGCAGCCGCCACGGGTGGCCGGTGCGGGTGGTGAGCCATGCGGCGTAGGCGTCGGCGTGCTCGGGGCGGACGCCGGCCACGGGGTGGTTGGAGCGGTCCCAGGGGTAGGCGCCGAGGTACCAGGTGGTGGGGCGCTCCGCCAGGCCCGTGTCGGCCAGGAACGCGCGGTATTCGCCGTTGGTCACCGGATAGGTGGCGATCCAGAAGTCGGCGAGTTCGACGGTGTGCTCGGGGCACTCCTTGAGGATCCACTCCTCCTCGACGCCCACGTGCGCCCAGGCGGCGCTCACGTACCCGGACTCGTCCCGCGGGAGGCCGATGCGGACCGGGCCGCCGGGGACGAACCGTGCGCAGGGGTTCGCACCCCTGGCAGGGGAGGGGATGCGGGGGTCGCCGATGAGGCCGAGGACGGCGCCGGCGGCGAGCCGGTCGGCCAGCGACAGTTCCGGGTCCTCGACGGCTACCGCCAGCTGGCGCGGGTCGGCGCCGGGCAAGGCCGCCGGGTGGAGCCGGGCGGGGTCGGCGAGGTCGGCGTACTCCTTGAAGTGCGGGGAGTGGGCGAGGTCTTCGAGCTTCATGCGGCGGTCTCCTGAAGGAGGGTCAGGTTGTGTCCGCCGAGCTCGGCCTTGGCGGAGAGGTAGCGGGCGTTCTCGGAGGTGACGTACACGCCGGTGGGGATGACCTCGGTGATCTCGATGCCGTGGGCGCGCAGTTCGCGGACCTTGTCGGGGTTGTTGGTGAGCAGACGGATGCGGGTGAGGCCGAGGGCGCGGAGCATCGCGGCGGCGGCGCCGTAGTCGCGTTCGTCGTCGCCGCGGCCGATCATGCGGTTGGCGGCGAAGGTGTCGTGGTCCTGTAGCTGGAGGACGTACGTGTCGAGCTTGTTGTAGAGGCCGATGCCGCGGCCCTCCTGGCGCAGGTAGAGGACCGCGCCGCCGTGGTCGGCGATGCGGCGCAGCGCCTCGTCGAGCTGGGGGCCGCAGTCGCAGCGGGCCGAGCCGAGGACGTCGCCGGTCAGGCACTCGCTGTGCAGGCGCACCAAGGGGGCTTCGCCCGGCGCGGCGGCGGACGCGGGCGGGGCCGCGGGGGCCGCGGGCGCCGTGGGGACGACGATCGCGAAGTGTTCGCCGGGGTCGGGCAGGTCGTGGAAGGTGATGAGGTCGGCGCTGCGGTCCCGTACCCGCGCCAGGGTGATGGGCACGCGGGCCCGGACCGTCGCGAGGACGGCTCCCGGTGCGTTCGTCCGTGTCGTCATGCTGCCACCTGCTTCCGGCCCGCGGCCTGTGCGATGTCGTCGATGTGGAGGAAGTGCTCGATGTGGGCCGCCCCGGCGGGATGCGCGGAGACGAGGGCGATCCGGCCGTCCCAGCCGGCGACGGCGACGCGGCCGTCGGCGAGCCGGAGCATGCAGGACAGGCCCTGGCCGAAGTGGGCGAGGACGCGGCCGGAGGCGAGGGTGCCCGCCCCGTCCGCCCAGTCGACCTGCCACGTGTAGAGGTTGAAGTCGTAGGAGCCGGCCAGGACGGTGGGCCGGTCGGGGTGGCCGAGGAGGGCTACGCACTTGACCGACTCGTCGGAGCCCAGCAGCGTCTGCACCTGCCCGGCGCTCCAGCCGCCGTCCGCCGTGCGGGCGAGCCGGCCGACCTTGACGGTGTGGTCGCGCGAGGCGCTGGCGGCGACGGAGCCGTGCAGTGCGGCGACGGCGTTGACGAGGTTGCCGTGCTCCCACAGCGTGGCGCGTCCGCGCAGGGCGCCCGCCTCGATGGTGCGGTCGGTGGCGGCGGACAGGAAACCGCCGCCCGGGAGCGGTGCGAGGGACTTCACCGATCCGCCGTGGGCCCCGACGCGCTCTTCGAGGCGCAGCGTGCGCGGGTCCAGGACGAGGAACTCGCCGTTGTAGGTGCCGGCGACGAGGCGGCCGCCGTCGACGGTGAGGGAGGGGATCGGCGCGCCGAGCCGCTCGCTGTACGTGCGCTCGCCGTCGTAGCGGATGACCTGGCCGGAGTAGGTCCCGGCGAAGATGGTGCCGCCGTCGGTGGCGAGCGACAGGATCGGCCCGTCGGTCAGCTCGATCGCCGTGACCCGCGGGTGCTCGCCGTCCGCGCCGCCGATGGCGAAGACGGTGCCGCTGTCGCCGCCGACGAGGAGCTCCTCGCCGCGCTCGGCGAGGGCGTTCGGGCCGTGGGTGGCGCGGTCGGGGCCGGACAGCTCGCGGGCGCCCGCCATGTCGTACAGGTGCGGGGCGTTGCGGAAGGACCCGGCGGCGACCAGGCCGTGGGCGGCGGAGACCGAGCGCGGCCACACGCGGCGGTCTGCGACGGTGTGCAGCCGTTCGCCGGTCCGGGTGAACCAGTGCAGGGAGCCGTCGTAGGCGCCGACGACGAAGGCGGAGTCGTCCTCGGCCCAGTCCACGGCGCGGGCGGCGGAGGTGGAGACCTCGACGGTCAGTACGTGGTCGAGTTCGCGGGTGAGGAGGTCGACGGAGCCGTCGTCGCGGGCCACGGCGAGGAGATCGCCGGTACGGGACCAGGCGCAGCCCTCGATGGAGGACTCGTAGTGGCGCTTGCGCGGGGCGCGGGAGCCCTCCGCGGCGGCCGGGACCGAGGGGTCGCTGACCGCGACGAGGCCGTCCTCGCCGACGGTGGCGGCCAGGCCCTCGGCGCTGACGGACACCATCATGCAGTGCGCCTCGTGGGAGCCGACCTCGGTGAGGAAGGTGCCGTCGAGGGCCGACCACAGGGTGGCGCGGCCGTCCTCCGAGACGCAGATGAGGCGCTCGCCGTCGGGCAGCCAGGCGACGGAGTTGATGTCGTCGGTGTGCCGGGCCAGGACGCTGACCAGCGTGGCCGGGCCGGCCGGGGGGATGCGCCAGATGCCGACCGTCTTGTCGGCCGAGGCCGTCGCGAGGAGGGTCGGATCGGCGGGATTCCAGGCCGAGGCGTTGACGAGGCGGCGGTGGCGCAGGGTGGCCGTCTCGGTGGGCCGACGGGGGTCGTCCGTATTCCAGACGATGACGGTTCCGTCGTAGGAGCAGGTGGCCAGGCGCGAGCCGTCCGGACTGAAGGCCACGTGGGTGATCGGGGCCGCATGTCCGGTGCCGGATTTCGGAATGTCGATGGTGCGCACGCTGTCTCTGTCCTTTTCCTCGGCTACCTCTCCAGTTCTGTGAACTGCAAATTAGG
Organism: Streptomyces sp. NPDC003034; assembly: GCF_053591375.1. Lineage (NCBI taxonomy): Bacteria > Bacillati > Actinomycetota > Actinomycetes > Kitasatosporales > Streptomycetaceae > Streptomyces > Streptomyces sp. NPDC003034. The sequence continues at coordinate 24,065 of NZ_JBSFTS010000040.1, forward strand.
TCGAGGTGGCGGGGCGGACAACGGGCTTCTCGTCAATGTGGGAAGTCATCGGACGTGATGTATTCGAAAACTTCTGATTGACCTGTCTGTGCAGGTCAGCCGGTGTCCAAAAAGGATCGGAACGGGAACGAAAGAGGAACGTCACGGGAAGAGGTGATGGAGTGCGACGAGGTTTTCCTTTGATGCTTGCCCCAGGCTCGGCCGCCCTTGATGCTGCGATGGAAGAAGAGGACTCAAGGGGCTGAGCGCATGCATGTTGTTCTGCTGGAGACGGCATCCATCAGAGGTTTTGACATCGTCGCCGAAATGGCCGACGACGGGATCGAGGTCAGCTTCGTCACGGAGCGCCTGGACGCCTACCGCGGCAAGCCCGGCTTCGAGCTGATCCGCCGGGCCGCGCGGGTGGTGGAGGTACCGGAACTGGCCGGCTGCCACGACCTCGCCGCCCGGCTCCACGGCAGGCTCGGCCCCCACCGCCCCGACGGCGTGATCTGCCGGGACGAGGTCCACCTGCACAGCGCGGCGCTGCTCGCCCGCGACCTGGGGCTGCCCTACGAATCGCTGGAGGCGGCGCGGCTGCTCGGCGACAAGGCGGCCGTACGGGAACGGCTCGGGAAGGCCGGTATCGGCTCCCTGCGCTGGCGCCGGGCGCTCACCGAGGAGGAAGGGCTCGCGGCGGTCGAGGAGATCGGCCTGCCGTGCGTCGTCAAGCCGACGGCGGGCGGCTGGTCGGTCGGGGTCACCGTGGCCTGGACCCGGGAGCAGGCGGCCGGCGCGCTGGCCGAGGTGCTCGGCGTACCGCTGGGACCCGGCGGGGAGCCGCCGGTGGCCCTCGTGGAGGAGTACGCGGTCGGGCGGCACGTCAGCGCCGAACTGCTGGTGCAGGACGGGCGCACGGTCCTGCTCGGCTTCGGGGAGCGGATCCCCGCGCCGGCCGGGACCACGGCCGAGCTGGGCGGGCACTTCCCGGCCCGCTTCGAAGGGCTGGGCGCCGCACGGCGGTTCGTCCTGGACGCGGTGGAGGCACTGGGCATCCGGGCCAGCGCGCTCCACGTCGAACTGCTGATGACCCCCACCGGACCGGAGCTGATCGAGGTCAACGGCCGGATCGCCGGGCACGTGGTGACCCGTCAGATGTCACTGGCGCTGGGCCGGTCCATCGCCCGGGACCTGGTGGCGCTGGCCACCGGGACGCCGGTCGGGGACGAGGCGCCGCCGGTGGCGACGGTGGCCCTCCACACCCTGTGGAGCGAGAGCGACGGGATCGTACGCGGCTGCGTGCCGGAGCTGTCCGAGCTGCCCGCCGGGGTGATCGACTGCCAGGTGGGCGTCGGCACCGGGGACCGGGTCCCGGCGCTGGCCACCAACCACGACCGGTTCGGTTATCTGATGGTGCGGGGCGCCGACGCCGCGCAGGCGGCCGGTGTCGCGGCCGAGGCGGCGCGGCGGGTGCGGGAATCCTTGCGTATCGAGCCCATCGCCCCCGTCGCCCCGGTCACCGAGGCCGGCGCGGCTCCGGGCGCGGCTCCGGGCGCGGCTCCCGCCGGGGGTGGTGAGCACCTGGTCCTGCTGCTGGACGGACAGGACCCGGTCGAGCGGATCACGGCCGCCGCGGGTGCGGTGACCGGGCGGCTGACGGTGCTGCGGCGCGACGAGCTCACCTTCGAGGAGGTGCGGGACGCCTTCCGCCGCGCGCACGCCCGTCACCCGGTGGCCGGAGTGCTGTCCTGGTCGGCGGCGTACGAGGGGGAGGCGCGGCGGCTGCGCCGGCTCGCCGGCGCCCCCGCCGGGGCAGCCGGTTCCGGGCCGTCCCGGGAGCTGGCGGACCTGGCGGAGTTCACGGAGCTGAAGGAGCTGGAGGAGCCGGGCCACATCAGTGATCCCGTGCACACCGTACTGGCCGTCGCCGGCCCCGGGCGGGTGGATGTGCTCGCCGTGGTGGACGAGAGCGGCGACCAGGGGGTCGGCGACGAGGGGACCGAGCGGCGGATGACCGCCGGGGCGGTGCCCGAGCGGCTCACGGCTCGCGCCGTCGACGCGGTGCGGGCGGCCGGGACCGAAGGGCCCGTACGGGTCGTCTTCGCCTCCGGCGGCCGGGATCCGCACGTGCTGCCCGGTTTTGACGAGCCGGTCCTCGACCTCTACGACGCCGTCCACCGGCGGAGCCTGGTGACCGCGGCCGCCGAGAGCGCGCTGGGCCGGCCGGTCCGCCCCGCTCTGCCCGACGCCGCGCGGGTCGCCGTCCAGCGGTTCCTGCCCGCCGGGTCCGGCCGCTTCCGCATCCTCGCCGCGACCGTCGCCGAGGAACTGTACGACTGGCCCGAGCTGGCGAGCGCGCGGACCCCGCTGGGCGGCGACGGCACCCACACCGGCCCCGCCCTGCGCCTGGTCTGCACCGTGGCCGCGCCGAGCACCGTACGCGCCGAGCAGGCGGCCGCCCGCATCGAACGCTCGCTGGTGTGGCGCACCGAGCCGGCCGACCGTACGCACGTCCTGCTGCTGGACCGGATCGGTCCGTCGGTGTGGACGCGGGACGACGGCACGCCGCTGCTGGACCCGGACCGGTTCCGGGTCAGCGTGCTGGGCCCCGGCGCGGCGCACGGCGGGGGAGCCGCCACCGACTTCGCCGCGCAGACGGACGTGTTCGACGCGCAGGCGGTACGGGCCCACGCGGGCGCGGTGAACGCGCTGCACCCGGTGGACCGGGTCGCCACCGTCTCGGAGCGGTTGCAGCAACCGGCGGCCGACCTGCGGAAGATGTTCGGCGCGGCGGGCGACGACCCGGCCACCGCCCGGAAGTTCGTCGACAAGGCGGTGATGAAGCGCATCGCCCGCCGGGCGGGGATCCGCACCGCCGACGGGCACCTCGTGCACACCCCCGAGGACGTCACGGGCCTCTTCGCCCGGCACGGCAAGGTGGTGGTCAAGCCGCGCGACGGCTCCGGCTCCTTCGGCGTGTCCGTCCTGAGCGACACCGCCGGGGTGGAGCGGTGGGTACGCGAGGAGTTCCGGCCCGGCACACACCTCTGCGAGGGGTTCGTGAGCGGCGACATGTGCCACATCGACGCCGTGCTCCACGAGGGCGACGTCGTGTGGGACGTGTCCCGCTACGAGACGGACACCCTGGCCGTCGCCCGCTCCGAACCGCTGTCCTCGGTGACGGTCGCCGATCCCGCCGTGCGCGCGGCCGCCCACGAGCTGCTCGGCCAGGTCATCGACGCCTGGCAGGTCAGGACGGGGGTGCTGCACCTGGAGGCCTTCGTGGACGAGACCGGTTTCACCTTCTGCGAGGTGGCGGCGCGGCCGGGTGGCGCGGGCATCGCCGAGGCGTTCCGGGCCACCACCGGCATCGACCTGGACCACGCCAAGATCCTCACGGACGCGGGCGTGGACCCGAGGACGGGGCGGCGGGCGCCGGCGGGCGCCTACGCGGGCTGGACCGTGCACTACACCGGCGGCGGGATGCTGCTGGACTTCGACGACTCCGCGGTCGAGGAGGACAGCTACTTCCGGTCCGTGGCCTACCGGATCGGCGATGTCGTTCCCGCGCAGCGGTTCTCGGGGTCGGGCATCAGCACGCACGTCTTCGCCCACGACTCCCACGCCGAGGTCAGGCGGCTCGTCGCCCGGGCCGAGCGCGAAGTGCGCCTGGTCGTCGGGCCGCAGCCGCAGCCGCAGCCGGGGCAAGAGCCGGGGCCCCAGCCGGGGCAGGGGCCGGGATCCGCGGGGGCCGTACGGTGATCCTCGGCATCCTCGGCAGCTCCGCCCCGGATTCGGTCTCGCGCCGGGTCCTGGAGCTGGCCGCACACCGCATCCGGGCGGCCGGAACCCCGTACGAACTCCTGGACCTCGGCGTCGAGTTCCCCGAACGCCACCGGCTCGCCGACTACGACGACCCGCCGCCCGGCAGCCAGAGCGCCGCGCTGCGGGCCCGCATCGCCGCGTCGAGCGGGGCCGTCCTGGCCACGCCCGTCTATCACGGCTCGTACAGCGGACTGCTCAAGAACGCGCTGGACCACCTCGCCGGCGACGCCCTGGCCGACCGGCCGGTCGCCCTCATCGCCGCGGGCGGCGGGCCGCGCGGTGCGGGGACGGCCTGCGACCAGATGCGGTCGGTGGTGCGGGCGCTCAGCGGCTGGGCCGTGCCCACCCATGTGGCCGCCACCGCCGGGGACTTCACCCCGGGAGAGCCGTTGGAGGGGCTGCGGGAGCGGATGGACGACATGGTCGCCGAACTGCTCTCCTTCCGCTCCGCCCGCCGGCCCCGCCGGACGCCCGCGGCGGAGCCGGTGCGGGAGCTCGTACGGGATCTCGTACGGGAGCCGGTACGCGACCCCCTGAGCGGACTCGCGCCGGACCCCGCACGGGAGGCCCCCCGCGCCCCGCGCGCCCACGAACACCGCACGCCGCCGCCCCTCATCCGTCTTTGACCCCACGCGTCCGCGAAAGGACCAGCCATGACCACCCGCACCCCGCACCTCCTGCTGATCTCGGGCATCGGCGGCCACGCCCCCGAGGACGCGCTGGACTCGCTCTCCCGCATCAGCACGGCGGTTTCCGTCGTCCACATCTCGGCCTGGGGCGACCCGGAACCGGTGCGGGCCGACTGGGCCCGGCGCGGACTGGAGGGCGAGTTCCTGACCGCGGCCGGTCTCGACGAGGCCGTGACCGCGGGCCTGGCCCTGCACGAGCGGCGCACGCTGTCGGGGATCGTGACCTACTCGGAGCTGCTGCTGCGCCCGCAGGCCGAACTGGCCGAGCGGCTCGGGCTGCCGGGGAACTCCCCGCGGGCGGTGACCGTGGCCCAGTCCAAGTCCCTGCAGCGCCAGGTCTTCGCGGAGCAGGGCGTGCCCTCGCCGCGGTTCGCCGTGGTGCGCGAGGAGGCGGACCTGGCGCGGGCGGCCCGGGAGATCGGCCTGCCGGCCGTCTTCAAGCCCTCGCTGGGCGCGGGCAGCCAGAGCGTGCGGCTGGTGCGTACGCGGGAGGAGCTGCTCGCGGCCTACCGTGACGGGCGGGCCGCGACCTCCGCCTTCCTCCAGGAGGAGGACGTCTTCCTGCTGGAGGAGCGGCTGGAGCTGGAGGCCGACGGGGACAGCGGCTGGGCGGCCTACTGCAGCGTGGAATCGCTGCTGGCCGCGGGTGAGCGCCACCATCTGACCGTCACCGACCGGCTGCCGCTGACGCACGGGTACGCCGAGGAGGGCACCTCGATGCCGTCACGGCTCGACGCGGCGGCCCAGGCGGCCGCCGTGGACTGCGCCGACCGGGCCATCGCGGCCATCGGACTGACCACGGGGGCCGTGCACACGGAGATCGCGCTGACCCCGCAGGGTCCGCGCGTGATCGAGGTCAACGCCCGGGCGGGCGGACCGATGCCGCTCATGTTCGAGGTCGGGGCGGACTACGACTACGCCGGGCAGATCGCCCGCAGCGCGCTCGGGCTCGCACCGGACGACACGCCGGAGTTCAGCAGGGCCGCGCTGGTGCGGATGGTGCCGATCCCGGCGGGCGAGTGGCGGGTGACGGCGCAGACCCCGAAGGAGGAGGTGCTCGCCGCCTTCCCCGAACTGGTCTACGTGGCACCGCGGTTCGCGCCGGGCGGGCAGGTGAGCCGCAACCGGACCCTGCACCTGGTGACCTTCCTGCTCAGCGCGCCGACACCGGATGAGGCCCGTGCGCTGGCCGACCGCGTCGAGCGGGCCCTCGGCATCGAACTGGAGGAGGCCGGCGCGCCGCCGGCCGTGGCGCGGGCCGCCTGAGCCGGCGCCGCACCCCTTCTCCCTCATACGTTGGGATCGCTCTGATGAAGAAACGCTTCTACGCCACTGGACTCTCCGACGCCGTCGGACTGGGCATGTACCTCTCCCTGTCCGTCCTCTTCTTCGACAAGGCCGTGGACCTGCCCAACACCCAGATCGGGCTGGTCCTCGGCGTCGCCGGCATCACCTCGCTGCTGGGCGCGATGCCCATCGCGCGGGCCGCCGAACGCTTCGGCACCCGTACCGTCCTGACCGTCCTGTTCCTGGTGCGGGCCGCCGCCTTCCTCGCGCTGTCCGTCTCGCACTCCTTCACCACCGCCCTGCTCGCCTCCGCGGTGGCCGGGATCCTGAGCCGGGGCATCAGCCCGCTCATCGAGTCGGGACTGATCGCCCGGGCCACCAACGAGGAGGCGGTCGGGGCCCTCGCGCGGCTCCGGTCGCTGCGCAACGCGGGCATGGCGGCGGGAGCGCTGCCCTCGGGGGCGGCCATCGCCATCGGCGAGCCGTGGGCGTACCGGGGGGTGATGGTGCTGTCCGCGGTCCTGTTCGTCGGCTGCGCCCTCGTCTGCCGGACCTTCGGAGACAGCGGGCACACCGCCGGCACCGGGCAGGACCAGCCCTCGCGCACCAGCGTGCTACGCGACCGGGTCTTCCTGCGGATCACCGCCCTGTACGGGGCCCTGACCATGTCCGCGCTCGTTCTCGGACTCGGCGTCCCGCTCTGGGTGGTCCAGCAGACCCAGGCCCCGGCCTGGACGGTCACCCTCATCCAGGTCCTCAACACCGCCCTCGTCGTCGTGCTCCAGGTCCGCGTCAGCAAGGGCTCCGAGTACCTCGGCAACGCCCGCCGGATGATGCGGCGCGGCGGCCTGCTGTCGGCGCTGGCCGCGCTCCTCGTACCGCTGACGGCGCTCGGCGGGGCAGGCGCGGACCTGGCTCTGGTAGTCGCAGCCGCGCTGCTCTTCTCCCTCGGGGAGCTGTACATCATCTCCGGCACCACCGGCGCCGCTCTGCTGCACATCCCCGAGGGGCGCAAGACCGGCTACCTCGCCGCCTTCAACCTCGGTTTCGCCGTCACCACCGTGGTGGGACCCCCGCTCATCACCGCTTCCGTCGGCTGGGACCTCTGGGGCTGGCTGGGCTGGGGGGTCTACTTCACTGTCGTGGGCCTGATCGCGATGCGCGTACCGGCGCCCCGGCAGGCCGGCGCCAAGGCGCCGCAGGCCGTCGGAGCCGGCGCGTGAGGCGGGACGGGGAAGGGCTGGAGCGGGCCCCGAACACTCCCCTCTGCGCGGCTTACCGCCATCCTCGGACGACACGCCTCAACCCGTCTGCCGCTGCTGCCGGATCTCGGACGGACTGCCGGTCCCAGTTGCCGCCCGGCTGCGGGATGCGGCGTGGTCGGCGCCGATCGCGACGGTGTGGGCGGCCGAAGCGAGGGTGAGGTGGCGGTGCCAGCCCTGGAACGAGCGGCCGGCGAAGTCGCGCAGACCGGCCCGCTCGCCGGTGGCGGCGCTGTCGAAGGCGGTGCGCTGGGTGAGCTTGGCCAGCCGGGTCAGCCCGTCGAGCGAGGTGGTGGTGAGGTCCGTGAGCCACAGGTCGCTCGGCGGGCCGTTGCGGTTGGTCCACTCGCCCATCAGCAGCCACTGCTGCGGGCCGGAGACCGAGCGGCGGGCCTGCGGCAGCTCGACGCGGATGCCCGCGACGAGGCTGGTCCGCACGACCGGCGTACCGGAGGAGCCGTCCAGCCACTCGACGGGCCGGCGCAGCCCGCGTACGTGCTGGAGCATGTCGGCGACGGGGATGGGGCCCGCGCCGTAGCCGGGCATGGCCGTGTCGGCCACCCGCAGCTGGTCCATGGCCCGCAGCCGGGCGATGACGGGCACGCCCGCCGCGTGGAAGCGGCTCAGCACGGCGCTGCTGACGAAGTCGCGCGACGGCAGGATCACCGGCCGGCGCTCGCCGCCCCACTCCAGGACCTCCAGGGCGGCGGCCGCGGCGCACTCGCCGGGAGACTCCTCCTCGACCCAGTCGGGGATGTCGGCGCGGCGGCGCTTCTCCTCGTCCTGGAGCCAGGACGGGGAGAGGAACAGCCGCCAGTTGACGGGGGCGCTCATCGCCTCGGAGGCCATCCACAGCCCGTAGGAGTGCTGGCCGTGGACGGAGTGGCCGAGCTCCGGGACGAAGCGGCGGTCTATGCCCACCGACTGCTCGCCGGCCTTCTGGATCGGCATGGACCGGATGACCCAGGCCTTCGGCTGGACCAGGCCCTCCACGTGGCGGGCCAGTGCGATACGCATCGGAGCCCAGTTCCAGGTGGACTCGGTGATGAAGTGGTGCAGGGACTGCTCGGTCCCGGCCCCGCCGACGACCGTGGCGAGGTTGCGGATGGACTTGCGGCCCTCCGCGTACAGCAGTCCGCGCAGGTACTGCTCGCCGCGGGTGCGCTGGTCGCTGCGGCGCAGCGACTTGAAGAGCTGGGGTGCCAGCTCCGAGATCATTGCTTCGAGGATCCGCTCCCGCGGGTCCGCCGCCACGACGGGCGTCGCGGGGGCCGGGGGAGCGGGGGGCACCTGTACCGAAGGGGGGACGGGTGCCTGGTAGGCGCTGTGCGCGGCGGCCGGCCGGGTGCCGGAGTGGGTCGCCGCACGGCGCACTGTCCGCCGTGTGGCGCCGAGGCCGAAAGTCTTCATCGCTGCTCCTGAGTCCGAGTCAGGAGGCAACTGTCCGAGCCGGTGTTCCTACTTCGTTCCCTCTTCGCTACCCCTCTGGCCGGTAACGTGCATAGGATCCGGCGAATGCTCCCCATCGGGGGGTATTGAAGGGGGGCAGGGTAAGAGGGCCATGGGGAATTCGATGGAAAGCCAGGTGCGCTTCAATATCCTCGGACCGCTCGAAGGATGGGCGGACGGATCGCGTTTGAGGCTCGGCGGTCAAATCCACGAGCGAGTATGTGTCACCTTGTTACTGGAACCCGGAAATGTGGTCCCCGTGACCCGGCTCGTCGAGGCGGTCTGGGACGAGGAACCGCCCGTGACCGCTTCCCATCAGATCCGCAAGGCCGTGGCCGATCTGCGTCGCCGGATCCCCGGCGGCGGCAAGGTGATCGTCACCGACGGTCCCGGCTACCGGGCCGAGGTGGGCGGTGACCGGCTCGACCTCAACCTGTTTTCCGGCCACGTACAAGAAGCCCGGCACGCCGCCGCCGCCGGCCGCATTCAGGACGCGGCCGACGAACTGCGCGCCGCCCTCGCCCTGTGGCGCGGCCCCGTCATGTCCGGGGCCGGCGGCTCGGTGGTGGAGGCGGCCGCCGCCGTACTGGAGGAGCGCCGCCTCGGCGCCGCCGAGCAGCTCTTCGAGCTGCGCCTGGCGCTCGGGGAGTCCGGGGAGCTCATCGGCGACCTGCGCACCCTCATCGCCCGCCATCCCCTGCGCGAGACGCTGCGCGGCCATCTGATGCTGGCGCTGTACCGCTCCGGGCGGCAGGCCGAGGCGCTCACCGAGTACGCGAAGGTCCGCGAGCTGCTCGTCGAGGAACTGGGCATCGACCCGAGTGCGCAGCTCACCAAGATGTACGAGGACATCCTGCGCGCCTCGCCCGACCTCACCGGCCCGGCCGCCCCGCTGCCCGCCGCTCCCGCGGCCGCCGTCCCGAGCGCCGCCCCGGCCACCGCCGAGGACGCGGACGCGGCGGCCGTCCCCGCCGGCGCCGCCCGCGGGGCCGCCCGTACGCGGGCGCCCGCGGGCTCCCGCGGGCCGGCCCCCAGCACGCTGCCGCCCAACCTGCCGGACTTCACCGGCCGCGAGCGCGAGCTGGCCGAGGTCCTGGAGGCCTGCCGCCAGGACGTGGGCGAGGGCCCGCGGGTCATCGCCGTCGACGGCATGGGCGGCTGCGGCAAGACCGCGCTGGCCGTCCGCACCGCCCACCGGCTCGCCGAGGAGTATCCCGACGGCCAGCTCTACGTCGACCTGCGCGGCTTCACCCCCGGGGAGGAACCCCAGCGCCCGGCCGCCACCCTCGGCGGCCTGCTGCGCGTCCTCGGGGTGCCCGCGGACAGCATCCCGGAAGACGAGGCCGGACTGATCGGGCTGTGGCGGGCCACGCTCTCGGGCCGCCGCCTGCTGTTCCTGTTCGACAACGCCTTCGACGCCGGCCAGGTGCTGCCGCTGCTGCCGTCCTCCGCGGAATGCCTGGTGCTGGTCACCAGCCGGGCCCGGCTGCTCGACCTCGACGGCGCCGAGTGGATCTCGCTCGACGTGATGCCGCCCGAGGAGAGCCAGGTGATGCTGACCGAGCTGCTCGGTGACGACCGGGTGGCCAGGGAGCCCGAGGCCGCGGCCGAGCTCGCCGAGCTGTGCGGGCACCTGCCGCTGGCCCTGCGCCTCGCGGTCGCGCGGCTGCGCAACCGGCCCCGCTGGACGGTCCGCTACCTCGTGGACCGGCTGGAGGACGAGACCCGCCGGCTGGACGAGCTGAGCGCGGGCGAGCGCAGCGTGGCGGCGACCCTGAGCCTCTCGTACAAGGCGATGGAGGAGGAACTGCGGGCCGCCTTCTGCCTGCTGGGCCTGCATCCGGGCGCGGAGGTCGACGTCTATTCGGCGGCGGCGCTGCTGGACACCGGGGTGCGGGACGCGGAGGACATGCTGGAGGACCTCCTCGACATGCACCTGCTGGTGCAGAACGAGCCCGGGCTGTACGCCTTCCACGACCTGGTGCGCACGTACGCGCTCTCGCTCGGCGACGGCCCGCGGGGCGAGCAGGGCCGGGCGGCGGGCAGCAGGCTGCTCGGCTACTACACGGGCGCCACCGAGTCCGCGTGCGTGGTGCTGTTCCCCAGCCGCCGCAGCATGAAGCTGGACGAGCTGGGGGTCGACTACGCGCTGCCGCCGATCACGCGGGAGGACCGGGCGCTGGAGTGGTTCGACCGGGAGTCCGCCGGTATCCAGACGCTGCTGGCCCGCGACGGCCACGAGACGCGTCCGCAGCAGGTGTTCGCCCTGGCCCGCAACGCCTCCTTCCACCTGAACTTCCGCGGCCGCTTCACCGAGTTCGAGGCGGTGTGCCGGGCCGGTCTGACGGCGACCCGCAGTATGGGTGATCCGCAGCTGATCTGCCGGACCCTGAACAACCTGGGCGTCGCGCGCTGGAAGCTCGGCCGGTTCGCCGAGGCGGTGGAGGCGGGCGAGGAAGCGATCGACTGGGCCAGGAGGGCCGGTGACGTGGAGGACGAGGCGGTCAGTCTCGGAGTCCTCGGGCTGGTCCACTACGCGCTGGGGAACCTGACCAGTTCCTACGCTTACACGATGGAGGCCGTCCAGGCACTGGACGGGCGGGGTTCCACGATGCCGCAGCAGCGGGTGGAGGACCTCAACACCGTCACCACCGTGTGCCTGGCGCTCGGCCGCCACGACGAGGCCGCCGACGCCGCGCGCCGGGCCGTCGAGCTGTGCCGGGAGTTCCACCACCCCGACCTGGAGGCCACCGCCTGGACGGGGCTGGCCCTGACGCACCGCGCCCTCGGGGAGTTCGAGGAGGCCAGGCAGAACCTGAGACGGGCCCTGTCACTCAGTGCCTCCTGCATGGCGGAGACCCTGGTGCTGACGCTGGCGGTGTCGGCGGATGTGTGTGACCTGCTGGGTGACACGGAGCAGGCGCGGGAGTACGAGGCGATGGCGCTGGAGCTCATCACCCCGACCACGCCCCCGCAGCGCCGCTCGCGCGTGGACAACCTCCTGGCCCTGCGGCACCGCCGCCACGGCCGGTACGAGGAGGCCCTGCGCCTGCACGGGCGGGCACTGGCCTGCGCCGAGGGCGCGGGATACCGGGTGGAGATGGCCCACGCGCTCAACGGGATGGCGGACGCGGCGGAACGGCTCGGCCAGTCGGACGCCGCGGGCTACCGGGAGCGGGCGCAGACGCTCTTCGAGGCGATGGGCGTACCGCCCCTCGGCCGCCGGACGGCCGTCTGAGCGTCGGTTCCGGTACCGGGTGTTGCCGCACGAACGCCCGGACCTCTGCGATGACCTTCGCTCCTCGTTGCCGATGCCC
>NZ_JBSFTS010000041.1:0-35004 GCF_053591375.1 Streptomyces sp. NPDC003034
GTCCGGGCTGGGAGTGACGATCCTGCGGACGACGCTGTTCCACGATCGGGTGGCGTGCGCGCCGCCGGAGGGTCCGGTCCGGCCGCCGGGCCAGCGGAAACGGCAGGACCGGGGCAAGGGGGCCGGCCGGCGTGGTCGGCGTGGCCGGCGCGGCCGGTCAGTGCACGGGCACCGGCTCCGGGGCGGGGGCCGGGGCCGCGTCCTTCTTGGCGCCGAGGTGGTTGAAGGCCAGGTTCAGCAGGATCGCCACCACGCAGCCGGTGCTGATGCCGGAGTCGAGGACGACCAGCAGGTCCTTCGGGAAGGCGTGGTAGAACTGCGGCGCGGCGATCGGGATGAGGCCGATGCCCACCGAGGCCGCGACGATCAGGGCGTTCTCACCCTTCTCCATGGCGGCGCCCGCGAGCGTCTGGATCCCGCTGGCCGCGACCGACCCGAAGAGGACGATGCCCGCCCCGCCGAGGACCGGCAGCGGGACCAGGGCGATGACCGAGGCGGCCATGGGGCACAGGCCCAGCAGGATCAGGATGCCGCCGCCGGCCGCGACGACGAAGCGGCTGCGCACCTTGGTCATGGCGACCAGGCCGATGTTCTGTGCGAAGGCGCTGCACATGAAGCCGTTGAACAGCGGGCTGATGGCGCTGCCGAGGGTGTCGGCGCGCAGGCCCCCTTCGATGGTCTTCGCGTCCGCCGGGCGGCCGACGATCTTGCCCAGCGCCAGGATGTCGGCGGTGGACTCGGTCATGCAGACGAGCATGACGATGCACATCGAGATGATGGCGGCGACCTGGAACTGCGGGGCGCCGAAGTGGAAGGGGGTGGGGAAGCCGATCACGGACGCGTTCTTGATCGCGTCGAAGCTCGTCATGCCCAGCGGGATGGCGATGAGCGTGCCCGCGACCAGGCCGAGCAGGATGGCGATCTGCTGGAGGAAGCCGCGCAGGAACTTGCGCATCAGCAACACGATGACCAGGGTGGCGGCGGCCATGCCTACGTTCTTCATCGAACCGTAGTCGGCGGCGGTGCTGTTGCCGCCCTGCGACCAGTTGAAGGCCACCGGCAGGAGCGAGACGCCGATCAGGGTGATGACCGTACCCGTCACGACCGGGGGGAAGAAGCGGACCAGTTTGCCGAAGTACGGGGCGGCGAAGAAGCCGAGGACTCCGGCGACGATGATCGCGCCGAAGATGATGGGGATGGCGCTGTCCCCCTCCCCCTTGCCGATCGCGATCATCGGGGTCACACCGGCGAAGGAGACGCCGTTGACGAAGGGGAGCTTGGCGCCGATCTTCCAGAACCCGAGGGTCTGCAGGAGGGTGGCGAGGCCCGCGGTGAAGAGGGAGGCGCCCATCAGGAAGGCGGTCTCGGTGGCGGAGAGACCCACGGCAGGTCCGACGATCATGGGCGGGGCGACGACACCGGCGTACATGGCGGCCACGTGCTGGAGGCCGCTGGTGAACATTTTCAGCGGAGGCAAGGTCTCGTCGACCGGGTGCTTCTCCTCCGGTACTGCGACTGCGTCTTTGCGAAACCTGGGCATTGCGGCCACGGCTTCCTCCGGTCGGTTAAACACGTCGGCAGGGACGTGGGTGTCATGGAGGTGGTGCGAAAGTGTGCGAGTCGAGCCTGTATTCAGTTGTCGCGGAAACGATTCGCCCGAGTCGTCCCGCGCCGTCGGGCCGCTGGAGGGCCGGCGGTGCCGTGGTGGTGGCGCAGACAGGATCGAACCGGCCCCGGGGGCGCCCTCGAAGACTCTCGGGCGCTTCCCGGGAACGGCTGCCGTCGGACCCCGCTCGGGTCCGCGGCCACCGGCCGGGGGCCGTCCCCCCCGGCCGGACTCCGTGGGGTCAGGCCTGCGCGGAGATCCGCGCGAGGCGCTGGGCCTCTTCCCGCGTGGACACCGCGATGGCATCCTCGTCGACGAAGAGAAGTCGGTTGTTCTCCACGATCTGCTTGCCGTTGACCAGCGACAGCGTGACCGGCGCGGCGGCGCCGAAGACCAGCGCGGTCACCGGGTCGGCGATGGAGGAGTGAGCCAGGGTGCTCAGGTTCCACATCACCAGGTCGGCGAGCTTGCCGGCCTCCAGGGAGCCGATGTTGTCGGCGCGGCCGAGGACCTGGGCGCCGCCGTAGGTACCGAGGCGCAGGGCCTGGCGCGCGTTCAGGGCGCGCTCGCGGTGGACCGGGTTCAGGCGGTTGATCAGCAGCGCGTTGCGCAGCTCGGTGTGCAGCTCACCGGATTCGTTGGAGGCGGTGCCGTCCACGCCGAGGCCGACCGGGACGCCGGCGGCCAGCATGTCCGGGACGCGGGCGATGCCGGCGGCCAGGCGGGCGTTGGAGGACGGGCAGTGCGCGACACCGGTCTTGGTACGGGCGAAGGCGGCGATGTCGGAGTCGTTCATGTGGACGCTGTGCGCCATCCACACGTCCTCGCCGAGCCAGCCGGTCGACTCGAAGTAGTCGGTCGGGCCCATGCCGAACAGTTCCTTGCAGAACTGCTCTTCCTCGACGGTCTCGGAGCCGTGCGTGTGCATGCGCACCCCGAGGCGGCGGGCCAGCTCGGCACCCTGCTTGAGCAGCTCGGTGGAGACCGAGAAGGGCGAGCACGGCGCGACGGCGACCTGGGTCATCGCGTCGAAGGAGTAGTCGTGGTGCTTCTTGACGGTCGCCTCGGTGTCGGCGAGCGCGCCTTCTAGGGTCTCGACGGCGTGGTCCGGGGGCAGGCCGCCGTCCTTCTCGCTGCGGTCCATGGAGCCGCGGGCGAGGGTGAAGCGCACGCCCATCTCGGAGGCGGCGCGGATGATCGAGCCGGAGAGGTCGCCGGAGCCCTTGGGGAAGACGTAGTGGTGGTCCATGGCGGTGGTGACGCCGCCCTTGGCCATCATCGCCAGGGAGCCCTGCGCGGCCGTGTACGTCATCTGCTCGTCGATGCGCGCCCACGTCGGGTACAGCGCGACGAGCCAGTTGAAGAGGTTGTGGTCGGTGGCCAGACCACGCGTGATCCACTGGTAGAAGTGGTGGTGGGTGTTGACCAGACCCGGGGTGACGAGGTGACCCGTGCCGTCGATGCGGCGGACCACATTGCCGAGGTTCTCGGGGGCCTTGCCCGCACCGATCGACTCGATCTTGTTGCCGGCGACGACCACGTGGCCCGAGGCGTACTCGGTGTCGTTCGCGTCGACGGTCGCAATCGCACAGTTCTCGATGACGATGCGCTCCACCGCGCTGTCATGGGCTGCCGATGCTGCCATGGGACTTCCTCGTGCTTTCAGTGGCGGTGCGGGCACGGCAAGGCCCAGGAGATTTGAGTGCCGGAGCCGGGGGCCTTGACAGCTGACAGTACTGCCGCCCCGTGGGGTGCGTCCGGGTGCCGATTCAGGAAGCTGAAGAGTGTCGCGCCGTCCCGGGGCCACTGCGGAGCCCCGGGACGTGCGAGCCGCGTCAGAGGTTGGTCATGTCCACGGGTATGCGGGCGTCAACGCCGTCCCGCAGGACCGTGGCCTCGATCAGACCGTACGGGCGGTCCGCGGCGAAGTAGACCTCGTTGTCGTTCTTGAGGCCGAAGGGCTCAAGGTCCACGAGGAAGTGGTGCTTGTTCGGGAGCGAGAAGCGGACCTCGTCGATCTCCGAACGGTGGTTGATGATGCGCGAACCCATCTGGTAGAGGGTCTGCTGCAGCGAGAGGGAGTACGTCTCGGCGAAGGCCTGGAGCATGTGCTTCTTGGTCTCGGCGTAGGACTTCTCCCAGTTGGGCATCCGCTGCTCGTCATCCGACCAGTTGAAGCGCCAGCGGGCCGACACCTGGGTGGCCAGGATGCGGTCGTAGGCCTCCTTCAGCGTCGTGTACTTGTCCTTCACGTAACCCCAGAACTCGGAGTTCGTGGAGTTCATGACGACGAGGTCCTTGAGGCCGGAGATGACCTCCCAGTTCTCGCCGTCGTACGTGATCTGGGTGACGCGGGTCTCCATGCCCTGGCGGACGAAGGAGTGGTTCACCTCGTCGGAGCCGATGAACTTGGAGTTGGCGTCCGAGGTGGCGATCCGGTCCCAGGCGTACTCCTCGATCCGGATGCGGGCCTTCTTGATCGGCTCCTGGCTGTTGACGAACCAGCGCGCCAGGTGGATGCCGAACTGCTCGGCGGACTCGATGCCGTACTCCTTGGCGAACGCGTACACCGTGTTCTTGGTGGTGTCCGTCGGCAGCACGTTGGCGTTCGAGCCGGAGTAGTGGACGTCGTCCATGTCGCCGGAGAGGGCGACCGAGACGTTCAGGTCCTTGATGTGGTGGGTGTCGCCGTCCCGCGTGATCTTGACGACGCGGTTCTCCGCTTTGCCGTACTGGTTCTGGCCGAGAATCGTGGTCATGTCTGCTAGCTCCCTCGGTAAACGGAGTAGCCGAACGGGTTGAGCAGCAGCGGTACGTGGTAGTGCTCGCCCGGCTTCACCGCAAAGGTGATCGTGACCTCCGGGAAGAACGCACCGCTGTCCCTTACGCGGGGGGCGTCCTGCTGCGCCTCGGCTTGCTTATTGGAACTCTGCGGATCGCAGAAGTACGCCTCGGTCTCGAAGTCGAGACGTACGTGGGTCGTGCCCTCCGGCAGTGCCGGCAGGTCCTTGCAGCGCCCGTCCGCATCGGTGGCGGAGCCGCCCAGGGCCGCCCACTCGCCCTCCAGGCCCGCACGGGCGCTCAGGGAGATGGCGACGCCCTCGGCGGGCTTGCCGATGCTGGTGTCCAGGATGTGGGTGGACACCGACGCGGTGGTCTCAGTGCTCATGCTCACTCTCCTCCTACGAGTTCCACGAGGCGGGTCAGACGGATCCGGTTGATCTTGACGAGCTCGCCGCGGGCGATTTCCCGCTCCTGCTCCGGCGAGTTGCCGATCCGGACCTTGACCGCGTCCCGCATGAACTCACCGGTGGCGCCGGTGGCGCAGATGAGGAAGACGTGGCCGAACTTCTCCTGGTACGCCAGGTTCAGTTCGAGGAGCTCGTTCCTGAGCTCCTCCGAGGCACCGGCCATGCCTCGCTGCTCGCGGGCGGAGGTCGGGTCTCCCGGCTTCGGCCGGCCGATCGGCGCGTGGCCTGCCATCGCCTCCGCCAGGTCCTCGGCGGTGAGCTCGGCCATGGCGGCGTCGCTCGCGGCGAAGAGGGATGCGGCGGTGGCGAAGGGGCGCTGGGCGAGCAGCTTGCTCACCCATGCCGAACTGGCGCACACCTCGTGCAGCTCGGCCGTGGCCGCGCTGTCGTCCAAGGCGTTGAACCGGGTGAGACCCGGGGTCGGACTCGAAGTCACGGTAGGCCTCCGTGGCCTTGTTGCTTTGACGGGCTGCGCATAGCTAACGCCCTCGGCAACACGGCGTCAACACTTTGTTGAAACTTCCCGTACACAAAAGCCGCCGCCCGGATGAATAGGGCGGCGGCTCGTCACGCACGGTCAATCGACGTTCACGCACTGCTCATGCAGCGCTTAGGCTTGGCTGTTTTTGTTGGGATTTTCCCGGTTGAGGTAGTTGTAGACCGTGAAACGGCTGACCCCCAGGGCGCCCGCGACCGTCTCCACGCCGTGCCGGACCGAGAAGGCGCCTCGCGCCTCCAGTATCCGTACGACGTCCTGCTTGGACTTCCGGTCGAGCTGCGACAGCGGTACGCCGTGCCGCCGCTCCAGGGCCGCCAGGATGTGGTCCAGCGAATCCGAGAGCTGGGGCAGGCGCACGGCCAGCAGCTCCTGGCCCTCCCAGGTGAGCACGACGTCGTCGGGCTGGGCCAGCGCCGGATCCATGAGCTCGCCGCCCATGGCGTCCACGAGCGGCTTGACCGCGGTGACGAAGGGGTGGTCGCGGGGCTCGGTCATGTCGTGTCCTCCCCGATCACATTGACCTGGAGCGAGACGCGCGTGGCGCCGGCGCCCAGCGAGCCGCGCAAGAGGGCGGCCACCGCGCCGAGCACCTCGTCGGCTTCCCCCTCGGCGGTATTGCCGAACGGGCCGACATCCACCGCGTCCAGCTGGGCCTTCTGGATGACCTCGCGAGCGGCTACGGCATGGGCGGGGGCCTCTTCGAGATCGAAGGGCTCGGTCGTGAACTCCAGTCTCAATCGCACGCTGGTCAACCTACTGCGCGGTCGGGACTTTTCGGGAGTCCGCACTTGACAGCCGCCCGAAGCTCCATGCAGTCTTCCATCAAGCAGAAACTAACTTCCGCAATACGGAAGGAGCGCACACCCCTCATGGGATACACGGACCAGCGCTTCGATGTGAACCTTTCGATCCTCTTCACTGAGCTCCCGCTTCTGGAGCGTCCCGCGGCAGCCGCCGCGGCGGGCTTCACCGCGGTCGAGCTGTGGTGGCCGTGGATCGAGACCCCCACCCCCGCACAGGAGGAGCTCGACGCCCTCAAGAAGGCTCTTGAGGACGCCGGCACCCAGCTGGTGGGCCTGAACTTCTACGCCGGCCAGCTGCCGGGACCGGACCGCGGCGCGGTCTCGGTTCCCGGTGAGGAGTCGGAGCGCTTCAACGCCAACATCAACGTGGCCGCCGACTTCGCGGCCTCGGTCGGCTGCAAGGCGCTGAACGCCCTCTACGGCAACCGCGTCGAAGGCGTGGACCCTGCCGTTCAGGACGAGCTCGCCCTGAAGAACCTGGTCGTGGCGGCACAGGCCGCCGACCGCGTCGGCGCGATCCTCCTCATCGAGACCCTCAACAAGCCCGAGTCGCCGCTCTACCCCCTGGTGAGCGCACCGGCCGGCATCGAGGTGGTGGACAAGGTGAACGCGGCCACCGGCCTCGGGAACGCCAAGTTCCTCCTCGACCTGTACCACCTGGCGATGAACGATGAGGACCTCTCCGAGGTCATCGAAAAGTACGCCGCCAAGACCGGCCACGTCCAGATCGCGGACAAGCCGGGACGAGGTGCCCCCGGCACCGGCGAGCTGCCTCTTGAGGCACTGCTCGACCAGCTCAAGAAGGCCGGATACGAGGGCTACGTAGGCCTGGAGTACAAGGCCGCCGACGCCGCCGCCTCCTTCGCGTGGCTGCCGGCCGAGGCTCGCGCCGCCCGGTAGACGGACCAAGTCCAGGCGATCAGCCAGGCACGCCCCGCACTTTTCGTACAAAGCATTAAGAGAAGGACCCTCCTCATGAGCACCCTCCCCAAGATTGCCTGGATCGGCCTCGGAATCATGGGCTCCCCCATGGCCGAGAACCTTCTGAAGGCCGGTTACGCGGTCACCGGTTACACCCTGGAGCAGGACAAGCTGGACCGCCTGGCCGCCGCCGGCGGCACCGCGGCCGGCTCGATCGCCGAGGCCGTCAAGGACGCCGACGTCATCATCACGATGGTGCCCGCCTCCCCGCAGGTCGAGGCCATCTCCTACGGTGAGAACGGCATCCTGGAGAACGCGAAGTCCGGCGCGCTGGTCATCGACATGTCGTCGATCACCCCGCAGACCTCGATCGACCTCGCGAAGAACGCCGCCGAGAAGGGCATCCGCGTCATCGACGCCCCGGTGTCCGGCGGCGAGGCCGGCGCCATCGAGGCCGTCCTGTCGATCATGGTGGGTGGCGAGCAGGCCGACTTCGACGAGGCCCTGCCGGTCCTCCAGGCCCTCGGCAAGACCATCGTGCTCTGCGGCCCGCACGGCTCCGGCCAGACGGTGAAGGCCGCCAACCAGCTCATCGTCGCGGTGAACATCCAGGCGTGCGCCGAGGCCGTCGTCTTCCTGGAGAAGTCCGGCGTGAACCTCCAGGCCGCCCTGGACGTCCTCAACGGCGGTCTGGCCGGCTCCACGGTCCTGACCCGCAAGAAGGACAACTTCCTGAACCGCGACTTCAAGCCCGGCTTCCGGATCGACCTGCACCACAAGGACATGGGCATCGTCACCGACGCCGCCCGCAACGTCGGCGCGGCCCTGCCCGTCGGTGCGGTCGTGGCCCAGCTGGTCGCCTCGCTGCGCGCCCAGGGCGACGGTGGCCTGGACCACTCGGCCCTGCTGCGCGCCGTCGAGCGCCTCTCCGGCTCCCAGGTCTGACGCACCGCACCCGGGAGCCCCGGCTCCCGGCCCTCCCCCTAGGGGGACTTGAGTCTCCGGATGGCGCCGGTGCTGACACCTGTCCTGTCGCGCCCAAGCGCCGGCGCCGTCCGGATCACCTCTCTCATCTTTCTTCAACAAACTGTTGACGTTGGGTTCACGCCGAAATTAGGCTGTGTTCCGCATGACGGAAGACGCTTTCCGTCAGCAGTTACCCGTACGGAAGGTCACCATGTCGAAGCGCACGCTGACGACCGAGTCCGGCGCCCCGGTCGCCGACAACCAGAACTCCGCCACCGCCGGCGTCGGTGGCCCGCTCCTGGTCCAGGACCAGCAGCTCCTTGAGAAGCTTGCCCGCTTCAACCGTGAGCGCATCCCGGAGCGTGTGGTGCACGCCCGCGGCTCGGCCGCGTACGGCCACTTCGAGGTGACCGACGACGTCACCGCGTACACCAGCGCCGCGTTCCTGAACACGGTCGGCAAGAAGACCGAGACCTTCCTGCGGTTCTCCACCGTGGCCGACTCGCTCGGCGGCGCGGACGCGGTCCGCGACCCGCGCGGCTTCGCGCTGAAGTTCTACACCGAAGAGGGCAACTACGACCTCGTCGGCAACAACACCCCGGTGTTCTTCATCAAGGACCCGATCAAGTTCCCCGACTTCATCCACTCCCAGAAGCGCGACCCCTTCACGGGCAAGCAGGAGCCGGACAACGTCTGGGACTTCTGGGCGCACGCCCCCGAGGCGACGCACCAGATCACCTGGCTGATGGGTGACCGCGGCATCCCGGCCTCCTACCGCCACATGAACGGCTACGGCTCCCACACCTACCAGTGGACCAACGCCCGCGGTGAGGCCTTCTTCGTCAAGTACCACTTCAAGACGAACCAGGGCATCCGCTGCCTCTCCAGCGAGCAGGCCGCCGAGCTCGTCGGCAAGGACGCGAACTCGCACCAGACCGACCTGCTCCAGGCGATCGAGCGCGGTGTGCACCCGAGCTGGACCCTGTACGTCCAGATCATGCCCGCCGCCGAGGCCGCGGACTACCGCTTCAACCCGTTCGACCTCACCAAGGTGTGGCCGCACGCCGACTACCCGCTGCAGCGCGTGGGCCGGCTGGTCCTCGACCGCAACCCGGACAACGTCTTCGCCGAGGTGGAGCAGTCCGCCTTCTCGCCGAACAACTTCGTCCCGGGCATCACCGCCTCGCCGGACAAGATGCTCCAGGGCCGTCTCTTCGCGTACGCCGACGCCCAGCGCTACCGCCTCGGTGTGAACCACACCCTGCTCCCGGTCAACGCCCCGAAGGCGACGACGGCCGAGAACTACGGCCGCGACGGTGTCATGGCGCTGCGCAACGGCTCGCGCCACGACAAGAACTACGAGCCCAACTCGTACCAGGGTCCGGTCGAGACCGGTCTCGCGCTCGGCGCCCCGAGGGCCGTCTCCGGCTACACGGGCACCCACGAGGCCCCGGCCCACACCAAGGACGACGACTTCTTCCAGGCCGGTGAGCTCTACCGCCTGATGTCGGAGGCCGAGAAGCAGCGTCTGGTGGCGAACATCGCCGGCGGCCTGTCTCAGGTCACCCTCGAAGACGTCATCGAGAAGAACCTGGCTCACTTCCACGCCGCGGACGCCGACTACGGCAAGCGCGTCGAGGAGGCCGTTCGCGCCCTGCGCGACGCCTGAGGGCCCCAAGCCGCACCGGGAGCCTGACGGGAGGTCAGGCTCCGGGTGCTCGCCCGCACCGCGGACCCGGATGAGGGGTGGTACGCGGTGGGGGCAGGACGAGGACCGTGGCGGGCGTGTGAGCCAGTGCGGTGGTCATGGGTTCCGAGGCCCGTCTCTTGACCTGAGGGAGACGGTGCCGGAGTTCCCGTCACCGCCCGCCGCGGTCCCAGCCTTTCCTGAACTCCGCCCGGCGGTGCGAACGTCCTGTCGCGCCAGCCTCGCTCCGTCGGGCGGTCAGCAGTTCCCCATACCAGAGCGCCGAGTCACGGACGGTCCCGTGACTCGGCGCTCTGTCGTGTCCGGGGGCGGGGTAGGGCGGGTGGCGGTCGGTCCCGGGCGGGGGCCCGGTTGCGGTTATCGTGGGGCGCGGCGGCCTGACGGGAAGGTCAGTCGAGGGTCCGACCGAGGGGTGCGAGTCACAGTGGCCGATCGCCAGGCGTTGATTCTGGAGGCGGCGGTACGGGTCGTCGCGCGCAACGGCGTCAGAGGCCTGCGCGTCGAGGAGCTTGCGGCCGAAGCGGGGGTCTCCACCGCGCTGATCTACTACCACTTCAAGGACCGCGCCGGCCTGGTGCGGCGCACCCTGGCCTTCATCGGCGACCGGGCCACCGACTACACCGACGAGGCGCTGGGCGCCGCCCCGGACGCCCGCGCCGCCCTCCTGGAACTGCTGCTGAGCGAGCTCCAGGACATCCCCCGGGTGCGGGAGAACAGCATCGCCTGGGGCGAACTGCGCGCCAGCGCCGTCTTCGACGCCGATCTGCGCGAGAACCTGGCCGAAGCCACCCGGTCCTGGTCCGAGGACGTCGCGGACGCCGTCCGCGAGGCCCAGGCGGCGGGGCTCGCCGACGCGCGCGTGCCTGCCCTGGACGCCGCCGAGCGGCTGACCGCCCTCGTGGAGGGACTCAGCGAACGCTGGCTGAGCGGGTCCCTGTCCCTGGAACGGGCCCGCGGGCTGCTCCGCGGGGCCGTGGACGCCGAACTGGGCCCAGCGCCCGCGTAGGCCTGCCTGCCGGCCTCAACGGCCGTACGGGGACACGTACGCAGCGGCCCCCGTTCCTCCTGAGGGAGGGACGGGGGCCGCTGCGGTGTGGCGGGGCCGGTGGGTCAGACGGCCAGCGGGCGGATCGCGGTCGGGGCGTGACCCGGCTCGGTCGCGAGCTCCTCGAACTCGGTGACGTCGCTCATGTCGACCGTCTTGCTCATCGAGATGTTGGTGACGCGCTCCAGGATGGCCTCGACGACGACCGGGACCTGGAACTCCTGAGCCAGCTTCTTGGCCTGCTCGAAGGCGGCGCCCAGCTCGTTCGGGTCGGTGACCCGGATGGCCTTGACGCCCAGACCCTCGGCGACCTTGACGTGGTCGACGCCGTAGACGCCCAGCTCAGGGGTGTTGATGTTCTCGAATTCGAGGTTGACCTCGAAGTTGATGCCCAGGCCGCCCTGCGCCTGACGGATCAGGCCCAGGTAGGCGTTGTTCACCAGGACGTGGACGTAGGGGACCTTGTGCTGCGCGGCGACCGCGAGCTCCTCGATCATGAACTGGAAGTCGTAGTCGCCCGAGAGCGCGACGATCGGGGTCTCCGGGTCCGCGGTGGCGGCGCCGATCGCGGCCGGGATGGTCCAGCCGAGCGGGCCGGCCTGGCCGCAGTTGATCCAGTTGCGCGGCCGGTAGACGTGCAGCATCTGCGCGCCGGCGATCTGGGAGAGGCCGATGGTGGTGACGTACCGGGTCTCCGGGCCGAAGGCCTTGTTCATCTCCTCGTACACGCGCTGCGGCTTCATCGGGATGTTGTCGAAGTGCGTACGGCGCTGGAGAGTGGCCTTGCGCTCCTGGCCCGAGGCGGCCCAGGCGCTGAAATCGGGCAGCTTGCCCTCCGCCTTGAGCTCCTTGGCGACCTCGATGAAGAGCTCCAGCGCGGCCTTGGCGTCGGAGGCGATGCCGAAGTCCGGGGCGAAGATCTTGCCGATCTGGGTGGGCTCGATGTCGACGTGGACGAACTTGCGGCCCTTGGTGTAGGCGTCCAGGTTGTAACCGGTGTGACGGTTGGCCCAGCGGTTGCCGATCCCGAGGACGAAGTCCGACTCCAGGAAGGTAGCGTTGCCGTAGCGGTGCGAGGTCTGGACGCCGACCATGCCGGCGCTCAGCTCGTGGTCGTCCGGGATGGTGCCCCAGCCCATGAGGGTGGAGATGACCGGGACGCCGGTGAGCTCGGCGAACTCGACCAGCAGGTCGGAGGCGTCGGCGTTGATGATGCCGCCACCGGCGACGATCAGCGGACGCTCGGACTCCAGGAGGAAGCGCAGGGCCTTCTCGGCCTGGGCGCGGGTGGCCTGCGGCTTGTAGACCGGCAGCGGTGCGTAGGTCTCCGGGTCGAACTCGATCTCGGTCAGCTGGACGTCGATCGGAAGGTCGATCAGGACCGGGCCCGGACGGCCGGAGCGCATCAGGTGGAAGGCCTGCTGGAAGACACCGGGGACCTGCGCGGCCTCCAGGACCGTGGTGGCGGCCTTGGTGACGGGCTTGGCGATCGAGGCGATGTCGATCGCCTGGAAGTCTTCCTTGTGCAGCTTCGCGACGGGGGCCTGACCGGTGATGCACAGGATCGGGATCGAGTCCGCGATCGCGGAGTACAGGCCGGTGATCATGTCGGTGCCGGCCGGGCCCGAGGTGCCGATGCAGACGCCGATGTTGCCGGCCTTGGCACGCGTGTAGCCCTCGGCCATGTGGGAGGCGCCCTCGACGTGGCGGGCCAGCGTGTGGTTGATGCCGCCCACGTTCTTGAGCTCGCGGTAGAACGGGTTGATCGCAGCGCCGGGCACGCCGAACGCTTGCGAAACGCCCTCAAGCTTGAGGATCTCCACTGCAGCGGCGGCGGCTGTCATACGGGGCATCGAGTTCTCCTGCGGGTCTGGCGGTCAGGCTTTTCCGTAATCCGGAAGTATTGTTCTGCTATACGGAACAAGCTAAGGCGCGCCGTGGCACACGTCAAGGCACTACGGGACCCCGGAAGCCACCAAAAGCCGCGTCTCGGTCCGTGAGTTGCACGAATGACCCGCCTCCGGGCCGGTCATCGGCTCCCGACGCGTCCCCGGCCGGTCCCCCGCTGGCTCCCCAAGAGGTCCCCAATCCGTGAACGGAGCCGCTCCGGCGGTCGCCCGTGGTGGACCATGTACCTACGCACAGCGATGGAGCGATGGAGGGGGTCCGAGTCTCATGGCGGAAGCGGTACCGGTGCGCTGCCCGGCGTGCCTGCGCGAGAACAACTACGTCGCCCCGGTGTTTCCCTGCGCCTGCGGAAGCCCGGTCGTACCGCCGCTGGACCTGGTGGCCGCGCCACTGACGCTGACCCACCGCACCTGGTCGAACACCTGGGTCGCGGTGCGGTGCGGGTCCTGCGGGCGGGAGAGCGAATGGCCGCATCCCGAGGTGGGGTGCGGCTCGTGCGGCACGGTGGTGATGATTCCGGTGCATCCGCCGGAGCGCCCGGAACCCGAGCCCGGCGCGGCCGGGCCGGCCGGTTCCGCGTCCCCGGAGGTACGGACGGACGCGGGCCCGCAGGCGGCGGGCGGCCGGGCGGATTCGCCGTCGGGGGCCGCGCGCCGGGGCTCGGCCGCGGAGTCACGCGCGGCGCAGCTGCCGCCGCCCGCCACGCCGGTGCCGCGGCCCGCCTTCCGGCCGGTGACCATCCGTACGGCCCGCGACGCGGTGGCCACGGCCGCGCTGTACCTGCGGTGGCTCGGCTTCCAGGACGTACGGCAGCCCGACGGGCGGCCGATCCCCTCGGCCGTGGTGGACCTGCGGGCTCCCGGGCTGGTCGCCCAGGTGGATCCGACCACCGCGCCGGCCGGGCTGCGGGCGGTGGAGTGCGTCTGGCTGAACGGGCTGACCTCTTCCGCGACCAGCGTCTACTTCGCGCTCGCCGGTTATACGAAGGACGCCCGTGACCGCGCGGCGGAGCTGGGGATACCGCTCTTCGTCATGGACCTGACGGGCATGCCGCAGCCGGTCAACGACCCCGCGGACGCGCTGATCGAGGCGGGGGCCCGGTAGGAGCGGGCCGCGTCCTCGACGGGGGGCTCGGGGGTGGTCGCGGCCACCCCCTAAGCTCGGATCCGTTGCCTGTTCCCGTTGCCCCCGTCACGCTGAGGAGAGAGCCCGATGAGCCTGTACGACATCCCGCTGACCACCCTGTCCGATGAGCCCACCAGCCTGGCGGCTCACAAGGGCAAGGTGATCCTGCTGGTGAACACCGCCTCGCAGTGCGGTCTCACCCCGCAGTACTCCGGGCTGGCTCGCCTGCAGTTCGCGTACGAGGCGAAGGGCTTCACCGTCATAGGCGTGCCCTGCAACCAGTTCGGCGGGCAGGAGCCCGGCAACGCCGAGGACATCCAGACGTTCTGCGCCGCCGGTTTCGGCGTCACCTTCCCGATGCTGGAGAAGTCCGACGTCAACGGCGAGAACCGGCACGCGCTCTACCGGGAGCTGGTGAAGACCGCGGACGCCGAGGGCGAGGCGGGCGACATCCAGTGGAACTTCGAGAAGTTCCTGATCTCCCCCGCCGGCGAGGTCGTGGCCCGCTTCCGCCCGCGCACCGAGCCCGAGGCGCCCGAGGTCATCGCCGCGATCGAGGCGCACCTGCCCGCGTAAGGGGACCCGTGCGGGGGCGGGCGCGGGGCCGGCGTACGAACGGCCGTCCCCGGCCCCGCCGCCGGGCCTCACCTCAGCTCGGCCTCGTCGTACTCCCCCGCCGAACCGGCCGCGGTGAGCTCCCGGAGTTCCACCCGGCGGATCTTGCCGGACACGGTCTTGGGCAGTTCCCCGAACTCGATGCGGCGGATCCTCTTGTACGGGGACAGCACCGCGCGGCAGTGCGCGAACAGCGCCCGGGCCGTCTCGGGTCCGGGCTCCCAGCCGGCGGCGAGCGTGACGTACGCCTTGGGCACCGCGAGGCGCAGCGCGTCCGGGGCCGGGACGACGGCGGCCTCGGCGACGGCCTCGTGTTCCAGCAGGGCGCTCTCCAGCTCGAACGGGCTGATCTTGTAGTCGGAGGCCTTGAACACGTCGTCGGCCCGGCCGATGTAGGTGAGGTAGCCCTCGGAGTCCCGCGAGGCGATGTCGCCGGTGCGGTAGAGCCCGTCCGCCATGGCCTCCGCGGTGCGCTCCGGGTCGTCGCGGTAGCCGGTCATGACCCCGGCGGGGCCCGGGCGCAGGTCCACGCAGAGCTCGCCCTCGTCGGCGGCCTCCTTCCCGGTGACGGGGTCCAGCAGGACGATCCTGTACCCGGGTGCGGGGCGGCCCATGGAGCCGGCCCTGACCGGCTCCCCCGGGAAGTTGCCGATCTGGAGGGTGGTCTCGGTCTGGCCGAAGCCGTCGCGGATGGTGATCCCCCAGGCCCGGCGCACCCTCTCGATGACCTCGGGGTTGAGCGGCTCGCCGGCGGCGACGGCCTCGCGCGGGGGCGTGCGCAGCGCGGTGAGGTCGGACTGGATGAGCATCCGCCACACGGTGGGCGGGGCGCAGAAGGTGGTCACGCCGTACCGGTCCATCTCCGCCAGCAGCCGCCCGGCGTCGAAGCGGGTGTAGTTGTGGACGAAGACGGTGGCGCCGGCGTTCCAGGGGGCGAAGAGGTTGGACCAGGCGTGCTTGGCCCAGCCGGGCGAGGCGATGTTGAGGTGGACGTCGCCGGGGCGCAGTCCGAGCCAGTACATGGTGGAGAGGTGCCCGATGGGGTACGAGGCGTGGGTGTGCTCGACGAGCTTGGGCCGGGCGGTGGTGCCGGAGGTGAAGTACAGCATCAGGGGGTCGGTGGCAAGGGTCTCGCCGTCAGGGGTGAAGGGGCTGCCGGCGGGGGCCGCGCCGCCGGGGAACATGTCCTCCAGCCGCCGCCAGCCGGCGGGTACTTCCGGTCCGGCGGCGATCCGGGTGTAGGCGCCGGGCACCCCGTCGAACTTCTCCGTGTCCTCGGCGCGCGCGATGACATGGCGTACGTGGCCGCGTTCGATCCGGTCGCGCAGGTCGGCCGCGCCGAGGAGCGGGGTGGCCGGGATGACGACGGCGCGGAGCTTCATCGCGCCGAGCATGACCTCCCAGAGCTCCCGCTGGTTGCCGAGCATGACCAGGAGCCGGTCGCCCGCGGCCACCCCTTGGCCGCGCAGCCAGTTGGCGGCCGCGTCCGAGCGTACGGCGAGCTCCGCGAAGGAGAAGGCCCGGCTGGTGCCGTCCTCCTCCACGATCCGCAGGGCGTCGGCGTCGTTCCCGGCGGCGATGTGGTCGAACCAGTCCAGCGCCCAGTTGAAGTGGCGCGGGCGGGGCCAGGTGAATCCGGCGTGGGCGGCTCCGTAGTCCCCGCGGCGTTCCAGCAGGAAGTCCCGCGCGGCCAGGAACTGGGCGGTGGCGCTGTTCTCCGTCATGGGGGCATGGTGCCGGGTCCGGCGTACGGATCACCAGGGCGTCGTCAGCCGTGGATTGACCCGAAGCGGACGCTCGATGGTGGCCATCTCTTTCAGTCCAGAGGCGTGGGAAGGGACCGGCGGCGTCTACCCGCTCTCGCCGCCGGGCTGCGGCGCGGGGGCCGGCCTCCAGTCGGGGCGACCGGCGCCCAACGCTCGGGGCTGCGCGCCAGGAGCTCCTCGCTGTAGAGAACTGGTGCAGGACGTGCCCGTCGCGCCTGGCGAGCAACGTGTTCAGGCACGAGGCGTTCGCGGCGATCGCAGCCACGTTCGCCGTCCCAGCCCGCCACGGACAACGCCTGTCCCACGTGCGGTGCTGGCCCGGCTCACGTTGCACAGCACCAGCTGGCTACCGGCACCAGTGCCGTGACACGCAGTTCCGGCGCCGGTTCCCTCCGCGTTGATCTCCGGCTGCGGCGTACGACCCCGGGCAGTGAAGACGCGGCCGCCGTCGTCCCCACTGCCGCCCTCTCCGTAGTTGGCGCGCGCCTGTGCACGTCCGTGCGGTGTGGAAGAGAGCGTGATCTGCGAAGCAGACACGACCGGGGCGTTGTCCCCCGCCTGGCGGAGGACGCTCAGAGCCAGCCCTGCTGAGCTGCCTTCAGGCCGGCTTCGAAGCGGCTGGTGGCGTGGAGGCGTTCCATCAGTGCGGACATCTGGCGGCGGACGGTGCGCAGGGACACCCCGAGGCGTTTGCCGGCCGCTTCGTCCGTCATTCCTGAGGCCAGCAGCTTGAGGAGTTCGAGTTCACCCGCGGTGGGCTTCAAG
Source organism: Streptomyces sp. NPDC003034 (assembly GCF_053591375.1). Lineage (NCBI taxonomy): Bacteria > Bacillati > Actinomycetota > Actinomycetes > Kitasatosporales > Streptomycetaceae > Streptomyces > Streptomyces sp. NPDC003034. The sequence goes on from NZ_JBSFTS010000041.1 coordinate 16,979, forward strand.
TCCGTGGAGCGGGCGCGGTCCGCGCCGAGGGGGACTGCGGCGTCCCAGGTCTGTTCGAACAGGGTCAGCAGTGACGCCACTATGCCGGGCGCGCGGGTGCAGAGGGCCCCCAGGAGGGAGTTGGCCGGGTTGATGGGGACGACAGCCACGCTGCGGTCGAAGATCAGCAGACGGGACGGCAGCAGGGGGCTCGTGCGCACCTGGCCGCCCGCTTCCGTCAGCCATTGGGCGTACCCCAGCGTCATCGGGTCGTTGCGGGCACTGTCCTGGTAGACAGAACGCATCTCGATGCCGCGGTCCAGGGCGCACCGGTCGAGTGGGCGAGACGCCTCCAAACTCGCCTCGGACAGCGCGCCGCCGGGCAGGATCGCCAGGCACTCCCGCGTCAGCCCGTGAGCGAGCTCCTCAAGCCTGCCTTGGATGGCGTCCATGCCCACCAGCCGTTCCCCACCGTCGACCTCCGTGTTCGGGCGGAGCTCCGCGAATTCGGAGACCGCCCGCGCGGCGGCGGCCTTGCTGCGCGCCAACACCTCTTGGCGGCGGGCCAGTTCCTCCTCCTGCCGACGCAGCAGCAGCTCCAGGCCCAGCTCGGGGCTCACCGCGCGCAGTGCGCCCGGGCTGTCCCTCGACGGCCTCAACAGGTCGAGGTCGACGAGCCGGTCCAGGCCGTCCCGCACCTGCGCCTCGGTGAGACCGAGGCGGACGCACAGCTCCGCGACACCCCCCGACGCGTCGGCCAGCATGCCCCGGTACACGGCTTCCACGTCCGGCCCCAGCCCCAGCGATTGCAGCATTTCCCAGCCCCCCGGCTGAATGTCGACCGCTCACGCGGGCGATCCGTTTCTTGATCGTAGGCCACGGGGTGGCACCAAGGTGACAGGCCCTTTGGTGCCACTCGGAAGCCCTTCTCCGCAGGTCACGCGGGCGGCAACATGGTGATCACCGGAACGGCGGGGCGAGAGTCCCGACTCAGGCCAGAGCCGCAAGGACGATCCGGAGCAGCGCGCAGCAGCACACCGTCTGAACCCACTCCACAACTTTTCGATCCAGGGGAAACCATGTCCCGCACCGCCGCTGCCGCCACCCTCTCCTTCCTGCTCTGCGCCGGCGCCGCCACGACCCCCTCGGCCGGCGTCGCCGACGGGAGCGCCAAGATCGTGGCCTCCGCTCCGGACAGCATCAACTGGGACACCGCCCCGATGGCCGGGGCGTACAGCATCAACTGGGACTAACCCCCGATGCGCGTCGTCCGAGCCTCCCTCGCCGGGACTCCGCGATGTCCCGCTCACAACAGCGCGCTGGCCCTCGTCTCCGACCTGATCTGGGCGCACGCCGCCCCGTCCCACGGCCTGGAACACCTGCGGGTCAAGGCCTCCGACGAAGGCATAGACATCTACCTCTTCCTGCGTGCCCCATCCGAGGTCGCAGCCCTCGACCAGGCGCACGCCATCCTCACCAGCGCCCACTCGCCCCTTGCCTTGCACGGCTACTGCGCCACCGCGACGCACCGCTGACCCTTTCTGGGCCAGTGCACCCCGACTTCCCCGCACCGAGGCCCTCGTCGGCCTGCTCACTTCCAGGAGTCCCGCCATGTCCCGCACCGCCGCGCCCCGTCGCGTCCGTACCGCCGTGCTCGCCAGTGCGGGCGTACTCGCCGCCGCCACCGTCTACGGGCTGGCCCAACATGCCGACGCCTCCGACGCGCCGCTGCGCCCGGCGGCGGGCAGCGCGGCCAGCACCGACGGCGCACCGGCTGTCGCCGCAGCCGCGAACGCCCCCGCGGGACAGACGCCGTCGGCGCAACCCGCGGCCAGCGCCACCCCCAGCCCTTCCACTTCGGCCGGCAAGGGCGCGGCCAAGGGAACGGACGACAAGAGCACGGGCACGGACAAGGGCTCGCAGGGTGTCAAGGGCGGCAAGGGCGGCGGTGTCGTCGTCGAGGCCCTCGAAGCCGACCGGGTGGAGCCCGCCCAGCTGCCGGACAGCGCCCAACAGAAGTGGAAGGAACTGGCACCGGCCCGCACCCAGCCCCTGTCCCAGGACTTCCAGTTCAACGAGTGCGCATCGGTGCCGGGCGCCACCAACTGGCGGCAGCAGGCCTTCATCAGCTCGCACAAGACCCCGGCCATCCAGAACTCCCTCTCGTTCAAGGACGAGGCGAGGGCGAAGGCGGCGTACGAGAAGATTCTCGACGGCATGAACTCCTGTGCCCAGACCAGCCGGGCACTGCAGAAGCAGCACGGACTGACCCCCGACGCCGCGGTCCAGCAGACGGCCACCATCGACAACGGCCGTGCATGGTCCCGCCGGTGGAACGGGGTTCAGGGCGTCTCGGCGGCTGGCCCCCAGACCAACCACATCTACGTCGTTCAGCGCGGCACCGTACTGACGCTCCTCACCTTCGACCAGTGGGACTCCGCCGCGCCGTCGTCCTACGACACCCGCGCGGACGCCTCCGTGCTGACGATGCTGGCCGGCTGATGCCCGCCCAGCGACTTCGCACCACCACCACCGCACCACTTGCTCCCCCATTCACCTGCCAGGAGAGACCCATGTCCCGCACCACGCGTTCCGCCGTCCTGCGCTGCACCTCCGCCCTGATCTCGGGCGGCCTCGCCGCGACCGCGCTGACGGCCGTGGCGGCCGCTCCCGCCCAGGCCGCCTCCACAAAGGGCGGACAGATCACTCGCAGCGAGGTGATGGCCCGCGCCCAGTACTGGGTGGACCAGGGCGTCCCGTACAACCAGCAGGGCTGGCACACCGACGGTCACGGGACCAACTACCGCGAGGACTGCTCGGGTTACGTGTCCATGGCCTGGCATGCGACTCAGTCGTACACCACCTGGACCCTGCCCAACGTCTCGTCCGACATCAGCAACTCTTCGCTGCTTCCGGGTGACGCCCTGAACTACTCCGACGCCCACGTGATCCTCTTCGGCGGCTGGCAGGACAAGTCAGCGGGTACTTTCACGTACTACGCCGAGCAGAACAGCAGCGTCCTGACCAACAAGTACTCGGCGAACATCAACAGCAGCTCCGTGGCGGGCTGGCCGACCAGCCTCTACCAGGCCATCCGCTACGACAACATTGTCGACGACGTGAAGCCGACCGGTGTGGGTGTGTACCGCGGTTCGACGCAGACGTTCTACGAGGCCGACAACAAGGGCAGCACGCTTGGCTGGGCGAAGTACGGTAACCCGGGCTGGAAGCCGGTGACCGGTGACTGGAACGGTGACGGCAAGGCCACCATCGGCGTGTACGACCCGGCGACGGGTGATTTCCACCTGTCGAACGACAACGGCACCACGGCGACATCGTTCCGGTTCGGCAGCCCCAACTGGATCCCCGTCTCCGGAGACTGGAACGGCGACGGCAAAGACACCGTCGGCGTGTACGACCCGGCGACGAACACCTTCCACGTGTCGAACGACAACCGCACAGCCGCGGCGAGTTTCGTGTACGGCAACCCGGGTGACGTTCCGCTGGCCGGTGACTGGAACGGCGACGGCAAGGACTCAGTGGCCGTCTACCGTCCGAGCAACGCGACCTTCTACGAAGGTGACCTCGCTGGCAACACCGTCGGCCAGGCAATGTACGGGAACCCCGGCTGGAAGCCCCTGATCGGTGACTGGAACGGCGACGGCATCAGCACCATCGGCGCCTACGACCCCAACGCCCAGAAGTTCTTCCTGTCGAACGACAACGGATCCACCGCGACCAGCTTCGTCTACGGCAACCCGGGCGACACCCCCATCACCGGCACCTGGTAACGACCCGTGGCACGCCGGCCCTCAAGGGTCTAGAGGAGAAGGAGAGCCCAGGTCGCTGACCTGGGCTTTCTTGCAGAGGCGGAGGAGAGGAACCGAGACCGCGGCGCCCCTGCCGGCCAACCCCGCGCCTCGACCGCCGCCTGGGCGCAGGCCAGGGTCTACCGACCGCAACCTGCCGGGATCTGTCGCTTTCCCGGCGGGCGCCCGGGGCGGCAGGGGAGTGAGCTGGGAACAGCCGCGAAAGCCCGTGCCGCCGCGCCGCCCACGGGCCCGGAGAAGTTCGACGTCCTGCTCTGCCGCCACCCGGTGTGGACCCTGCCCGACCCACACGCCGCCCTGCGCGAGTGGGCCCACTAGTAGCCCCCCTTGCGGACACCTGCGGTCCGCAAGGCGCGCGTGCGCGTGGGGTCCGTGCCGCCGCGTTGGCCCGGCGTTCAGCCGCCGCGTTCAGCGGAGCTGGCGGCGGACCAGTTCGTGGAAGAGGCCCGTCGTGTCGGCGAGCAGTTCGGCGGGTGGGCCCTGCTGGACGATCCGGCCGTCCGCCATGGCGATCACCCGGTCGGCGTCCATGATCGTGGACAGCCGGTGGGCGATCACGATGCGGGTGGCGCGCAGGGTGCGGGTGGATTCGATGACCACGCGCTGGGCCTCGTTGTCCAGGGCGCTGGTGGCCTCGTCGAAGAACAGGACGCGCGGCTTGCGGATGAGGGCCTGGGCGATCATCAGCCGCTGGCGCTGGCCGCCCGAGACGGTGCCGCCGCCGTCGGACAGCATGGTGTGCATGCCCATCGGCATGGCCTTGATGTCCTCGGCGAGGCCCGCCATCGCGGCGGCTTCCCACGCCTCCTCGACGGAGAAGGTCTCGGCGCCGCGGATGCAGTCGAGGATCGAGCCGGTGAAGGGCTGGGCGTTCTGCAGGACGACACCGCACTGGCGGCGCACAGCCGCCTGGTCGAGCGCCGCCAGGTCCTGGCCGTCGTACAGCACACTGCCGGAGAGGGGTTTGTCGAAGCCGATGAGCAGCCTCAGCAGTGTCGATTTGCCGCAGCCGCTCGCCCCGACGACCGCCACGAACTCCCCGGGCCGGACGGCGACGTCGACATCGTCGAGGACAAGGGGTCCGTCCTCGGTGTAGCGGTAGGACAGCTGCCGGGCCTCGACGGCGCCGGTCAGTACGCCCGGCCGGGTGCTGGAGCCGCGGACCTCGGGACTCTCCCGCAGGACCGGCTTGATCTGCTCGAACATCGGCAGCACGGCGGCAGTCGAGATGAGGGCGCCGGTCAGCTGGGTCACCGAGGCGAGGAGCATCGTCATGGCGGTGCTGAAGGTGAGGAACTCGCTCGCCGACATGGTGCCACGGGCCGGTCCGGCCAGCAGCACGAACATCACCAGGGTGCACAGCGGCAGATAGACCGCGTTGAGGACGGTGATGACGTTCTGGACGCGGCCGATGCGCTGCTGCAGTTCGCGGGTGCGGGCGAACTGCCGAGCCCAGGCGGCGTAGGCGAAGCTCTCGGCCGCGGCGACGCGCAGTTTGGGCAGTCCGCGCAACGTCTGGTAGGCCTGGTTGTTGAGCTTGTTGCCGAGCTCGATCAGCCGGCGCTGGAAGCGCAGCTGCCACAGGCCCAGGCCCAGGAAGAGCGCGGCGATGACGAGCAGCATGGCGATCGCCACCATGGCCAGCGGCACGCTGAAGACGAGCAGCAGGACGAGGTTCATCGTGCCGACGCTGCTCGCCTGTACGCAGACCGAGCCGATTCCGGACAGCACGCGGCGGATGGAGCTGATGCTCATGGCGGCACTGGCCAGTTCGCCGGTGGAGCGGTCCGCGAAGAACTTCGTCGGCAGTCGCAACAGCCGGTCCCACACCGCCGGCTGCAAGGTGGCCTCGATGCGGCCCTCCATGCGCAGGATGGAGGTGTTCTGCAACAGCATGAAGGCGGCCGAGACGACACTGGCCGCGATGAGGGCGAGGGCGCTCTGCACGATGAGGCCGTTCTCGGCTTGCGGTACGTACTGGCCGAGCACCTTGCCGGTGGCGATGGGCACCAGCGCGCCGAGGACCACCGCGACCAGCCCGCCGAGGATGAGGCCGCGCAGCTCCGGGCGGGTGCCGCGCAGGCTGAAGCGCAGCAGCGCCGGCAGGCTCACCGGTCCGTCGGGCAGCGGGCGGTAGAGCATGACGGCGCGCGGTTCGAAGGCGCTCGCGTCGGTGTTGCCGAGACGCCGGCGCGTGCCGGTGGCGGGGTCGACGGCTTCGTAGCGGCCGCGCCGCCAGAGCAGGGCGACCGGCGTCCCGTCCTCCTCCCGGCGGCCCACGAGCGGCCCGATGTCCTCCCGCCACCAGCGCCCGTCGAGTCTGACGGCACGGGTACGGATCCGCGAGGCGAGCGCGACGCGCTCCACGGGGTCCACGCGCTCCGAGTCGGCGCCCGCCCCGGCCGGCTCCGACAGGGTGATGCGGGCTTCCTCCGCGACCAGGCGGCACACGGCGTAGGTCGCGTCGGCGGCCTGGGAGCGGTGGGAGCCGCGGGGGCCGCGGGAGCGGTCGATGGAGGCCAGCAGCGCCTGGTCCGCCTGGGTACGGGCTGCCCGGCCGGCCTCGATGCCGGCCGCCGTACGGTCCTCGTGGGCCCGCTCCAGCTGCTCGATCCAGTGGTCCAGGGCGTACAGCAGCCGGTACTGCTGGTCGACCATGCCCTGCCACATCGCGGGGTCGACCAGCAGGGTTCCGGCCGCCTCCGCCTCGTACGCGGCGCCGTAGTGCACGCTGCCGGGGATGATCTGCATCCACAGGATGTCGTCGTCGCCGCCACCCTGTCCGGCGGTGGCGCGACCGTCCAGCGGGGCCTGGTAGAGCACGCGCAGACCGCGGCCGATGCCGAGCGCGAAGGCCTCCTCCAGGGGGCTCAGCCGTCCGCCGGCGTGGCCGTACGGGTCGAGGTCGGCGTACCACCCCGCGGCGGGGTGGGGGTCCCACTGCCCGGCGTCCCACTGCCCGGCGTCCCCCGGGGCGCCGTACTGCGGGCGGTGCAGCTCCCGCAGCTCGATGCGGCGCAGCCGGCATCCTTGCAGGGGCCGGCCGACGAGCGTGTGTTCGCGGCCCTCGGCCGGGCCCAGCAGCAGCGTGCCCGGCTCCAGGCGGCCCAGGAAGTGCCAGTGCCCGGCCTGCGCGGCGTCGACGGCGAACAGGTCCAGCTCGCCGTGGACGACCAGCCACAGCACGAGCGGGCCTTCCAGGGGCAGGCTGCGCAGGCCCGTGCAGTCGACCGGCGTGCCCAGCGCGCCCAGGGCCGCGACGACGGGATCGGCGACCTGGGCGGGGGCCGTGCCCGGCGGCGCTGCGGGGGTGCTCGCGACGGGGTGCGGGGAGGTCGCCTCGGGGCCGGGGAGGTGGTGCGGAGGCGTCGCCTCGGGGCTGGGGATGTGGTGCGGATGCGTCCCCTCAGGGCTGGCGAGGTGGTGGGGGTACGTCACCTCAGTGCTCCTTGACCAGGTCGGCGTACGGGCCCCGCGCGGCGACCAGGTACTCGTGCCGCCCGCGTTCCACGACCGTGCCCCGGTCGAGCACCACGATCTCGTCACTGTCGCGGACCGTGCTCAGCCGGTGGGCGATGACGACACAGGCGCAGCCCCGCCGCCGCAGGTTGTCGATGATGACCTGCTCGGTCACCGCGTCCAGGGCGCTGGTCACCTCGTCCAGGACCATGACGCTGGGGCGGCGGACCAGCGCCCGGGCGATCTCCAGGCGCTGGCGCTGGCCACCGGAGAAGTTGCGGCCGTCCTGTTCGACGCGGCTGTGGATCCCGCCGGGCCGGCGGGCGACCACGTCGTACACGGCGGCGTCCTCCAGCGCGGCGACGACGGCCTCGTCCGGAATCGAGGGGTCCCACAGGGTGACGTTGTCGCGGACGGTCCCCTCGAAGAGGAAGACGTCCTGGTCGACGAAGGAGACCGATGCGGCCAGCGCGCCGCGCGGAATGTCCTCCAACCGCATGCCGTCGATGCGGATGGCTCCCTCCCAGGGGGTGTAGAGCCCGGATATCAGCCGGGAGACGGTGGATTTGCCGCTGCCGGAGCCGCCGACGAGGGCGACCTGCTGCCCGGGTCCGACGGAGAGCGAGAAGTCCTTGAGCAAGGGGGGGTCCAGGGGGCTGTAGCCGAAGGTGACGCGGTCCAGCTCCACGTGCCCCTTGAGACGGCGGGTGCCGGGTGCCGGCTCGCGCCGCGAGTAGACCGGATCGACGGGGAAGTTCTCGACGTCCTTGAGGCGGGCCACGTCGGCCGCGAAGTCCTGGATCCGCCCGGCGACGCCGTTGAGGCGCGTGATCGGTGCGGTGAAGCTGGTCACCAGGGCCTGGAAGGCGACGAGCAGGCCGACGGACAGATGCCCTTCCACCGCCCGCAGGCCTCCGATCATCAGGATCAGCGCGCTGTTGAGCGCGGCCAGCGTGGGCGCGACGATCGCCAGCCACGCGCTGGGCACCCCGAGCCGCTGCTGCACGTCGAGGGTGACCGCGTGCTGTCCGGCCCACCGGCGGAAGAATCCGTTCTCCCCGCCGGTGGCCTTCATCGTCTCGATGAGCTGGAGACCGCTGTACGAGGTGTTGGTCAGCCGGGCGCTCTCGGCGCGCAGCTTCTGGGTACCGGTGGCCCTGAGGTGGATCACGATCCGCATGGCCGCCACGTTGAGCAGGGCGATCATGACGCCGACGAGGGTCAGCTGCGGATCGTACGTCCACAGCAGCACCGCGTAGAGCACGACCACCACGGCGTCCACGCCCGCCGCCGCGAGGTCCCGGGCGAGCGTCTCGGCGACCGCGTCGTTGGACTGCAGGCGCTGGACGAGGTCGGCCGGGCTGCGCTGGGAGAAGAAGGTGACCGGGAGCCTGAGCAGGTGCCGCAGGAAGCGGGCGCTGCCCAGGGTGGAGGAGATGATCCGGCCGCGCAGCAGATTGGCCTGCTGGACCGCGGTGAGGGTCGCGGACAGCACCAGGGTGGCCGCCATCGCCGCGAACAGCACGCCGAGCAGGGAGGTCTGGTCCCCGATGAGGAAGATGTCGATGTAGGTGCGGCTCAGGGCGGGCGCCGACGCCCCGACGGCCACCAGCAGGAGGCTGGACAGGACGGCGGCGGCCATGGTGCCCGAAGTGCCGCGCAGGCGGGCCGGCATGGCGCTCATGACGCCCGGCTTGCGGCCGGTGCGGCGAAAACCCCGGTCGGGCTCGAAGGTGAGGACGACACCGGTGAAGCTGGTGTCGAACTCCTCCATGGGGACGAACCGGCGGCCCTTGCCGGGGTCGTTGACGTAGACGCCCTTGCGGCCGAAGCGGCGGCCCATGCCGTCGTAGACCACGTAGTGGTTGAACTCCCAGAAGAGCACGGCCGGGGCGCTGACCTCGGTGAGCGCGGCCAGGTCCATTTGCATGCCCTTGGCCTTCAGGCCGTAGCCGCGGGCGGCCTTCAGGAGGTTGCTGGCACGGGAGCCGTCGCGGGAGACGCCGCAGGCGATGCGCAGCTCCTCCAGGGGGACGAAGCGGCCGTAGTGGCCGAGCACCATCGCCAGGGCGGCGGCGCCGCACTCCACCGCCTCCATCTGCAGCACGGTGGGGGTGCGTACGGTCCGGGGCGCCTTGACCCGGGGGGCGGGCGCGGACCGGCGGCGGGCGCCGCTCCCGGGCTCGGGGCGGTGGCGGCGGCGTCCGGCGGGAGGCAGGCGGGGCGTCGGCGGCGGCCCGGAGCGGTCCCGGGGAGCCTGCCGCGGCGCGGTCACGGCAGCAGCCAGTCGACGGGGCGCCGCGCGGCGAGGTGGACGGCGCCGGTGACCGGTGTGGTGGAGTCCACGGCGTACGGGGGACCGTCCGCGGAGGACCACTTGTACCCGGATTCGGTGGCGGCGGAGCGCTCCAGGCGGACGAGCACGGCGACCGGCTTGCCGTGCCGGGAGAACTGTTCGGCGAGGGCGGTGTCGCCGAGGAACCCGCTGATCTGCGCCGGGGTCTGGGGCACCCGGCCTACCGACTGGACGCGGCCGCGCAGCATGCCGTACCGCTGCCGGGGGACGGACTGGACGCTGAGGTCGACGGCGGCGCCCACGGCGATCGCCCCGGCGCTGGCGCCCGGCACGTACAGCACGGCCACGAGGGGGTCGTCCGGGTTCCGCACCCGTTCGACGGTCGCCACGTCGGCGCCGGTCGTGACGACGGAGCCCACTTTGGCGGTCAGCGTCGTCAGCCGGCCGCCGGTCACCGCGCGTACGGGCCGGTCGCCCTGGTCCGTGCGGACGTTGAGCAGGGGGGCGCCGGGGGACAGCAGCTGCCCCTCCTCGGCGAGGACGCCCGTCACCTGTCCCGCGACCGGACTCTGCAGCACATAACTGCCTTCGGCGTGGGTGAGGATGCCCGGCGCGCTCAGCTTGGAGGAGACGGTGCCGGTGACGGCCCAGAAGCTCGCGGCGGCCATGACGACGACCGTGACGGCCAGCACGAGCCGCCCCTGCGGGCGCGCGAAGCGTACGGGCAGATCGAGCTCGTCGGGCGATTGCAGCTTGGAAAGAGCCTTTTGACGAAACTGCACGGACTATTCCTTCAACTGCGTCGACTTCGCCAACCGCATTGCCACGGGCCAGACGTGCGGAAAACCATGAACCCCGGAACCGAGGCTCCGGGATTCATGGGATATCCACTCAGAGACCGGCGCGACCGGTAACGGCGCCGGTGTTCACCGAAACGCCCGTGATGCCCGAGACGAGACCCGGGGCGTGAGCGACGAGACCGTGCGCGGCCTGGGCGGTGTCGAGGCTGCCCACGACGCCCACGATGCTGCTGACGTCGCTGGTCACGGCGCCGGCCAGACCACCGGACACGGTGACGACACCGCCCGAAACGGCGTCCAGCTCGGCGTCGGCGATCTCGCGGGTCTCGATGTCGTTACGCATGACGCGCACCTTTCATTGGTCGGAAGGTTTCCCTATCCGCGGCGGAGCCGGCGACCCTTCGAATCCGGCCCGCCATTCATTTGCCCGCCGCGGTGCGCACGATGAAAGCACGCGAACGGGCTACCGAGCCAATCCCGTTGACGCTCCCTCACGGGCTGGTGGGCGCCTCCGGCGACCGGCGTGCAGCTTCATTCACCGAATGCCGACAGGTTCTTCGCAAGATCGAGTAACAGATACGGGCCGCCCGGTACGCGCCCGGAAGCTAACGGGACGAACTCCCACGAAACGCATGCGACATATCCGGCATCCCGCGCAACGGCGCAGGACAACCGTCCTGGACGCGGCCAGCATGTGGAGGTTTTTTGAAGACGGCACGGAGCGACGGGGCCGCCACCCGTGCGCCGCGGTCCACGGCGCCTCGTCGACATCCCCGCCCTGCGGCGCGCGGCGCGATCCGGTCCCGCGTGGCCGCCGCCGGAGATAAAGAGCCGGCCTGCGGGACCGGCTATTCGCGCACCAGTACGCATCGGGCGCGCCATCGTTCCTCCGGTCCGATGAACCCTGCCGAAAGTGCCAACTCCGCGATTTCACCGCCGTTATGCTCCCGCCCACCGGTCATAAGATCCCCTCTTTCGATGCTTCGAGGAACTTGATGGCGCAACAAGACTTCCCACCCGGAACCTCCCGCCCGGAGGCGGGAATAAGCTGGCTGCTGCCCGCGATCGCGGCGCTCGCCGCCGCCTGCCTGGCCGGAGCGCTGGCCTCCGCGCCGGAGCCGGTGCGCACCGCCTGCATCGCCCTCGGGGCGCTGTGCACCGCCGCGGCCATCGCCGAAGCGGTGCGGCGCGGCCGCGCGGTGACGGCCCAGCGCGCCCAAGTCGACTCCCTCCATTACGCCTTGTCCCGGCAGGAGGCCGAGACCGTACTCCTCTCCGAGGTGGTACTGACCGACGCCATCGAGCGGCTGCGCAGGGGCGAACTCCCGGAGGAGGTCCTGAACTCTCTGGGCGGGCGCGGCGGACGGGGCAACCGCTGGGGCAACGACGCCGGTGTGACACCGCGGTTCAGGGCCGCCCTGCAGACCGTGCTGGCCCGGGTGGTGGACGCGGTCGAAGCCGAGGAGAACCTGCGGGACTCGGCGCAGCGCGCCTTCGTGAACATCGCCCGCCGCGTGCAGGCGATCGTCCACCAGCAGGCCCACGAGATGCGCGAGATGGAGGACCGCCACGGGCAGGACCCGGACGTCTTCGGCGACCTGCTGCGCCTGGACCACGGCACCGCCCTGGTCGGGCGGCTCGCCGACTCCATCTCCGTCCTGGGCGGGGCCCGCCCCGGCCGCCAGTGGAGCAGGGCGGTCACGCTGTACAGCGTCCTGCGCGGCGCGATGTCGAGGATCATCGACTACCAGCGGGTGGACCTCCACTCGGTCTCCGAGGTCGCCGTCCTCGGCCCCGTGGTGGAACCGCTGATCCACGCGCTGGCCGAGCTGCTGGACAACGCCACCCGCTATTCGCCGCCCCACACCCGGGTCCACCTGACGGCGGTCGAGGTGCAGTCGGGGATCGCCGTGGAGATCGAGGACGGCGGGATCAACATGACCGAGGAGGGCCGCAAGCGGGCCGAACAGATGCTCGCCCAGGCCCAGTCCGGCATCGACCTCAACGACCTCGGCGAAACGCCGCGCCTCGGTCTCGCGGTGGTCGGCCGCCTGGCCCAGGCGTACGGGTTCCAGGTCTCCCTGCGCTCCTCCGCGTACGGCGGTGTCCGGGCGGTGGTCGTCGTCCCGCAGAACCTGATCACCACCGCCTCGGCCGCGACCGGCCTCGCCCACGGCATCGGGACCTCCTCGGGGCCGCGGGCAGTGACCCCCGCGCCCCGCCAGCACCCCGTCGAGCACTTGTCGGTGCCCGAGGCCCGTTCCGCCGTCGCGGGCGAGGCCGTACTGGTCAGCGAACGCACCGCCACCGGCCTGCCGCAGCGACGCCGGAAGGACCGTGCCGTCTTCCCCGCCGCCCCGACGGCCGCCGAGGCGCGGACCGGGCCGGAGGCAGCCCCCGGTATGTGGCTGGAGGCCTTCCACAGCGGCCTTGTCGGCACATCGGGCCAAGACGGGCAGGACGGCCGGGACCGGCACGAGGGCTACGACGGCTACGACGGCCACAGCGCGTCGGGCTCAGCGACCAAAGGGACGTAAGCAGTGATGACACAGCGAAGCAGTATGGACTGGATGCTCAAGGACCTCGCCATCGGAGTGCCGCAGACGCGGCATGTGATCGTACTGTCGGCGGACGGTCTGTGCGTGGCCCAGTACGGAGCCGAGACGGACACGGCCGACCGTCTGGCGGCGGCCTGCGCGGGCCTGCAGAGCCTGGCCGCGGCGGTGGCCGCGGAACTGCCCCACTCCAAGGGCCGGATGCGCCTGGTCGTCATCGAGATGGACGGCGGGTTCTTCTACCTCATGGCCGCGGGCGACGGCTCCTATCTGGCCGTCCTCGCCGACGAGGGCGTCGACGCGGGTCTGATGGGCGCGCAGATGCGCAACCTCGTGACCCGGATGGGAGATCACCTGAGCAGCCCGCCCCGGCACGACGGGCAGCCCGCGTGACCGAGCCGCCCCCGACCTGGGAGGACCGCACACCCGAGCGGCTCTACGTCATCACCGGCGGACGCAGCGGACCGTCCACCACCACCCGCCTCGATCTCGTGACCCTGGTCGTGGCCAAGGCGGTCCCCCGGCCGGAGATGCAGCCGGAGCACGCCGCCATCCTGCGGATGTGCCAGGCACCGCTGTCGGTCGCGGAGATCGCCGCGTACGCCGGTCTTCCCGTGAGCGCCGTCACCGTGCTGGTCGGCGACTTACTGGCCGCGAAACGCGTGACCGTGCGCCCGCCCGTCCCCGCCGCCGACCTTCCCGACCTTGCTCTCATCGAGGCAGTGATCAATGGACTACAAAAGCTCTGAGCTGCCCGCCGGGCCGCGGAGCGTGGACATACTCCCCCAGTCGGCGGCCGCCGCCGTCAAAGTGGTCGTCGTCGGCGGCTTCGGTGTCGGCAAGACGACGATGGTCGGCGCGGTCAGCGAGATCAGACCGCTGACGACCGAGGAGACCATGACCCAGGCGGGCATCGGCGTCGACGACACCAGCGGCGTGGCGGGCAAGACCACCACGACCGTGGCCATGGACTTCGGCCGCATCACCATCAACGACGAACTCGTCCTCTACCTCTTCGGGACGCCCGGCCAGGAGCGCTTCTGGTTCCTGTGGCGCGGTCTCTTCGAGGGCGCGCTGGGCGCGGTCGTGCTCCTCGACACCCGCAGGCTCGAAATCAGCTTCGATGTCATCGGGCGGCTCGAAGAGCGGGGCGTGCCCTTCGTCGTGGCCGTCAACTCCTTCCCCGACGCCCCCCGTCATCCGCTCGAAGAGCTGCGCCAGGCCCTCGACCTGCCCCCCGCGGTCCCGATCCTGGTCTGCGACGCCAGGCGACGGGATTCCTCCCGCGACGTCCTGCTGACCCTCATGCGCTACCTGCACTCCCAGGCAGCAACCCCGGAGGCAATGTGAGCACCAACCCCACCCCGCCGCCCGAGTGCCCGGCCCACGCGGCGGGAACCCCGGGCGGCCTGCGCCGGCTCCACGGACCGGAGGCGGAAGCCGACCCGATGGGCCTGTACGAGAAGCTGCGGGCCGAACACGGCCCGGTGGCCCCCGTACTGGTCAGCGGGGACCTCCCGGCCTGGCTGGTCCTCGGCCACCGGGAGAACCTGAACGTGGCGCGCACCCCCTCGGGCTTCGCCCGCGATCCGCGGGGCTGGCGGGACATGAAGGAGGGCCGCGTACCCGCCGACACCCCGCTGGGCCCCATGGTCACCTGGGTGCCGGTGTGCAATTTCACCGACGGCCCCGTCCACGAGCGGCTGCGCGGAGCCGTGGTGGAATCCCTCCAGCGTTTCGACAGGCGCGGCATCCGCCGCCACGTGACCCGCTTCGCCAACCAGCTCGTCGACCGGATCGCCGGCGACGGTCACGCCGACCTGGTCCCCGCCTTCTCCGACCAGCTCCCCATGCTGGTGATGACCCAGCTGCTCGGAGCGCCCGACGAGCACGGACCCCGGCTGGTCAACGCGGCCCGCGACATGCTCCAGGGCACCGAGACGGCCCTGGAGAGCGACCGCTACGTCACGGCCACGCTGGAGCAGCTGGTCAGGCAGCGCAAGTCCGACCCCGCCCGCGACCTCGCCTCGTGGCTGCTGGAACACCCGGCGGAGCTCAGCGACACCGAGGTGCTCATGCACCTTCGCGTCGTCCTGATCGCGGCGTACGAGACCACCGCGAACCTGATCGCCAACACCCTGCGGACCGTCCTGACCGACCAGCGCTTCCGCGCCAATCTCTCCGGCGGGCACATGACCCTGCCCGACGCCCTGGAGCAGGTGCTGTGGGACGACCCGCCGATCAACACGATCATCGGGCGCTGGGCCACCGGGGACACCGTGCTCGGCGGCCAGCAGATCAAGGCCGGTGACATGCTCCTGCTCGGCCTGGCGGCGGGCAACGCCGACCCGCTGATCCGGCCCGACCCCTCCGTCTCCGTCCGCGGCAACCGCTCGCACCTGGCCTTCAGCAGCGGGCCGCACGAGTGCCCCGGACAGGACATCGGCCGGGCCATCGCGGACACCGGTATCGAGGTGCTGCTCGACCGGCTGCCCGACCTCCAGCTCTCCGTCGCCGAGAGCGAGCTGCGGTGGCGCGGCACCCTCATGTCGCGCCATCTGCTGTCCCTGCCGGTACGGTTCGCCCCGCGCGCCGTGCAGCAGGCGTACCCGCATCCGGAACAGCCCTCGGGTCACCCCGGGCACGCAGAGCACCCCGGGCACGCGCTGATCCCGCCGCAGCCGTCGGCCCGCCCCGCGGCCGGGGCCGGCCCCGCCCCGGCCGCCGCCCGGCGCGGACGCACCTGGTGGCGCCGCCTGCTCGGCCTGCGCTGAGACGGCGCCGCCCCGTGCGGGGGTCCCGGCCGCTCCGGCCGGGGCCCCCGCACGTCTCTCAGGCGCGCAGGTGTCTCCACCACCCGGCCAGTGCGGGCAGCTCCGGCGGCCGCGCCGCCGCGTCGCTGGGCACGTCGGTGTACCGGATGTCGAATCCTGCATCCGGGACCGGCAGTTCGTACCGGTTGCGCGGGCTGGCGTACCGGGGTGCCCGGCTCTGCCAGGCGATGCAGCCCGCGACGTAGTGGCCCATCGCCTCAAGGTGCCGGGCGAGTGGTTCGTCCGCTCCGGCGGCCAGCTGCTCCCGCAGCCTGATGAAGAGGGTCATCACCCGGTCCCGCAGGGCCACGGCGAGCGGGACCGCCTCGGCGGGCGGGCAGTTCTCCTGGTGGGCGATCACATTGACGAGATTCACCTCCCGCGGCTCCACGTGATCGTCCTTGTCGTACGAGAACAGGTCGTTGTCGGCGCTGACGACGAAACCCGCCGCGTCGGTCAAGGCCTGCAGGGCGGGTGCGTACAGCACATCCGCCGGCAAGCGGATCCCGCGCGTGACGTCGGACCAGGTCAGGGAGAAGCGCGTGCCGTTCGCCAGCGGCCCCATGGCGGCGAAGTCGTTCAGCCCCGGCATGCTCCCGCACTCGGCCCGGGCCGCCTGCCAGGCCGCCCCGAGCAGCCAGTCCCGGGTCCCCTCGATGAACCTGCGCAGTTCGAAGGGAGTGAGCACGGCGTGGGTGCGGCTCACGAGGTCGGCCAGGGCGCGGGTCATGGGGCCGTCGGGGAGCACGGCCGCGCCGGGGTTCTCGATGGTGCGCAGCAGCCGTACGCCGTGTTCGGCGATGGCGGCCGTCCGCACCTCGCCGGCTCCCGAGTCCTGCCAGTCGTCGACGGCGTTGGCCCAGTAGTTCCACTCGGTGAACAGCAGCAGCGGCCCGGCCTCCCCTTCGGGGATGATGCGGCAGGAGAACTCGGCGCTGTGGGTGGCCAGGCCCCATGCGCGTTCGACCGGATCGGGGTAGAGGCCGAAGGCGTCCAGCCATTCGACGGCCCGGGCTTCCAGCTCCTTCGCCGCGGGGTGTACGAGGTCGCGGTCCAGGGGGCAGTAGAAGGCGGGCAGCCGGTCGCCCAGCCGTGAGGGGCGCGCGGTCGCGGTCATCGGTCAGCCCCCGATCCGGAAGCGCAGCAGCCGTGTCTCCATCGCGTGGTCGCGCCAGATCCGGAAGAGCTTGCTGTGCACGATCGTGGACTCGCGCAGCCGCTGCGGGGTCCAGGCCGCCGGGGCGCCGCCCGCCCGGAGGCGGTCGAGTTCGGCGGTGTTCCACGCCATGGACTGCACCCAGAACTCCGCCACCCGGTCGGTGACGTCCTCCTCCTGCTCCAGCTCGAAGCCGGCCGCCCCGGCCGCCGCCAGGTACTCCTCCCGCGTGCCCAGCCGCGTGCGGTAGTAGCCGTCGATGAACTCCCGCCACTCGGGCCGGCACACGAAGTGCTCCTGGATCCCGAACCAGCCGCCGGGCTTCAGCGCCCTGGCGACGACCTGGAAGAGCCGGGCCCGGTCGGTGTAGCCGCTGCTCTCATTGGCGTAGGCGGCGTCGTAGGCGTGCGCGGCGTCCAGGTCGTGTACGTCTCTCAGCACGGGGGTGACGCGTTCGCCGACCCCGGCCTGCCGGGCGAAGCGCGCGATGACCGGCACGTGTTCGGCCGCGACGGTGAGCCCGGTGACCGAAGCGCCGTGCTCCTGCGCCCAGTACAGGGAGGCGCCGCCCAGGCCGCAGCCGATGTCCAGGAGCCGGCGGGGCGGTTTCTCGTACGCGCCCCAGGAACGGGCCGCGTGTTCGACTATCGCCTCCTGCGCGTCGATGATGCGCTGCTTCAGTGTGCTCTGGGAGACGGTGGTGTGCGGATGGGACCCTTCCGCGAACATCCCCACGTGAAAGTGCACGCGCGGACCGGGACCGTACTTGTGGACGATGTCCCGCGTCTTGCGGCTGTAGTAGCGCCGTACCTCGTCGTCCTCGCTCCCGCTTCGGCCGCCGTCTAAGGACGATGCGAATGGTGTAACGCGCATGGGGTGTCCGCCCTTTCGTGGCGTAGGGCTGCCAGGACACGGCGCCGCCGCCCTCGCCGCGCCGGCCCCGGCACTGTTGAAGCACGGATCATCGTGGCACCTCGCGCGCTCCACGTCAGCCCACCCGGACGGTACGGATGTCCGCAGAGGATGGAAAAAGGGTTCTGCGGTGTGGCGGGCCGCACGGCGGACTGTCCCTGGTGCTCGCCGTTGTTCTGTACGGCTCGCTGCTCTGGACGGGGCGGCAGGTCGTACGCGATCCTTC
>NZ_JBSFTS010000042.1:0-31239 GCF_053591375.1 Streptomyces sp. NPDC003034
GCTTCCGAGGGCCCTGAGGCGTCCGGTCCCTACGGATCTCGAAGTCCATCGCATCCCCTGAACTGGGATGTTGCAACGACTCCTAGAACCCAAGGGTGGCCCACCGCCCCTTCAGGGGTGCCGTACGCGGGTGCTACTTGATGACGGTGATCCGGTCCGCCGCCGGCGGGGCGATCGGAGCGGCAGCCGAGGAGTTGTTCGTCAGGTAGGCGTTGAAGCAGTCCAGGTCGGACGCGCCCACCAGCTTGTTCTTGTGCTCCTTCAGGACGGTGAAGCCGTCACCGCCGCCCGCGAGGAACTCGTTCATCGCGACCCGGTAGGTCCTGGCGGGGTCGATCGCCTCGCCGTTCAGCCTCACCGAGTCCACGACCAAGCGGTCCGCGCCCGTCCGCGTCATGTCGAGCGTGTACGTGAAGCCCTTCGACACCTGCAGGATCTTCGGGTTCGCACCGTTGACCGGGCCGCTGACCTGCTGCTGGAGCGCGGTGATCAGCTGCGCGCCGGTCAGGTCCACGACGTTCATCATGTTGTTGAACGGCTGGACGGTGAAGGACTCGCCGTACGTCACGACCCCGTCGCCCTCGCTGCCCGAGGCCTTGTAGGCGAGGTCCGAGCGGATGCCGCCCGGGTTCATGAGGGCCAGCTGCGCGCCGCCCTTGTCAGCCGGGGCCAGGGCCGCGAGCTGCGCGTCGGCGATCAGGTCGCCGAGCGGCTTCTCGAACTCCGCCGAGCCGCGGCCCGGGATGTCCGCCGAGATGAAGCCCTGCGGGCGGTTGGCGATCGGGGCGGCCAGGGTGTTCCACCGCTGGATCAGGTCGGTCATGTCCGCGGCCTTGGGCTGTTCGCGGTTCACGACGTGGTTGACCGGCTTGGGCGAGCTGACCGGGGTACGGACGATGTCCTTGGTCTGCCGGTCGTAGGTGAGGGTGGTGTCCGTGTACAGACGCCCGATCGAGGCCGCCGAGGTCACCGAGCGCGGGTTGCCCGCCGGGTCGGGGATGTTGCAGGCGTAGGCCTGGTGCGTGTGGCCGGTCACCAGCGCGTCGACCTTCGCGTCGACGTTCTTGGCGATGTCGACGATGGCCCCGGAGATGCCGGCGCCCGCGCCCGGGACGTCGCAGTCGTAGTTGTAGGCCCCGCTCGCCGGCAGACCGCCCTCGTGGATCAGCGCCACGATGGACTTGACGCCCTTCTTGTTCAGCTCGGCGGCGTACTTGTTGATCGTCTCGACCTCGTCGCCGAACTTCAGGCCCTTGACGCCCTCGGCGGTCACGACGTCCGGAGTGCCCTCCAGGGTGACGCCGATGAAGCCGATCTTCACGTCGCCCTTCTTCCACACGAAGGTGGGCGACATCATCGGACGCTGGGTCTTCTCGTCCGTCACGTTCGCGGCGAGGTACTGGAATTCGGAACCGGTGAATTCCTTGCCGTACTCGTAGCAGCCCTCGACCGGGTGGCAGCCGCCGTACTGCATCCGGCGCAGCTCGGCGCGACCCTCGTCGAACTCGTGGTTGCCGACGCTCGTGACGTCGAGGCCGAGCTTGTTCAGCGCCTCGATGGTCGGCTCGTCGTGGAAGAGCCCGGACAGCATCGGGCTGCCGCCGATCATGTCACCGGCCGCGGCGGTGACGGAGTACTCGTGGCCCTTGCGGGCCTCGCGCAGGCTGGTCGCCAGGTACTCGACCCCGCCCGCCGGTATGGATTTGGTGGTGCCGTCGGCCTGACGCTCGGTCACCTGGCCGGACGAGCCCTGCGGGGGCTCCAGCGTGCCGTGGAAGTCGTTGAGCGACAGCATCTGGACGTCGACGGTCCGGCTCTTGGCGGCGCCGGAACCCTGCACGGCCCCGGCCGGCAGCGCGGCGGCGACCATGGCGCCGGCTCCTGCCGTGACGACGAGGGCGGTGAAGGCCAACCGGCGGGAGCGGCGGTGCCGTTGCGGCGTCGCTGACATGGAGTCCCCTTCGTGGACAGCGAGACAAGTTGGGAGGTGGCTCGCAGCCTATGGTCAACGCGCGTAGCGCGACAGGGGGTAACGGATATCGAGGTGGTTACGCGCAGAAGGCGGATCGACGCCGGGGCCGCGCTCCCGCGCGCCCGTCGCGGTCGTAGTCTCGTGTCATGACTGACGCAGCAGCGGCCCTGGAGCCGGGACGGCAGATTCAGACCCTCGACGCACTGACGGAGGAACAGGCCGACGCCGTACTCGCCCTGATCGAGGACGCGGCCCGCACGGACGGCACCACCTCCGTGTCCGAACAGGGACGCCTCCAGCTGCGCGGCGGCCCCCGCGAGGGGGTCCGGCACTTCCTGCTCACCGAAGCCGGGCGCCTGGCCGGTTACGGGCAACTGGAGGACACCGACCCGGTGGAGGCCCCGGCCGCCGAGCTCGTCGTGGACCCGTCGCTGCGCGGACGCGGGCACGGCCGGGCGCTGGGCATGGCCCTGCTGGCCGCCTCCGGCAAGCGGATCCGGGTCTGGGCGCACGGCGGCAAATCGGCCGCGCGGCACCTCGCGCAGGTGCTCGGCCTGACCCTCTTCCGCGAACTGCGCCAGCTGCGCCGCCCGCTCGGCGCGGACGCTCCCCCGCTGCCGGAGCCGGTCCTCCCCGCCGGAGTCACCGTCCGCACCTTCGTACCCGGCGCCGACGACGCGGCCTGGCTCGCGGCGAACGCGGCCGCCTTCGCCCACCACCCCGAGCAGGGCTCGCTGACGCAGCGGGACCTCGACGACCGGATCGCGCAGCCGTGGTTCGACGCCAAGGGCTTCTTCCTCGCCGAGCGCGAGGGCGAGCTCGTCGGCTTCCACTGGACGAAGGTCCACGCGGCGGAGCGCCTGGGCGAGGTGTACGTGGTCGGCGTCCTCCCGGGCGCCCAGGGCGGCGGCCTCGGCAAGGCCCTCACCGCGATCGGCCTGCGCCACCTGGCGGCCCAGGGCCTGCCCACCGCCATGCTCTACGTGGACGCCGACAACCCGGCGGCCCTGGCGGTCTACGAGGGCATGGGCTTCCGCACCCACGAGGTGGACCTCATGTACCGCACAGAAAGCTGACCCCCACCACCGGCGCCTAAGACGCGAGCCCCCAGAACCAGCCCCCGCCGGCGTTGCGGCGCCGGGCCCGGGGCAGAGCCCCCCAGATCCAGCCCCGCCGGCGTTTGCGGCGCCGGGCCCCGAGAACCAGCCCCGCCGGCGTTTGAGGCGCGGGGCCCGGGGCAGAGCCCCGCAACGGCGCCGCACCCGCCCACCCCACGCCCCGCCCGGCCCGCCCCACCCCGCCAGAGCCAGGGCCAGGGCCAGGGCCGCGCCCACCCCACCGAGCCCGCCGCAGGCGACACGGTCGACACGACCTGGAAGCCATGCGCCATTCACCGGCCATTAAGACGCGCTTGCGACTCTCCCCGCATGTACCCCCGCCTCCGACTGACGGCCGACACTTCCGACGCGCCTGTCCTGCCGCGTGCGCGGAAGAATGGACTCATGAGCCACCAGCCCAGCGCAGGCCCCGCCGAGGTCCCCGCCCAGCAGCCGTCTCACATCTCCGCCGCGGTGTCGGGAGCGCACGCCCGCATCGGTTCCATCTCCGCGCACCGCCCCCACGTAGACCTCGAACCCGACATCGACGCCGACCTGGACGCCTACGACGACAAGGACGGCGGCGAGCTCCCCGCCGGGCGCTTCCTCGACCGGGAGCGCAGCTGGCTGGCCTTCAACGAGCGGGTACTGGAACTCGCGGAGGACCCGGCGACCCCGCTCCTGGAGCGCGCGAACTTCTTGGCGATCTTCGCGAGCAACCTCGACGAGTTCTTCATGGTCCGCGTCGCCGGGCTCAAGCGCCGCATCGCGACGGGCGTCGCCACCCGGTCCGCCTCGGGCCTGCAGCCCCGCGAGGTGCTGGACCTCATCTGGACGCGTTCGCGTGAGCTCATGGCCCGGCACGCCGCCTGCTTCCAGCAGGACATCTGCCCCGCGCTGGCGGAGGAGGGCGTCCACCTCATCCGCTGGCCCGACCTCACGGAGAAGGAGCAGGCCCGCCTCTTCACGCTGTTCCGCAACCAGATCTTCCCGGTGCTCACCCCGCTGGCCGTGGACCCCGCGCACCCCTTCCCGTACATCTCGGGCCTCTCCCTGAACCTGGCCGTGGTCGTACGCAACCCGGTCACCGGCCACCGCCACTTCGCCCGGGTCAAGGTCCCGCCGCTCCTCTCCCGCTTCCTGGAGGCCTCCCCGCAGCGCTACGTCCCGCTGGAGGACGTCATCTCCGCGCACCTGGAGGAGCTGTTCCCCGGCATGGAGGTGCTCGCGCACCACATGTTCCGCGTGACCCGCAACGAGGACCTGGAGGTGGAGGAGGACGACGCCGAGAACCTGCTCCAGGCCCTGGAGAAGGAGCTCATGCGGCGCCGCTTCGGCCCGCCCGTCCGCCTGGAGGTCGAGGAGTCCATCGACCCCGGCGTACTGGACCTCCTCGTGCAGGAGCTGAAGGTCGACGCCTCGGAGGTGTACCCGCTGCCCGGCCCGCTGGACCTGACCGCCCTCTTCGGGATCTCCTCCCTGGACCGGCCGGAGCTGAAGTACCCGAAGTTCATCGCCGGCACCCACCGGGACCTCGCCGAGGTCGAGTCCGCCTCGGCGCCCGACATCTTCGCCGCCCTGCGCGAGCGGGACGTCCTGCTGCACCACCCGTACGACTCCTTCTCCACCTCGGTGCAGGCCTTCCTGGAGCAGGCCGCCGCCGACCCGGACGTCCTGGCGATCAAGCAGACGCTCTACCGCACCTCGGGCGACTCCCCGATCGTCGACGCCCTGATCGACGCCGCCGAATCGGGCAAGCAGGTCCTCGTACTGGTCGAGATCAAGGCCCGCTTCGACGAGCAGGCCAACATCAAGTGGGCGCGCAAGCTGGAGGAGTCCGGCTGCCACGTCGTGTACGGCCTCGTCGGGCTCAAGACCCACTGCAAGCTGTCCCTCGTCGTCCGCCAGGAGGGCGACCAGCTGCGCCGCTACTCGCACGTCGGCACCGGCAACTACCACCCCAAGACCGCCCGGCTGTACGAGGACCTCGGCCTGCTCACCGCCGACCCGCAGGTCGGAGCCGACCTCTCCGACCTCTTCAACCGGCTCTCCGGCTACTCCCGCCGCGAGACCTACCGCCGGCTGCTGGTGGCGCCGCGCTCGCTGCGGGACGGACTGATAGCGCGCATCGACAAGGAGGCCGCCCACCACCGGGCCGGCCGGCCCGCGTACGTGCGCCTGAAGATGAACTCGATCGTCGACGAGGCCCTCATCGACTCCCTCTACCGGGCCGCGCAGGCGGGCGTCCCCGTCGACATCTGGGTCCGCGGCATCTGCGCGGTACGCCCCGGAGTCACCGGACTCTCGGAGAACATCCGGGTCCGCTCGATCCTCGGCCGCTTCCTCGAACACTCCCGGGTCTTCGCCTTCGGCAACGGCGGCGAGCCCGAGGTGTGGATCGGCAGCGCCGACATGATGCACCGCAACCTCGATCGCCGTATCGAGGCACTGGTCCGGGTCACCGACCCGGCTCACCGCGCGGCACTGGACCGGATGCTGGAAACCGGGATGTCCGACCTCACGGCCTCCTGGCACCTGGGTCCGGACGGCGAATGGACCCGGCACAGCACGGATCACGAGGGCCAGCCGCTGCGGCACGTTCAGGAGATGCTCATAGACGCCCGGAGGCGCCGGCGTGGCACAGCCAAAACATGACCTCGTAGCGGGCGCGGGTGACGTGCTCGGCGCGTACCTGCGCTCCCAGGCCACCGCTTTCCTGCGCGCGATGCGCCTGTACGCCGAGCAGGCGGCGAGCACGGCACACGCCGCGCAGGCGGCGGGCGGGCCCGGGTCCGCCGAAGGGAGCGCTTCGGCGGCGCGCGGCCTGCGGGGGGCCGCGCGCCGCATCAGCGGCTCCTTGGCCACCTTCCGGGTGGTGACCGAGTCCTCCTGGGCCGACGGGCTGCGCACCGAGCTGGTGTGGCTGTCGTCGACCCTCGCCGACGAGCACGCCTACGCCGCCCGGCTCGCCCGGCTCATGGAGGCGCTGCACCGGCTGTCGGGGACCCCGGAGATACCGGCGCCGCGGGGCTCGGCCGGCGCGCTCACGGTGGGCTCGGCGCGGGCCGGGGCGCTGCTGGAGCGGCAGCTGACCCTGGCCCGTACCCGCGCCCATTCGGCCACGCTCCAGGCGCTCGGTTCCGCCCGCTTCCACGCGGTGGCGGACGCGGTGGCCTTACTGGCCTCCGAGGTCCCGCTGGACCCGGTCGCGGCCCGCGGACGGGTGGCGGACGTGCTGGTCCCGCTGGCGGAGTCGGCGCAGGCCCGGCTCGCGGCGGCCGTGTCGTCGCTGCCGCCGGCCGAGGACGCCCATCCGTACAACGCGGACCACGACGCCTCCTGGCACGAGGTACGCCGACTCCTGCGGGTCCACCGGTACGCGCGGGAGGCGCTGGGCGAGGACGTGGCCCGGCTGGAGGAGGCGGGCCGGGCCCTGGACCGCCACCGCGACGCGTCGGAGGCGGCGGCCGCCTCGGCGACGGCCGCCCGCACGCCGCGCATCGCCCCGGCGACCGCGTACGCCCTGGGCGTGCTCCACGCCGACCAGCGCCACGAGGTCGAGGCCGCCCGTCTCGCCTTCCACCAGCTGTGGCTGCCGGAGCTGGCGGCCACACCACGGTAACGGCGGGATAACGCCCGCTTACAGCCGTGCACAAACCGGCGCAACCGCACCGGGCCGTCCGCCACGGTTCACCGTCCGTTCACCCGGCCCGGTCGGCCGCTTCACTTGTCCGGCCTAATTTCGACTGTGCACGGTACGAGTCGCCCGCAGGTCGAGCCGCTCCCCCGCGCCACCCACGTAGTCCTCTTCGCACGCCGCCCCGATACAGAAAGCGGCCGGCGGCTTCTGGAAGGAACACCCGAAAGTGAAGCTTCAGCGCAAGAACCGGCTTCGTGCCTCCGCCCTCGGGGCCCTCGTCGTGTCCGGTGCCCTGGTTCTCTCGGCGTGCGGCTCGGACGACAACACCAAGACGGCCGGTGACGGCACGGCGAAGCCGCCCGTGGCCGCGGGCGACGTCAAGTGCGACGACGCAAAGGGCCAACTGCTGGCCGCCGGCTCGACGGCGCAGAAGAACGCCATGGACCTGTGGGTCAAGGGCTTCCAGGCCGCCTGCCCGGGCGTGGAGATCAACTACCAGGCCATCGGCTCCGGCGGTGGCATCACCAAGTTCAACCAGGGCCAGGTGGCCTTCGCCGGCTCCGACTCCGCGCTCAAGGAGAACGAGGTCGCCGACTCGCAGAAGATCTGCACCGGCGGCCAGGGCATCAACCTGCCCCTGGTCGGCGGCCCGGTCGCCATCGGCTACAACCTGAGCGGTGTCGACAACCTCGTCCTCGACGCGCCCACCCTGGCCAAGATCTTCGACTCGAAGATCACCAAGTGGGACGACGAGGCCATCAAGAAGCTGAACCCGGGCGCCACCCTGCCCGCCACCGCCATCCAGGCCTTCCACCGCTCGGACGAGTCCGGCACCACCCAGAACCTGGGCAAGTACCTGAGCGAGGCCGCCCCGGCCGACTGGAAGCACGACCCGAAGGCGAAGTCCTGGCCCGCCGCGGGCGGCCAGGCCGCCAACGGCTCCTCCTCCGTCGCCTCCAACGTCAAGAGCACCGAAGGCGCCATCGGGTACTTCGAGCTCTCGTACGCGAAGTCCGGGAACATCAAGACCGTCAGCCTGAACACGGGCGCCGCCGCCCCGGTCGCGGCCACCAGCGAGAACGCCTCCAGGGCGATCGCGGCCGCCAAGATCAAGGGCACCGGCAACGACCTGGCCCTGAGCCTGGACTACGCCACCAAGGCCGAGGGCGCCTACCCGCTGGTCCTCGTGACGTACGAGGTCGTCTGCGACAAGGGCAACAAGGCCGAGACCCTGCCCACCCTGAAGGCCTTCCTGAACTACGCGATCAGCGACGCGGGCCAGAAGGTCCTCACCGACGCGCACTACGCGCCGGTCCCGGCCGAGATCGCGGCCAAGGTCCGCGCGATCGTCCCCACCCTCTCCTGACCCGACGCGGCCGGCCCCGTACCTCGCGGGCCGGCCGCACCATCCGGTGCACCGCCGCCTGGAGCGCTCGCTCCGCAGACCGGAGAGACCATGGACACAGCTACGCAACCCGCACAGCCGACACTGCCACCGTCGACACCCCGCGCCTCCCGCGCGCGACGCGGCACGGGCCGTGCCGGAGACCGGATCTTCCTGGGCCTGTCCCGGGGATCCGGCATCACCCTCCTGGTGATCATGGCCGCCATCGCGGCCTTCCTCACCTACCGGACGGTGCTCGCCCTCTCCGAGAACGAGGGGAACTTCCTCACCACATCCGAGTGGAACCCGGCCGCGAACCCGCCCGTGTTCGGCATCGCCGTGCTCGCCTTCGGCACGGTCGTCAGCTCGGTCATCGCGATGGTCATCGCCGTTCCGATCGCGATCGGCATCGCGCTGTTCATCTCGCACTACGCCCCGCGGAAGCTGGCCGGGCCGCTCGGCTACCTCGTCGACCTGCTGGCCGCCGTACCGAGCATCATCTACGGCCTCTGGGGCGCGGTCTTCCTGGTCCCGTACCTGGGCGGCCTGAACAAGTGGCTGGACCAGTTCCTCGGCTGGACGTACATCTTCGAGCGGACCTCCGAAGGTGTGGCCCGCAACATCTTCACGGTCGGCATCCTGCTGGCCATCATGATCCTGCCGATCATCACGAACGTCACGCGGGAGGTCTTCCTCCAGGCGCCCAAGGCGCACGAGGAGGCCGCCCTGGCCCTCGGCGCCACGCGCTGGGAAGTGATCCGCATCGCGGTGCTGCCCTTCGGCCGCTCCGGCATCATCAGCGCCTCGATGCTCGGCCTCGGCCGCGCCCTCGGCGAGACGATGGCCGTCGCCGTCGTCCTCTCCCCCAGCTTCGTGATCTCCGGCCACCTGCTGGACCCGGGCGGCGGAACGTTCGCCCAGAACATCGCCGCCAAGTTCAACGAGGCCGACGAATTCGGCCGTGACGCGCTCATCGCATCCGGCCTCGTCCTCTTCCTCATCACCCTGCTGGTCAACGGCGCCGCCCGCCTCATCATCGCGCGCCGCAAGGAGTACTCGGGGGCCAACGCATGAGCCAGCTCGTACAACAGGACCGCCGGCCCGCCCCCGCGCTCCCCCAGACCTCCCTGGCCCACGCCCGACTGCCCCGCTGGGCGCCGGCCGCCATCGCCGTCGCCTCCGCCGCCCTCGCGTCGGGCATCGGCCTGACCGCGGGCTGGCACAGCAAGATCCAGTGGGGCCTGATCGCCGCCCTGCTCTTCGTGACCGCCAACTACGCGATCACCAGCAAGGTCGAAGGCCGCCGCCAGGCGAAGGACCGCGTCGCCACCAGCGTCGTCTGGGTCTGCTTCGCCCTCGCCGTCGTGCCGCTGCTGTCGCTGGGCTGGATCACGGTCGGCAAGGGCATCAAGGTCCTCGACCCGTACTTCCTGACCCACTCGATGGGCGGCCTGCTCGACGTCGAAGCGGGCGGCGGCATCTACCACGCCCTGCTCGGCACCCTGGAGCAGGTCGGCATCGCGACGCTCATCGCCGCGCCGATCGGCATGCTGACCGCGATCTACCTCGTGGAGTACGGCCGGGGCAAGCTCGCCAAGGCGGTCACCTTCTTCGTCGACGTCATGACGGGCATCCCGTCGATCGTCGCGGGCCTGTTCGTCCTCGCCACGTGGAACCTGATCCTGGGCTTCGGGCCCTCCGGATTCGCGGGCGCCATGGCGCTGGCGATCCTGATGATGCCGGTCGTCGTCCGGTCCACCGAGGAGATGCTCAAGCTCGTCCCGAACGAGCTCCGCGAGGCCTCCCTCGCCCTCGGAGTCCCGAAGTGGCGCACCATCCTGAAGGTGGTCATCCCCACGGCCATCGGCGGTATCACCACCGGCGTGATGCTC
The DNA here is from genome assembly GCF_053591375.1 of Streptomyces sp. NPDC003034. Lineage (NCBI taxonomy): Bacteria > Bacillati > Actinomycetota > Actinomycetes > Kitasatosporales > Streptomycetaceae > Streptomyces > Streptomyces sp. NPDC003034. The sequence goes on from NZ_JBSFTS010000042.1 coordinate 9,986, forward strand.
GCCGTCGCCCGCATCACGGGTGAGACGGCCCCGGTGCTGCTGCTCGTCTTCGGCACGAAGCTGATCAACCCGAACCCCTTCGAAGGCGCCCAGTCGTCGCTGCCGCTCTACGTGTACGAGCAGTACGTCGTGGGCACCGACGCCTCGATGGACCGGGCATGGGCCGCAGCGCTCGTCCTGATCGCCTTCGTCATGATCCTCAACCTGGTGGCCCGCGGCATCGCCCGCTGGAAGGCCCCGAAGACCGGTCGCTGACGCGACTCGTACGAAAGCGAAGTGACCCCCTCATGGCCAAGCGAATCGACGTCAGCGGCCTCTCCGCCTTCTACGGCACCCACAAGGCGATCGACGACATCTCGATGACCGTGGAACCCCGTTCCGTGACCGCCTTCATCGGCCCCTCCGGCTGCGGCAAGTCCACCTTCCTGCGCACCCTCAACCGCATGCACGAGGTCACCCCCGGCGGCCGCGTCGAGGGCAAGGTCCTGCTGGACGACGAGAACCTGTACGCCCCCGGCGTGGACCCCGTCGCGGTCCGCCGCACCGTCGGCATGGTCTTCCAGCGCCCGAACCCCTTCCCCACCATGTCGATCTTCGACAACGTGGCGGCCGGACTGCGCCTGAACGGCAACTTCAAGAAGTCCGAGCTCGGCGACATCGTCGAGAAGTCGCTCAAGGGCGCCAACCTCTGGAACGAGGTCAAGGACCGCCTCAACAAGCCGGGATCCGGCCTCTCCGGCGGCCAGCAGCAGCGCCTGTGCATCGCCCGCGCCATCGCGGTCGAGCCGCAGGTCCTGCTCATGGACGAGCCCTGCTCCGCCCTCGACCCGATCTCCACCCTCGCGATCGAGGACCTGATCGGCGAGCTCAAGGAGCGCTTCACGATCGTCATCGTGACGCACAACATGCAGCAGGCGGCCCGCGTCTCGGACCGCACCGCCTTCTTCAACCTCTCGGCGGTCGGCCAGCCCGGCAAGCTGATCGAGCTCGACGACACGGACCGGATCTTCTCCAACCCCTCCGTGCAGGCGACCGAGGACTACATCTCGGGCCGCTTCGGCTAGGTCCTGTCATGGCGGTCTTCGTGGATCAGGCCGCGTTGCCTGGTGCGGTGCATCGCAAGGCGGAGGGGCGCAGCTCGTACGTGGCCGTACTCGCGCGCTCCGACAACACAGGGAGGCGCCGTGCCAGGCAGCACGGGCCCGCGGAGATCGCCCGGACAGGGCCTGGGCCGCTCCGGCGAACACCGGCGGCTTCACAGAACGTCCTGCGGTGCTGCATGGCGGTGCCACCGCAAGGCGGAAGAAAGAAAGGGCCGGCTCCCCCTGGGTGGGGGGAGCCGGCCCGCTTGCGTTCGCCCGCCGGCGGCCGCCGGTGAGGCGAAGGCCAGGTCAGACGAAGGCCAGGTCGACGATCCAGAAGCTGACCGCGGCGACCAGGGCCGCGGCCGGCATGGTGATGAACCAGCCCAGGATGATGTTCTTGGCGACGCCCCAGCGGACCGCGTTCACCCGCTTCGTCGCTCCCACACCCATGATCGCCGAGGTGATCACGTGGGTGGTGGAGATCGGCGCGTGGAAGAGGAACGCCGAGCCGAACATGATCGAGGCACCGGTGGTCTCCGCCGCGAAGCCCTGCGGCGGGTCCAGCTCGATGATCTTGCGGCCCAGCGTGCGCATGATGCGCCAGCCGCCCGCGTACGTACCCAGCGACAGCATCACGGCGCACGCGATCTTGACCCACATCGGGATCGCCGCGTCGGCCGACTGCACGTCCGCGATGACCAGCGCCATCACGACGATGCCCATCGTCTTCTGCGCGTCCTGGAGGCCGTGGCCGAGCGCCATGCCCGCCGCGGACACCGTCTGCGCGATACGGAAACCGCGCTTCGCCTTGTGCGGGTTGGCCCGGCGGAACATCCACAGGATGACCACCATCACCAGGTAGCCGGCCACCAGACCGACGACCGGCGAGATGAACATCGGGATGACGACCTTCTCGACCACCCCGTCCCAGAGCACCCCGATGCCGCCCGCGAGCGCCGCGCCCACCATGCCGCCGAACAGCGCGTGCGAGGAGGACGAGGGCAGGCCGAAGTACCAGGTGATCAGATTCCATACGATCGCGCCCACCAGCGCGGCGAACAGGATCCACATGCCCCTGTTGCCGTGCGGCGTCTCGATCAGGCCCTTGCTGACCGTCTTGGCGACCCCGCTGCCCAGGAAGGCGCCGGCGAGGTTCATCACCGCGGCCATCGCGAGCGCGGCACGCGGCGTCAGCGCACGGGTCGAGACGGAGGTCGCGATCGCGTTCGCGGAGTCGTGAAAACCATTCGTATACGTGAAGCCGAGCGCGACACCGATGGTCACGACCAGAGCGAAGGTGTCCACGAGGTTCAGGACTCCTTGACCGCGATGGTCTCCACCGTGTTCGCGACGTGCTCGAACGCGTCGGCCGCCTCTTCGAGCACGTCGACGATCTGCTTGAGCTTCAGCACCTCGATGGCGTCGTACTTGCCGTTGAAGAGCTGGGCCAGCAGCTTGCGGTGGATCTGGTCGGCCTGGTTCTCAAGGCGGTTGACCTCGATCCAGTACTCGGTGAGGTTCTCCATCGTCCGCAGGTGCGGCATGGCCTCGGCCGTCAGCTCGGCGGCCCGTGCCAGCACCTCGATCTGCTGCTCGACACCCTTGGGGAGCTCCTCCACGTTGTAGAGGACGACCAGGTCGACCGCCTCCTCCATGAAGTCCATGATGTCGTCGAGGCAGGAGGCGAGGTTGTAGATGTCCTCGCGGTCGAACGGCGTGATGAAGGAGGAGTTCAGCTGGTGGAAGATCGCGTGGGTCGCGTCGTCCCCCGCGTGCTCCGCCGCCCGCATCCGCTCCGCGATCTCGGCCCGGGCGGAGGTCTCCGCTCCGAGCAGTTCCATCAGGAGCTTCGAGCCCGTGACGATGTTGTCCGCGGATGCGGCGAACATGTCGTAGAAGCTCGTCTCCCTGGGGGTCAGACGAAATCGCACGTGAGGTCCTCGGGGTGCATTGGATTCGGTCAGGCTGATGCTAGGCGCATCCCCCGGCCACGGCTAACCGGCGCTTCCCCAGTGTCCTCCATCGGGCAGAGTGAGGACCACGGGCCCCCTGTCCCTTCGGCCGGGGGCCGGTATCCTATACCCAAGAGGGGTATGTACCCAGGTATGCGCCCCCTCGTTCCGGACCACGGGAGGACGCATGACGACCATCGAGGCGGAGGGCCCCGGAGCCGGTGCGGGGACGGCCCCGGTCCACGGCTACCACCACCAGAAGGACGAGCACCTCAAGCGGCTGCGCCGGATCGAGGGCCAGATCCGCGGACTCCAGCGGCTCGTGGACGAGGACGTGTACTGCATCGACATACTCACGCAGGTCTCGGCGAGCACGAAGGCGCTCCAGTCCTTCGCGCTCCAGCTGCTGGAGGAGCACCTGCGCCACTGCGTGGCCGACGCGGCCGTCAAGGGCGGAGCGGAGATCGACGCGAAGGTCGAGGAGGCCACGAAGGCCATCGCCCGCCTCCTGCGCACCTGAGCCGCTGCCCGCGGGCCGCCTCGGTGCGGCGGCCCGGCCGCGGCTCAGGAGCCGAGGCCCAGCAGGACCTCGTCGATCCGGTCCAGGCTCATCCGCTCCTCATCGGCCGCGGACGCGGCGATGATCAGCTCACCGCACAGCTCGATCTCGGCGAGCGCCACGTGGTCCTGCACCGTCGTACCGCCTGCGGGAGTCACGCGTGTCACCTCAATCTGCCGTCATGGCACTCGGTCAGGTCAGCGGTCGCCGCCGGCGCCCCGCTGCTCAGCGTAGGGAGCCCCCACCGCACCGCGCATGACACGGATGGACCATTTCCGGCTACCCGGCCAGGGCCCGGTCACCGCTATTCGGCGATCTTCCCGGCATAAATGTCCCCACTCGGGGGCAATACGACCGTCACCGGCGACCCGAACCCGTACAGCAGCGTTGTCGAAGAGACATCGATCACGCCATTGTTGACGTACGTGAACCGGTGGCGGACCTTCCGCAGTCGCCCCTCCTCGTCCAGGTACGCGTCGAACGGCACGGTGTCCGTGCTGAACCCTTTCGCCGCCGCCTCCAGCGCCCCCTTGCCCTCGGGTGAGGCGCTCCGCGCGGCCCGTCCGATGTCCGTGGTCCCCCGGTAGTGCCGCACCTTGGTGCCCGCCACCTCGGTCTCCCCGACGTACGTCACCTCCTGCGCACCCCGCAGCAGCTCGGCCGCTGCCAGCGGGTCGGTGGCGCCGCCCGTCACCAGGTTTCCGTCGGCGAGCGCCGTCGTGTCGATCCGCACCCACTTGTCGGCGGGGACGCCCGCGCCCCGGTTCTTCATGTAGAGCGCGCCGGGGGCGAGCAGTTCGGTGATCGGCCGGTGACCCGCCTTGCCGGTCACGTCGGCGGGGAGCATCACCAGGAGCTGGCCCATCCGGTTCTTGAAGTCGACCCCGCCCTCGCCGCGGATCGTGACCCTGGTCCCGCCCGCGGCCATCTCCATGGCCGTACGGGCCTGGGCGCTGCCCGTCCTGACCAGTGCGTCGGCGGCCCCGCGGACCGCGGCCGCCGCGTCCGCCGGAGGCCGGTCGTCGCTGGCGCCGGCGCGCGCGCACCCGCTCACCACCGCCAGCGTCAAGGTGACGCCGAGGGCGAGCACCGCCTCGCCCGCACGCCCGCGCCGCCGCCTGAGCTGGTGCACCACCATCGCCTGCCAACCCCCAACGCATAACCGCTGCTTGCCCGAGGCCCCCACCCGCTCGGTTAACGAGATCCAAGGTCTCCCGTCACGGCCCCCGGCCCGGACCCGGCTTCCCGCGCTTTCCGGGACACCCCGGGCACCCCCGCCGCAGCACGCCGCGCGCACCGGCACGCGGTCCCGGACAGCCCGGTCCGCCCCGCCCTGCCTGCTCCGGAGCACCCCGCCGCAGCGCGCCCTGCGCACGCGGTTCGGCACGGCCCGGCCCGCGGATCCAGCCAGTCCTGCCGACCCGTGGGCGCTCTGCGGCGGCCGGACCCGTGAGCCCGCACGCGGTTCGGACGGCCGGGCCCAGACCCGCACGCGGTTCCGGCCGGCCCGATCCCCAGTTCCATCGGGCCGCTGCCGCCCCCCTGCGCCCGCCCGCCGCACCGTGTCCCGCGAGCCCGCACGCGGTTCCGGACAGCCCGGCCCGCGAGCCCGCGCGCGGTTCCGGACAGCCCGGCCGGGCGCTGCCCGGCCCCGGGTACCGTGGAGGCGTGGAACCGCACACCGAAGCGACCCTGGTCCCTCCACTTGACTCTCTGCCGCTCCCGCGGCTCTCGTCGGGACCCGTCGAACCGCCGCAGCCACCCACCACGCACACCACCTCCACCGCCGAGCGCGGCTCGTTCTGCCTGGCCGCCTGCACCTGCGGCTGGACCGGACCGGCGCGCCGCTCCCGCGATCTCGCCCGCCGGGACGCCGACCGGCACTCCGCCTCGTAGCCCCGGGACCGGCGTCGGGCGCGGACCTGGGCAGGCCGAAGCCGCGGTCGCGACCCCGGGCGGGCGGCGGGCGGAGGCGGATCCGGGCCCCCTTCGGTCACGGCGCGTCGCCCGTTCGGACGGCCCGGCTGGCCGACCCGCCGGGCACCGGATGCCCTTGACTCATGCCAGGACCCGCAGCCCGCCTCGCGGCCCTTCTCTGGGCCCTTCTCTGGGCCCTGCTCCTCGTCCTCGCGCCGGCCGGCGCGGCCTGGGCCGCCGCACCCGTGGGTTCGGCGGACGGACCCGCCGACGTCGCCCTGGCCATCGGACTCACCACCGCGGCCGCCGCGGCCACCGGCTGGTGGCTGCGCGCCCGCCACCGCCCTCACGACGGCGCCGGGCGCGGTGAACGGTGACCCCCCGGTCCCGCCCGGCGGTGCGCCTGTGCTTCGGGGCGGCGGCCCTGTGCCTGGTGCTGGCCGCGCTGCTCGCCGTATGGGAGTCGTACGCCCACGCCTGAGCCCGCGCACCCGGACGTACGCGGCTCAGTCGCGGAAGCCGCCGCTCCGCGCAGCCGTCCGCGGCGCGCTCAGGCCGCGAGGTCGCTCTCGGGCGTACGCCGCCCCGCCGTCGGGGTGTTGGCCTGCGCCAGGCCGACCGCCAGGGCCGGGCGCCGGCTCTTGGCGCGGACGAGCCGCCCGAGCCGCGGCGAACCGGCCACCGCCCGCACGAGCGGGGTCAGCAGCGCCATCGCGAGCGGCGCGAGGACCAGGACGACCGCGGTGCCGAGCGCGAGGCCGCCGATGACATCCGTCGGGTAGTGGACGCCCGTGTACACGCGGCAGGCGCCCCCGGCGAGGGCGAGTGCGATCCCGGCGAGCCCGAACTTCCGGCTCGCGATGAACAGGCCGACGCCCAGCGCCATCGCGAGGGTGGCGTGGTCGCTGACGAAGGAGAAGTCGCTCCGCGCAGAGCCCGTACCGAAGAAACCGGTACCGGGGCCGGTGCCGAAGCCCGTATCGAGGCCGCTGTCGATGACCTGCAAACCCTCGTGCTGCCGGAACGGACGGGGCCGGCCCACGAGTTCACGCAAGGGCACGTTGATGAGGAGGGCCAGCCCGGCCGCGAGCGGAGCCCACACCAGCGCGGCGAACGCCTCGACCGCCGTGTCCTCGTCCTGTCGGCGGGCGCTGCGCCAGCACCAGAGGACCAGGAGCACCAGGGCCAGCGGAATCCCGTATTCACCGGCCAGACTCACGGCCCGGTCGAACCAGTCCGGGGCCTGCCGGGCCAGTCCGTTGATCTCGTACAGCAGGCTGACATCCACATTCGGCCCACCGGTCGCGAGTCCAGCCATGGCGATGCGGCCCCTTGCTCTTGCCGTGGTTGCCTACGGACGCACGACGGTGTGCGCCCCTTCGCCCCCCACTTGATCAAGCTCCCCATCCATGGAACGCCCGTTCTGGCAGCTACGTTCCACTCTCCACCGAATGATCACTCCAACGTTATCGAAGAGTGACTCGTCCTCGCAGCTCAGGGCCTTGGCCTCACGGAGAGTTGCTACGGGGTCCGTCCGGGCGCCGACCGATCCGGAAGCGCCTCCGCACCGTCCTTGGTCACGCGCGTCGCACCGAAGTAGTCAGGCGTGTCGATCTTGTCGAAGCGGATGACGGCACCGGTGTACGGAGCGTTGATCATGTAGCCCCCGCCGACGTACAAGCCGACGTGCCGGATGTCCCGAGAGTTCGTCAAATCATCGGAGAAGAAGACCAGATCACCGGGGAGCAGCTCATCGCGCGAGGGATGCGAACCGGCGTTGTACTGGTCGTTGGCCACGCGCGGCAGCTCGATCCCCACCGACTCGTAGGCGGCCTTGGTCAGCCCCGAGCAGTCGAACCGCCCGTCCTGGTCGGGCGTTCCGTTGCCACCCCACAGGTACGGCGTGCCCAGCTGCTTCTGCGCGAAATAGATGGCGCCCGCGGCCTGTTGGGAGGGAGCGACCCGCCCGAGGGGCCGGGCGAAGCTCTTGGCCAGCGTCGTGATCGTCTTCACATAGCCCTGGGTCTCCTTGTACGGGGGCACCCCGCCGTACTTGATGACCGCGTAGGCCCCCGCGTTGTAGGCGGCCAGCATGTTGTGCGTCGCGTCGCCGGGGACGCTCGCCACGTCCTTGGACAGCTCGCAGTCGTACGAGGCGGCCGAGGGGATCGCGTCGTTGGGGTCCCAGATGTCCCGGTCCCCGTCCCGGTCCCCGTCAATTCCGTGGCCCGCCCAGGTGCCCGGGATGAACTGCGCGATACCGCGCGCGTCGGCGGGACTGACGGCGCTGGGGTTCCAGCCGCTCTCCGAATACAACTGGGCAGCGAGCAGAGCCGGGTTGATGGCCGGGCAGAGATTTCCCCACTTCTCCACCAGCGCCTGGTACTTCGCGGGCACCGCGCCCTTCACGAGGCCCACCGCGCTCCCGCCCGCCCCGGCCGCCACCAGGCCCGCCGCGGCGGAGTACGTCCCCACGACGAGCAGTACGAGAAAGCTCAAGCACAACCCGAACCCGATGCCGCCGGCCATCCAGAATCTGCGCACCCGCCAACCCTCCCCCATCGCCGTAGCTTTCCGCCGCGATTTGCCCGTGTCGCCTGTCGTACTAGCCCACTTGCTACCCCGCGGCCCCCACCGCCCGCCACACCCTCCGCGCGCGGGCCCACGCCCTCCCGGAACATCCTCGGCGCGATCGCGGACAACCGTCCAGTCCCCCGGCCGTTCGGCGAAAGGTCAGCGAGGCCGGGGGGCATGCGGACGGTCCGGCGTACGCGGGGGCGTACGTGGGCGGCGTACGTGGGCGGCGTCGGCCCGGCGGCGTACGTGGGCGGCGTCGGCCCGGCGGCGTACGCGGGCGGCGTACGGGCCGGACACGCGCGCCGGTCAGCGGGCGAAGCCCAGCCCCACACCCAGCCCCACCAGCACCGACCCGATCGCCCGGTTCAGTGCCTTCTGCGCCTTCAGCATCCGGTCGCGGAGCCGGGGCGTGGAGAAGAACAGCGCCACCGCCCCGAACCAGCCCAGGTGCGCAACCGACATGAACAGCCCGTAGCCGGCCTGCTGCCACAGCGCGGTCTCGGGCCCGACCACCTGCGTAAAGGTCGACACGACGAACAACGTGGTCTTCGGGTTCAGCACGTTCGTCAGGAACCCGGAGCGCATGGCCCCGAGCCGGGTCAGCCGCGGCTTCGACTCCAGATCCACGACCACCTCGGTCCGCGCCCGGAAGGTACGGATCCCGATCCACACCAGATACGCCGCACCAGCCAGCTTGATCACCGTGAAGAGGGTGGTGGAGGAAGCGATCAGCAGGCCCACGCCGAGCATCGTGTACGAGACGTGGACCAGCACACCGGCCGCGACCCCGGCGGCGGCGAACAGCCCCGTCGGCCGCCCGTAGAGATAGCTGTTGCGGACCACCATGGCGAAATCGGCGCCGGGACTGATCACGGCGAGAAGGGTGATGACGGCGACTGCGATCACTTCTGTCATACGGAGATGCTGGCCGCCCGTCCTCTTATGGATCAAGTCGATTCATCGGCGCATGCCTGGTGGATGAGCCCAAGCCGTCCGCCCGTCTCCCTGCGCCCCTTCCGCCCGGCCGAGGACATGCCCGTGCTGCGCGCGTGGGTGACCACCCCCACCGAGGTGAGGACCCGGGCCGGTTCCGCCTTCTCCTGGCCTCTGGACGACGGGCAGCCCGCCGCCTACGCCGCCGAGCCGGGCCGCCTCATCTGGACGGCCCTCGCCTCCGGCGAACACCGGCGAACACCCCGGCGAACACTTCGTCGGGCACCTGTCGCTCCGCGGCACCCGCCTCGGCCAGGTCCTGATCGCTCCCGAGGCGCGCGGCCGGGGCCTCGGCGGAGCGCTGGTCCCGCTGGTGGTCGAGCGCGCCTTCGGCGGTCTGGGCCTGCGGGAGACGGACCTCTGTGTCCGGGCTCACAACACCGCGGCCGTGCGGACCTACCAGCGGCTCGGCTTCCGTACGGAGCAGGTCGTCAAGGACGTCGAGGAGGTCGACGGCGCCCTCCGGTCCGCCCTGGAGATGCGGCTCATCCGCCCCGACAGGTGACAATGGATGACGTGTCCAACCCGTCTGCCCCCCTTCCCGTCCTCCAGGCCGACTGCGCGAACTGCTTCGCCCTCTGCTGCGTCGCCCTGCCCTTCGCCAAATCCAGCGACTTCGCCGTGAACAAGCCCGCCGGCACCCCCTGCGAGAACCTCCAGCAGGACTTCCGCTGCGGCATCCACACCCGGCTGCGCGACAAGGGATTCCAGGGCTGCACCGTCTTCGACTGCTTCGGCGCGGGCCAGCAGGTGTCCCAGGTCACCTTCGGCGGGCAGGACTGGCGCACGCACTCCGCCGCCACCGCCCGGCAGATGTTCGACGTCTTCCCGGTGATGCGGCAACTGCACGAGCTGCTCTTCTACGTCACCCAGGCACTGGCCCTCCCGGACGCCGCCCCGGTCCACCCGGAGCTGCGCCGCGCGCTCGCGGATACCGCGCAGTGGACCCGCGCTGACGCGCAGGCCCTCGCCGACCTGGATGTCGGAGCCCTCCGCCAGGACATCAACACCCTCCTCCTGAAGACCAGCGAGCTCGTACGGGCCAAGGTGCCCGGCCGCAAGAAGAACCACCGCGGTGCCGACCTCATGGGGGCGCGCCTCTCCGGCGCCAACCTGCGCGGTGCGAACCTCCGCGGCGCCTACCTGATCGCCGCCGACCTCACCGGCGCGGACCTCCGCACGGCGGACCTGATCGGCGCGGACCTCCGCGACGCCGATCTCCGGGACGCGGACCTCCGCGACGCCGTCTTCCTCACCCAGCCCCAACTGAACGCAGCCCGCGGCAACCCCTCCACCCGCATCCCCCCAACCCTCACCCGCCCCACCCACTGGTCCTGACCCCCACCCCGGCCGCCGACGCTTGAGCCGCGCAGGCCCGCGGCGCAGCCCCAACCCCCAGCCGCACCAGCGCTTGAAGCGCGGAGCCGCAACCCCACCCCCGCCAGCGCTTGAGGCGCGGCGCCCCACCCCCAGCCCCGCCGACGCTCGGACCGCGGAATCCGGGGCGGAAACCAACCCCAGCCCCGCCGGCGTTTGAGTCGCGGGGTCCCAACCTCAGCCCGGCCGCCGCTTGAGCCGCGGGCTCGGGGCGGCGCCCCACCCCCAGCCCCGCCGGCGTTTGAGGCGCGGGGCCCCAAACCCAGCCCGCCGACGATTGAAGCGCGGAGCCGCAACCCCAGCCCCGCCGGCGTTTGAGGCGCGGGGTCCGGGGCGGAGCCCCGAAAGCCCGGCGCAGCCGGGCACCGGCGGGCACCGCCGGGACCGCTGCGGCCGCACACCGGCCGGGATCACACCCGCGCCAAAAACCCCCGCACGGCGGCGACGAACCCCCCGGGATCCCCCACCCGCACCGCATGCCCCGCCGGCAACTCGACCAACCGCACCCCCGCCCTCCGCACCGTCATCTCCCGCGCGTGCTCCGCCGACAGCACCCCGCTCCGATCCCCCCGCACCAGCAACGTCGGCCCGCGCACCGCCAGCCAGTCCTCCCAGTGGTCCCCGTTCAACCCCCGCTGGGACTCCACCATGTCCTCGGCCCGGAACTCGGTCCCCCACCCGTCCGGATGCTCCCGCAGGGAACCGGCCACGAACGGCGCCGAGCTGCCCACCCCCGCCAGGAAGGCCTCCCGGGTGGCGGCCCGCCGCGGCCACTGCCGCACGAAGGACAGCTCGTCGTCGACGACCGCCCCGATGTCCTCGACCACCACCGCCCGCACCAGATCCGGCCGCCGCGCCGCGAGCTGGTACGCATTGACCCCGCCCAGCGAATGCCCCAGCACCACCGCGGGCCCGAGCCCCAGGTGCTCCAGGAGACCCGCCGCATCCGCCACGTACCCCTCCCGCGTGTACTCCCCGGCCCGGTCGGACTCCCCGTGCCCGCGCTGGTCCAGGGTGATCACCCGCCACTGCGGCCCCACCTCCCGCGCCAGCCGCTCGTAGCTCCTCCCGTTCTGGAAGTGCCCGTGCAGGGCGAGCAGCGGCGCGCCGGGCCCGCCGAAGTCCGTGTACGCGAGCCGCCGCCCGTCCGGTGCCCGGAAGACCCCCGGCAGCGGCCCCAGCTTGTCGTTGACGCGCTGCCGCAGCAGCTGGTACTCCGCCCAGCGCCTCGGCAGCCGCCCGCCCGGCCGCTTGCGCATCAGCCGGCCAGCGGTGACCGTCTGGCCGCGCCGGAACTGCTCCCGCGTCAGGTCGATCCGTATGCCCCCCCCGGCAGCACGTTCCACCAGTGGAAGCCCTGCTGCTCCCCGTCCAGCCAGACCTCGCCGACCATCAGCTCGCCGCCCGCCATGTCCTGGACGACCAAAGCCGTGATGTCACAGTGCCCCCAGGCCGGATTGTCGGCCGTCCAGGGCGCCCGCTCCACGTCCTCGGGCGAGCAGGTCTCGGCCGACCATCCTGCCCGGATGGCCGCCTCGATGTCGGCGAGGGTCCACGGAGTCGTCATACCGCAACCCTGCCGCACCCCACTGACAACGCGGCGGCCGAGCGCCAGCCGGGGCGGGCCGCGTCACGCACGGCCGCCGCGCGCCGCGGGCAGGCCGCGCCTCGGCGACGCCCTCCCGTCCGCCGCCGTGACCGGCTTGCGCTCCGGTCCCGGCGCCGGACGGGATCGGGCGGGCCGTCACGGCCTGACGACGGCCGCCCAGCCCAGGGTGCAGCTCAGCGTCAGCGTGCAGGAGTTCTCGAAGATCTCCCCCGTCGGCGTGAGCACCTTGACGTAGACCCGGTCGGTGACCTTGATGGACACTCCGCACCCGCGGCTCGGGTACCCCGGCGTACCGGCCCGGGTCAGGTCCACCCAGCGGTAGCCGCCGGTCGGCGTGGTCCGGACCCCGACGTACGTCCGGCCCTTCCGCAGCGCCGCGCTGTACTCGGCGAGCAGCGCGGCCGGCCCCGGCGCCGGGGCCGTGTCGATGTCCACGCACGGCCCGGGAGGACCGGCCGGACCCCGGGCGCCCTGCCGGCCCTTCGAGCCGCGGCCGCCGAGGCAGGCGGAGTCCTGGGCGGCGGGCGCGGACTTCACCGTCTTGGACCCGGCCTTCACCGGCTTCGTCGGCTTGGTGGACTTCATCGGCTTGATCGACTTGCTGTCGGCCGCCCTGCTCGTCGCACAGTCGCTGCCCGTCACGGGCGCCGCCACCGCCGTGCCCGCTCCCGGGGCGGCCGCCGTCGCCGGGGCCGACACACCCATGAGCGCGAGCGCCAGCGGCACTGCGAGACCACTGGCCAGCCACGCGCGCCGACCCGCCATCATTGCGGAACCCATCCGTCCACTCCTTGCGTCGTCGTACCGAACGACGTGGAGCATCGCCCGCAACTCGGCACACGGATGGAACGACTGACGGAATGTCGGACAAATGTCAGCGGGTCGGCCCAACGACACGCGGCCCCACTGCGCCGAACGGCGGCCCCACGCCCCACCCCCCGCACGCCGGGACGACAGTCATTGCCCGGCGTCACGCGTCGTGATACACAGAGTGACCATACGTCCGTTCGCATGCCCACCGCCCAGGCCCAGGCCAGAGCGCGCGAACCGGGCGGGAACGGGGCGCGGGCCGGGATATCGGGTAAAGAGACCCGCCAAGTCGGCGACGACGGCAGTTTCATCAGCGAAGATAGTGCGTGACCCCTGCCGTCGGCACGGGCTACCGGAACTACCCATACAGGGGCGGTGAGTTACATGATCCTGGCAGCCGAAAAGGGCGATATCACCACCATCATCGGCGGAATCGCCCCGAACTGGGGGCCGTTCGGCAGTCTCGGCAATGAGGCGAAGGTCATGATCGAAGTGGTCATGGCCGTAGCCATCCTCCTCTGCCTCGGCATCGCCATCTGGGGCGCGGCCAAGCAGCGCATCGGCGCGACGGCCCTGCGCGACACGTTCAGCGCCGAACAGGGCAAAGGCCTGATCGTGGCCGGGCTGACCGGCGTCTTCATCATCGGATCGCTCGGCACGCTGTTCACGATCGTCTACGGAATGGCCGTCTAGCCGATCCCCCGCAGCCGCATCTGATGAGGACTCACCACACCGCACCAACGCGGGAACCAGCGCTACCGTCGGACGACGCGGAGGGGGCGGAACGGACATGAGCAACGACGACCAGTACGGCGGCAGCGCCGGCGGCGGCTACGGCGAGGTCGGCGGCACGGGCCAGACCCGTACCCGCCTCCCGGACTCCGCCGCCGACCCGTACGGCCCCACCCGCCGCACCCCCCGCGCCTCCCGCGGCCTGGTCACGGTGGTGGGTGTGGTGGTCCTCCTCGTCGCCGCGATCGCCTTCGCCAACCAGGCCCCCGACACCCCGTCGGACCCCACCTCGGACAAACCCCCGGCAGCCTCCTCCACCGCGGCGACGGGCGTCGCCCCAGTGGACACCAAGCCCGGCACCATCCCCCAGGGCTTCGCCCACACCGAACAGGGCGCCCAATCGGCGGCCGCCAACTACGCGGTGATCCTCGGCTCCGACGGCATGTTCAAGAAGGAGACCCGGCACGCCATCGTGGACGGGGTGTACACGCCCGAGGCCGCGGGCCGGCTGAAGGGCCCGCAGGACGCCGCGTACTCCCCGGCCTTCCTCGCCAAGCTCGGCCTGGACGCGAACGGCAAAGCCCCGCAGGGCAGCACCTTCGTCACCCGCACCATCCCGGTCGGCACGCGGGTCGAGAGCTACACCCCCGCGGGCGCCAAAGTCGCCGTCTGGTCCACAGGTCTGATCGGCATGTCCGGTGAGAAGTCCACCGACCCCGTACGGACCACCTGGAAGACTTGGACCTTCGAACTCGCCTGGTCCGGCGACGGCTGGAGAGTCACCGCGGACACCCAGCAGGACGGCCCCGCTCCGGTACCCGGCGACGCCGCCGTGTCGTCCGCGGACGACATCAGCAAGGCCACCAAGGAGTTCGGAGGGTTCACCTATGCCCGCTAGGGCGTGTCTTTCGGATCTTGCCGGGCCCGCGCTGCCCGGCACCGCACCTGGCCGCGTGGTCGGGGCTTCCCAGCACGTCCAGTACGAGCCACGCTCCTCCGCCTCGCGATGCACGGCACCGGACAACGCAGGCTCGGCCGACAAGACCCGAAAGACCCGCACTAGCCGCAAGCTGCGGACGGGCGTCGTCGTCTCCGTCCAGCTGGCCGTCCTGGCACTGGCGTCCCGCGCCTTCGCCGCACCGACGCCGGCCCCTACCCCCACCCCGGCAGCGACACCCTCGCCCCCGGCAGCCAACAAGAAATGCGACCTCCTCATCGGGTCGGCCAGGGACTACTGCCTCAAGGACGAGAACCCGGCAACCGGCGGAGCCTCCCGCCTCTCCCCCACCGATCCCGCCGACGCCCTCAACCCCCTCGCCTCCCTCGCCCGCGGCTGCGCCGACGCCGCCGCCTGGATCGTCGGCAAGCTCAGCGAAGCGGTCAACGGCAGCGCCAACGTCGACTTCACCAACCCCGCCTTCCTCAAGCAGTACGCCGTCGTCTTCGCCGCCTCCACCATCCTCACCCTCGTCCTGTGGCTCTTCGCCGTCGCCAAGCGAGCCGTCCGCGGCGTCCCCCTCGCCACCGCCATGTCCGAAGCCATCGGCTTCCTCTGGCTCACCGTCCTCGCCTCCGCCTTCACCCCCCTCATCCTCTACACCGTCGTCTCCGCCACCGACGGCGTCACCGAGGTCATCGCCTCCGCCGCCGGCGGCCAGACCGACGTCTTCTTCGGCTCCTTCTCCGAAGCCCTCAAAAAGGGCGACGAGATCGGCGGCGGCCCGATCATGCTGATCGTCGTCGCCCTGGTCACCGTCCTCGCCGCCGGCGTGCTCTACCTGGAGCTGTTCATCCGAGCCGCCCTCCTCTACGTCGGCGCCCTCCTCGGCGTCGTCGTCTACGCGGGGCTCGTCGACCGGAACCTCTGGGGCCACGTCCGCCGCTGGGCGGGCATCATGATCGCCGTCATCCTCGTGAAACCGGTCATCGTCATCGTCCTCGGCCTCGCCGGAGCCCTGGCCGGCGAGAAGGGCCCCAACGCCTTCTCCGCCGTCGTCACCGGCCTCGCCATCATCCTCCTGGCGATCTTCGCCTCCGCGATGATCTACCGTTTCGTCCCCGGCTTCGGCGACGAGATCGCCTCCGCCCGCTCCAACCGCAGCAAGGCCACCGACGGCGCCCAAGCAGCCGCCGTCATCAGCTCCCCGGCCTCCCTCGTCTCGCAGGGCATCAAGACGCACAGCAGCCGCGGCGCCCACCGCGGAGGCGGTGACGGCGGCGCCGGCGCGCCCCGCCCCGCCAATCCCCTCTCCGGAGGCGTGGCCGCCCACAGCAGCCGCCCCGCCTCCGGTGGCGGGGCCGGCGGCGGATCTGTCCCCTCCGCCGCACCCCCGCCCCGCACGAGTTCGAGTACGAGGAACACAGGAGGTGACGGGCGTTGACGACCCAGTCCCACCAGCTCCACCCGGTCGCGCCCCGCCGCACGTATCTCATCGGCCGGGCCCGGCCAAACGCGATCGTCGGCAAGAACCGGGAGACCGGCGAAATCGCCCTGATCATCACCGGGGCCTTCTTCGGCATGATGAGCGGACTGCTGGTCCCCGACCTCACCCTGCGCATCGTCAGCCTCGCCGGCTTCCCCATGCTGGCGCTCGCCGCCGTGTACGTCCCCTACAGAGGCCGCACCTTCTACCGGTGGTTCGAGATCAACCGCAGCTACAAGCGGACCCTGCGGCGCGGTACGACGTACCGCTCGGGCGCCATGGAAGCCGGCGTCCGCGGCTCCGACGGCCGCGAGGTGGAGGTCGGCCCGCCCCCGGGGATCGGCCGCATCAACTGGCTCGCCGCCCCCTTCGGCCCCGACGAGATCGCCGTACTGCTCCACGCCGACCGCCGGACCGTCACCGCCGCCATCGAGATCGAGGGCCCCGGCGTCGGCCTGCGCGACAGCGAGGACCAGGAGGCCCTCGTCGACCGCTTCGGCACCCTGCTCAAGCACGTGGCGAACGGCGACGGCTTCGTCACCCGCCTCCAGATGCTCGCCCGCACCCTCCCCGCCGACCCCGACGCGCACGCCAAGGACGTGGCCGTACGCGGCGACACCCGGGCCCCCGGCTGGCTGCGCGAGTCCTACGACCAGCTCCAGTCGATGGTGTCCACCTCCTCCGAGCAGCACCGCGCGTACCTCGTCGCCTGCATGCACTTCACGCGCGAACTCGCCGCCGAGGCCCACACCATCGCCCGCGCGGGCAGCCCCCGCAAGGGACGCGCACTCGACCGCGACACCGGCCTCGCCATCGTCATGGCCCGCGAACTCACCGACATCTGCGCCCGCCTCGCCGAGGCCGACATCCGCGTCCGCCAGCCGCTCGGCCAAGGCCGCCTGTCCTCCCTCGTGCACTCCATGTACGACCCCGACCACCCCATCGACCACATCCAGGCCATGACCAAGCGCAACGCCTGGCCGGCCGAGCTCGACGCCGTGGAGCCCACCTACCTCCAGGCCAAGACCCGCGAGTCCTCCACCCGTGCCCCCTGGTGCCACGCCACCGCGTGGGTCAAGGAGTGGCCGATGACACCCGTCGGCGTCAACTTCCTCGCCCCCCTGCTCGTTCACACGCCGGACGTGATCCGGACGGTCGCCGTCACCATGGATCTGGAGCCCACCGAGGTGGCCATCGAGCGGATGCTCACGGAGAAGACCAACGACGAGGCGGACGCCAGCCGCGCCGCCAAGATGAACCGGACCGTCGACCCCCGCGACATCGCCGCCCACGGCCGGCTGGACCAGAGGGGTGAAGATCTCGCGAGCGGTGCGGCGGGAGTCAACCTGGTCGGGTACATCACGGTGTCCTCGCGTTCACCGGAAGCCCTCGCCCGCGACAAGCGGACGATCCGCGCCTCGGCCGGCAAGTCCTACCTGAAGCTGGAGTGGTGCGACCGCGAGCACCACCGCGCCTTCGTCAACACCTTGCCGTTCGCCACCGGCATCCGACGCTAGCTGGAGGGAAGTGCCGCCCATGCGAGATCCCATGACCGCGCTGACGGACGCCTTCACCAGCTTCCTCTTCGGTAAAGTCGAGACCACCCGGCTGCCCGTCCGCACCTCCACCGGCCAGGCCCAAGCCGTCTACCTGCCCACCGCCGCCCCCGGACTCGGCGACTCCGGTGTGATCATCGGCCGTGAGGTCTACAGCGGCAAGGGCTACATCTACGACCCCTTCCAGCTCTACGGGCAGCAGCTCCCGGCGCCCCACTGGCTGGTCCTCGGCGAGTCCGGCAACGGCAAGTCCGCCCTGGAGAAGACGTACGTACTGCGCCAGCTCCGCTTCAAGGACCGCCAGGTCGTCGTCCTGGACGCCCAGGGCGAGGACGGCGTCGGCGAGTGGAACCTGATCGCCCAGCAGCTCGGAATAACCCCCATCCGCCTGGACCCGATCGCCGCCAACGACGACGGGATCCGCCTCAACCCGCTCGACCCGGCGATCACGACGACCGGGCAGCTCGCGCTGCTCCGGACGATCATCGAGGTCGCGATGGGCCACGGCCTCGACGAGCGCGCCGGCTTCGCCCTCAAGGTCGCCCACGCCTACGTCGTGGACACCATCCGCGACCGCCAGCCCGTCCTCACCGACATCGTGGAACAACTGCGGCACCCGGAAGCCGAGTCGGCCGCGGCGATGAATGTCGACATAGACGATGTACGGGCCTGGGGCCTCGACGTCGCCCTGGTCCTCGACCGCCTCGTGGACGGCGACCTGCGCGGCATGTTCGACGGCCCCACCACCGTCGGCATCGACCTCGACGCCCCACTGATCGTCTTCGACCTCTCCCACATCGACCGCAACTCCATCGCCATGCCGATCCTCATGGCGATCGTCGGCGTCTGGCTGGAGCACACCTGGATCCGGCCGGACCGGAAGAAGCGCATCTTCCTGGTCGAAGAGGCCTGGCACATCATCAACAGTCCCTTCGTCGCCCAGCTGTTCCAGCGCCTGCTGAAGTTCGGCCGCCGCCTCGGCCTCTCCTTCGTCGCCGTCGTCCACCACCTCTCCGACGTGGTCGACGGAGCGGCCGCACGCGAGGCCGCCGCCATCCTCAAGATGGCCTCCACCCGCACGATCTACGCCCAGAAGGCCGACGAGGCCAGAGCCACGGGCCTCGTCCTCGGCCTGCCGCGCTGGGCCGTGGAGATCATCCCCACCCTCACCCCGGGCATCGCGGTCTGGGACGTCAACGGCAACGTCCAGGTGGTCAAACACCTGATCACCGAAGCCGAACGCCCCTTGGTCTACACCGACCGCGCGATGACCGAGGCCTCCGCTCCCGACCGTCTCCCCGACGACATGCTCGCCGCCGAACTGGAGGCGGAGGAACGCGCCCTGTCCATCGAACGCCGCCGCAACGGCAGCGGTCCGGGTTCCACGACCACGGTGGCCTGACCATGCACGACGTACGGCGTACGCAGAACACCCGGGGCGGGGGCGTCCCGGACGGCCTGCTCGTCGCCCTGCTCGCCTTCCTGCTGGGCCTGGCCGTCCTGGTGTGGTCGGCGACGGGCCTCGCGGCCTGGTTCTCCAAGGGCGCCTGGCCCGCGACCGTCACCTTCACCCGGACCCCGGAGGCCGTCCGCGCGCTGATAGCGCAGCCTCATGACGTCCCGGGCGCCTGGCCGGACACCGACCCGGCGGCGCTGCCCGGCTGGGGCCTGTTCTGGGGCCTGTTCATCAGCCAGCTGCTGGTGATGTTCGTCCTCACGGTCTTCGCCATCGGCGTGATCGCCCGTACCAAGTCCCGCCGCGCCCTCGCCCGACAGGCCGCCGCGCACGCCGTGGAGCAGCCTCCCGCTCCGGCCCCCATCCCCAGCCAGCCGCGACCCCAGCCGCAGCCACAGCCGTACGAGGCCGCCCAGTCGGCGGCGACCGCACCGGCCACCCCGGCCGCGCCCGTGCCCGCATCCGACTCCGCGCCCGTGCCCTCGTCCGGCTCCGCTTCCGACTCCGCCCGGTTCGTCACCCAGCCCGCCGGCCCCGGCCAGGGCTCGGGCACCGCGGCCCACCCGAACGACGATGCCTACCGCTACGGCTTCGGATACGCACCGACGCGCCCCCGCCGCCTCACCTACGGCGGCCAGCGCGACCGCTTCCGTGCCGCGGTGCAGCGCATCGGCGAGTCGGAGGGGCCCGCCCTGATCCTGACCTCCTCACCGGCCCTCTGGGCCGAGACCAAGGACGCCCGCGCCAAACTCGGCCCGGTCCTCCTCTACGACCCCTCGCACCTCTGCGACACCCCGGCCCGCATGCACTGGAACCCGGCCGAGGGCTGCGCCGACCGGGACACCGCCGCCGCCCGCGCCATCGCCCTGCTGGCCCCCGTACGCCCCCAGGCCCGCATGGACGCGGCCGTCGCCGACACCGCGGAAACGCTCCTGCGCAGCTGGCTCCAGGCCGCCGACCTGGACGACCGCCCCTTCAAACAACTCCACCGCTGGACGCAGGGAAACAACGCCCAGGACCCGGTTCGCGTCCTTCGCACCCACCCCCGGGCAGCCCCCGGCGCGGCCGGTGAACTGGAAAGCGCGCTCACCGCCCACCCCGAGCGCCGCGAACTCGCCCAGAACCTGACCTCGCGCGCCCTCTCCTGCCTCACGTCCATCCACATCCGCGAGGCCTGCAACCCGAACCGCGCGGACTCCCTGGCGCTGGCTTCGTTCGTCGCGGAAGGGGGCAGCCTCTACGTGGTGGGCGAACCACTCGAAGATCCCCGTACCCACCCGGGTGCGATGCCGCTGCTGACCGCACTCACCTCGCACGTGGTCGAGCACGGCCGGCGCATGGCCGCACGGTCATCGCACGGCCGGCTCGACCCACCACTCACGCTGATCCTGGACGACGTGGCCGCGGTCGCCCCCCTCCCCCAGCTGCCGGAGCTCCTGACCGACGAGACGCTCCCCATGCTGGCCCTGTGCCGAAGCCGCGAACAGGCCCGCGCCCACTGGCCCCAGGCCGACCTGCCCTGACCCCTGCCCTCACAGCGGCCGCGGAAACGTACTCGATCTCCCTCGCCGAAGGATCCCCGGGCATCGCCACACACCGCCCGGTCGCCCGGAACCCGAACCGCCGGTAGAACGCGCCGGCCCGCTCGTTCTCCTCGTGCACCAAGAGGCGTACGCACTCCAGCGCAGGCTCCTCCAGCTTCCAGGCCCACTCCAGCGCGGCTTCCAACAATCCCTCCGCCAGCCCGGTCCCCCGCAGCCCCGACCGCACGAACACCCCGACGGCATGCCCCTGCGTACGCTCGATCACCTCGCCCAAGATATCGGTGGTCCCCTTCACCTCAACCAGAACGGTCACGGAGCCGCCCCACTCCCCATCGGGCGCCTCCGCGATGAACTGCCGCGCCGCCCGCCCGTGCGAGGCGCCGGCCGCACGAGCCTGCCAGAACTCGTCGGGCCGGGCCTCGGCCTGCGCCACGCTTTCCAGGAACGCCACGGGCGCCGCCGGATCATTCAGCGCGGCGAGCCGCAGTTCCTTGACCCTTTCCCACTCGTCTCCACGCACGGCCCGTATCACGTACTGGTTCATGTCGAAGATCACCTGTTCTGGTCCGGAACGCAGGAAAGCCCCGCACCATAAGGTGCGGGGCTTCCCCACAATAAAAGTTCGGCGGCGTCCTACTCTCCCACAGGGTCCCCCCTGCAGTAC
>NZ_JBSFTS010000043.1:0-30726 GCF_053591375.1 Streptomyces sp. NPDC003034
CGCTGGGCGGTCGTCGGTGAGACCTGGAAGCGCTCGGCGGCCCGGCGGTAGGTCCAGCCGTCCTGGACCACGCAGCGGGCCAGCCGCAGCCGTCCGGTCTCGGCCAGGGGTGCATTACGGTGGGGCATGAGGGCCTTCTGTCGCTCGGTGGAGATGTCGCAATCCACACCGAACCCGGAAGGCCCTCACCCGTTCAAGACGCCTCAGCCGAGACCTCCATCACCCGTCCACAACCTCCCGGGGCAATACAGCTAGGGCGTTTCCTTCGGATCATCCGATCGTTGGTTGATGTGTGCCGTTGACTGATGCCCAGTGGGCGAGGATCGAGCCGTGGCTGCCGGACCGGACACCGAAGCGGGGAGGGCGGTGGCGTGATCACCGGCACGTAATCGACGCGATCGCGTTCAAGTACCGCACCGGCACCCCGTGGATGGACTTGCCCGAGCACTTCGGCTCGTGGAAGGGCGCCCACAACCAGCTGCGGAAGTGGGCGGCCGACGGCACCTGGGAGAAGGTCTTCACCGCCCTGCTCGCCCAGGCCGACGCGGAAGGCGACCTCGACTGGGTCGTGGCGGTTGACTCCACGATCGTCCGGGCCCACCAGCACGCCGCCGGGGCCCGTCAAAAGGGGGCCCGGCCGGCGAGCCGGACCATCATGCTCTCGGACGATCCCGCGGCGGCTTAACCACGAAGATCCACCGTGCCGCGGACAGCCGCTGTCGCCCGCTCGCTTTCACCGTCACGCCCGGCCAGGCCGGTGACGCACCAGTGTTTGAGCAGGTAATGGCCCGCTTACGAGTGCCTCGTGCTCTCGGTCGACCCCGTACAACCCGCGCGTGGTCCTGGCGGACAAGGCGTACTCGTCTCGCGCAATTCGTGGGTACCTGCGACGACGTGGCATCAGAGCGGTGATTCCTCAGCCTGCGGACCAGGTCGCGAATCGCATGCGACGTGGCAAGGCTGGAGGTCGGCCTCCCGCGTTTGATCGCGACGCCTATAAGCAGCACAACACCGTAGAGCGATGCATCAATCGCCTCAAGCAGTGGCGCGGGCTCGCCACCCGATACGACAAGACCGCCACAATCTATCTCGCCGCGCTCCACATCGCCGGGATCTTCATCTGGGCCGCGGGGTGACGTCAGTCGTCGAACCAGACGACCAGCCTGACGTCGTCGTCGCCGTGCAGTTCGGCGAGGGTGCGCATGACGGTCCAGACGGGGCCCCACTCATCGTCGGGCACGGCGTCGCGGCGCCTGAGGCGCTCAACACGGAACATCTGGTCTTCATCGATCCACTCGGAGCCCTCCGGGAAGTGCTCGCTGGGCCGGACCGCGATGTGAGCCGGCTGGCCGCAGAGGTCGACGAATTGCTGAGGAGCGGAGTAGTGCCGCTGGAGGAACTGCCAGTCGCCTTGCGGATCGCGGTAGTACTCGCGGATGTAGGCATCCGGCTCGGCGGACTCCTCATCCCAGTCGACCTGCTTGATCTCTGCCCAGCTGACCCAGCTCGCGCTTCGCCCGGCCGTCGTCTCATGACCGTCACGGACACGGTTCGACGCGTTAGCAGGCAATCCACGAACAGGAGCCACCGGCACGAACTGCTCGTTGTCGCAGACGCCGAACAGAGAGCCAAAGGCGTCGTAGTTCCTCGGCACCTTCAGGTGGTCCAAGTCGATGGCGGCGTGCCAGAACGAGTCCGCCTCATGGTCTCGATAGTCACGGTGGCACTCGATGAAGCCCCAGATGTCCTTACCCATGCCGTGATGATGCCGGGCTAGCGTCCACCAGACCAGGCATTACTCTCCCCCGGGCTTGATCCAGAAGACACTCCCTAGTTGCAGCAGCGGCATCCGGGCGGGCAGTTGCCGTACGCGTCGGCCTTGGGGCCTGCGGAGGGGACCGCGGCGGTGGGCGGCGCGCAGCAGCCCTTGCCCTGCCAGGCGTCGCGGCCTTCCTTGACGGCGATGACGGCAATGGCGAGGGCGGCGACGGGGTCGGCCCAGGACCAGCCGAGAGTGGCGTTGAGGAGCAGGCCCACCAGCAGCACGGCGGACAGGTACGTGCACAGCAGGGTCTGCTTGGAGTCGGCGACCGCGGAGGCGGAGCCGAGTTCGCGTCCGGCTCGGCGCTGTGCGGCGGACAGGAACGGCATGACCGCCAGGGACAGGGCGGCCAGCGCGATGCCGGGGATGGAGGCGTGGGCTTCTCCGGTGCCGGTGAGCGCGCGGGCGGCATCGACGGTGACGTAGGCGGCGAGGGCGAAGAAGGAGACCGCGATAATCCGCAGGGTCCGCTGTTCGCGGGCTTCGCGTACGGCGTGATCGGAAGCGGAGAACTGCCAGGCGACCGCGGTGGCGGAGGAGACTTCGATGATCGAGTCGAGTCCGAAGCCGATCAGGGCGGTGGAGGAGGCGAGGGTGCCGGCGGTGATGGCGACGATCGCCTCGATGATGTTGTAGGTGATCGTCGCCGCGACCAGGAGGCGTATCCGGTGGGTGAGCGCGTCCCGGCGGGTCGGGGAGGGTCCGAGGGATATCGGTATCTCTGCGGCCATGGTCAGCAGCAGCCCTTCTCGTCGGTGTCCGGGCAGGTGCGGTCGGTCTCGACGGCCACCACGGCGGTGCGCAGGTCGTCCAGCGCGTGGCCGAGGCGTTCGTCGGCGAGCTCGTAGCGGGTGCGACGGCCGTCGGGCCTGGTGACGACCAGGCCGCAGTCCCGCAGGCACGCCAGGTGGTTCGACAGCCGGGTCCGGGAGACGCCGAGCGTGTCGGCGAGGTCGGCCGGGTAGGCGGGGGCGTCGCGCAGGGCGAGCAGGATGCGGCAGCGGATCGGGTCGGCGAGCGCGCGGCCGAACCGGGCCAGCACCTCGATGTCAGAGGCAACAGTCAGCACCCCACGACAGTACATCACATCCTGAATTCAGGAAACCGTGGATTGTTGTTCCGGGGGTGGGTGCTGCCGAAAGTAGGTCAGGTGGGTTGGGTGGCCTCGACGGCAGGGGAAGTGAGGATGCGTCGGGTGCGCAGGAGCCAGTAGGCGGCGGCCATGGTGGCTGCAAAGGTCAGGGTTCCGGCGGTGAGTGCGGTGGTGGTCATGGCGTGGGTGAAGGAGTCCCGGACTGCGGACAGGACATAGGGGGCGGCGGGTGTGGCTGTTCGGTTGAGGGGGTTGTGGCTGGCGGGTGCGGTGTGGGTGAGGGTGTGCTGGAGGGCGGGCGGGAGGTGGTGTGGTGCCAGGCCGGCGGACAGGTGGGTGGTGTAGACGGTGGTGAGGATGGATCCTTGTACGGCGATGCCGAGGGTGGAGCCGACCTGGCGGGTGGCATCGTTGATGGCGGAGCCGAGGCCCGCTTTATCGGCTGGGATGGTGGCCATGACGGTCTCGGTGCCGGCTGTGGCGATCAGACCTGCGCCGAATCCGGCGATGAGTTGGAAGAGGGCCAGGCGGGGGTAGCCGGAGCCGGTCTCGGTGGTGGCGAGGACCCCGAACGCGGCAGTGACCAAGGCCATTCCCGACACGATGGAGACGCTCGCTCCTCCCCGGGCGAGGAGCGGAAGGGCGGTCACTGCCCCCACAGCCAGAGCGGCTGCCAGCGGCAGGGTGCGGATGCCGGCTTGTTGGGGGGTGTAGCCCAGGATGCCTTGCAGGTAGAGCGTGAGGACGAATAGGGCGCCGAGCAATGCGAAGGCCATCAGTGACAGGGCGAGTGCGCTGCCGCTGATGCGCATGTCGCGCAGGAAGTGCAGGGGCAGCATTGGCTGTGGGCAGCGGGCCTGCCACAACAGGAAGCAACTGTTCAGTACGGCGGCAGCGGCGAAGGCGGCGAGGACGGGAGGGCTGGTCCAACCAAGGCTGGGCCCTTCGATGATGGCCCAGACGAGGGCGAGCAGTCCGGCAGCGGCCAGCAGCGTTCCGGGGAGGTCGATGGGGCCCGGAGCGGCGGCGCGGGATTCGGGGACCAGGCACCGTGGCGTCGGGGGAGGCGGGACCGGCACTGCGTCCGGCGGTACGGGCCGCTGGGAGTCACCCGCTCGGCGACGTCCCGGGCGAAGCCGCCCCGCGTCTGCGAGAACCGGGCACCAACCTGCCCCTGGCTGCCTCAGAAGGGGGCCCGTGGCGCGAAGTAGTCCATCCCCTGATCGAGCAGTCTGAAGAGATCGAAGCTGGTCTTACGTAGGGCTGGCGGTGCATCGTCGCTGGGGAAGTAGTGCCAGAACCTGCTCGTTGAGACCTTGCCGCGATCTGCATTCAGGCGGAACTTGTCGATGGCGGTAAAGACGGCACCGATCCTCGAGGTCTGGCGCACCGCGTGGTGCAACATCTCGGGATACTCCTCCTCCAGCCGCCCCCCGACCCAGGCCGTGGGGATCCGGAGGAAGACCCACCCGATCTCTCCCCTGGGCAGCTGGGTTGCCGCCTTCTTGAGGATCTGGCGGACGGCGGTTTCGGAGAATGCCGCGTCATCGTCCTTGTTCTTCACCTCCACGGGCACGCGGGCCCGCTCGCCGGGAAACTCGACAAGGACGTCAAAGTCTTCCCCTTTTACGCCTTTTGCCTTGTTTCGTGTCACGGTGGCGGGCAAGTGCATGAGGGCCGATAACACGTCCCCTTCGTACAACGCGGAGGCGATGTCGTTGGTGCGGGTGTGGTCGAGGAAGTCCTGGAACCAGGGGAAGCTCTGAAATTCGTAGACCCGTCGGGCCAGCTCGCGCCTGCGGTGGGCGGGGAGGAGCCATCGCGGATCGTCCGGGCCACGCGTGTCGGCCTGCGCGAACCTCTTCGCCACCCACTCGGGGCCGAAGAATGTCTCCAGCACGTCCTCCGCCAGGATGTCGGTCACCATCCCAGGGTGGCCCTCAGTAAAGGGATCCGCCAGCATGGCCTGCACGCGTTCGGACACGGCCTGGTCGTAGACCGCCCACTGGGCATCCGCGTTGGTGTCACCCGGGTGCAGCTGAGGCCAGCGTGACGTCACGAAGTCGTTGAAGGTGGGGGTCAGCGTCATGCGGCGTCCCCGTCCGCCAAAGTCTCCACCCTGCCCCCTGTCTCTTCCAGTCAGGCAGGAACGTAGTGGTAGTCCAACTACCTTGGCAATCAGCCCATGATCACGTGCCGGGAGTCCTTCGCCCTGGTGCCGCGACCGGCCAAGTGGCAACACGCGGGCACCGTCTGCAGAAGGCGCCTTCACCCGCCGCGCCGACGAGCACCTCCTCGACGGCCGCGTCACCGCGACCATCGCCTGCGCCAAGGACCTTCCCGGACCCCACGACCGGGCCCCCGGCATGGCCATCGGCGCCGTCCTCCCTCGCGAGGACGCCCGCGACGTCCTGGTCCTGCCCGCCGGCCAGCCAGCCGCCCATGACCCTCGCCGAACTGCCGCCCGGAACCCGGGTCGGGACCAGCGCACCCCGCCGCGCCGCCCTCCTCAAAGCCCTGTACCCGAAGCTCACCGCTGTGGCGTCCGGGGGAATGCCGACTCCCGGCTCGCCGCCCAGCCTCCGGTCCAGACGGTGGGGAAGGGCGCGGCGAGACCGGCGAGCCGGCCGTCGACTGAGATGCGGACCTCGCGGTACGGGCCGTCGGCCGCCTTGCAGGAGTACGGGGCCGCGTCCGGCGTGGTCATGTACCAGTACTCCTCGCAGCCGCCGCCCGAGCCCGTGGCGTACACCTCGGCGAGGAGCCGCTCGGTGTTGCGCGGGGTGGTGACGGCCGGGGAGGTGAGCGGAAGGACGCGGTCCGGGGTCGCGGCGGGTCCGGTGGCACCCTCGGCGGCATAGAAGGTGAGGGTGACCTTGACGTCGATGACCCCGGTGTAGGTGTCGTTGACGACGTTGCCGATGAGCATCTCGACGGGCTGCGGACGGGCCAGCGAGTCGCGGTAGCGGGTCACGTCCTTCTCGACGGACCAAGTGATGCCGTCCGGCGAGGGCTGGGGGGTGGAGGTGCGGAAGATCTCGACGCCGCCGAGGGAGAGGTGGCCGAGGCGGTCGTACTGGCGGCCCTTGACCTTGCCGTCGAGGCGCAGCACGACCTTGGCCCAGCCGTCGGAGCCGCAGCCGGTCGGTGGCCGGTAACTCCCCCGGTAGGGCGTGAAGTCGCGGAACTGCGCCTCGGCGAGGGTGATCCGGCAGGACCGGGTCGCGGGCCGGGCCACGGGCGGGGCCGCGGTGAGGGGGTCGTGCCAGTCGGTGCCGAATTCGGCGGGCGGAGCCGGTCCGTCCCCCGTGGCGTGGGCCGCCGCCGGGGCGGCGGTCGCGGGTCCCGCGGCGCCGGCCAGGGTCGCGGCGGCGAGGGTCAGTGCGCCGATCAGGCGCGCGAACCTGTGTCGTCCGGGTCTCATGGGCCCGCAGTCAAAGCCGTCCGGGCCGGGCGCCGCCAGGGCCGCTGGTCCGGGCTTGGCCTGATCGCGCCCCTGCCCGGGTGCGTGCCCCGGCGTCGGGCGGGAGGTCACCGCCTGAGGGGCGCCGTACGGCTTGGCCGGTGCTCAGTCGCGCGAATTGCCGAACAGGATCCGGTAGCCGATCAGCAGCACCAGTGAGCCCGCGATGGCGGAGCCCCAGGTGGCCATGTCGAAGAACTCGGTCCGGATCGGCCGGTCCAGGAACTTCGCCGAGAGCCAGCCGCCGATGAAGGCCCCGGCCACGCCGATGAGGGTGGTACCGATCAGGCCGCCGGGATCACGGCCGGGCAGCACCACCTTGGCGATGCCTCCGGCCAGCAGTCCCAGGATGATCCAGCCGATGATCCCCATGCCCCGTCACTCCGTTTCGTTCGCGCAGACGTTCTCCACCGAGGACGCAGCCGGGGCCGGTCCGGTTCTGGGCGGGGGGTCGGCGACGGCCGGTGGGGCACGTTTCGTCGGCCGGTCAGCGGCCGGTCAGCGGTGACCGGGCCGCAGCAGCGCGACCGCGCCGATGGTCGCGGCTGCGCCCGCCGCCATGAGTCCGCCCCGGGAGCGCCAGGAGAGCACCGAGAAGGCCGACCGGGCGGAGAGCAGCGAGCCGGCGCTCAGGCAGGAGGCCGCCGAGCCGAGGGAGAGCGCGGAGCCGATCGAGGCCGCCGACAGCATGCTGCCGATGGAGCCGATGGACAGCGCCGAGCCCACGGAACCGATGGACAGCACGGAACCGACGGAGCCGATCGACAGCACGGAGTCCTTGGACCACAGGGAAAGATACGATCCGTCAGCAGCCATGCCGCTCATGCTGTCACATGGCCGACCGGCACGGCGGAAGCCATCGGTCCCACCGAACCGACCGAACCCACCGAACCGACCGAACCCACCGAACCGACGGACCCGACCGAACCCACGGACCCGACCGAACCCACGGCGGCCGCAGCGGCAGCGGACGGAGTCGAAGGCCCCGGCGCCCGCGTCAGCAGCAGTACCCCGCGCGCCGCCGCGACGGCTCCCGCCACGGCCAGCAGCACACCCGCCACACCGCCTTGGAGCCGTTCGCCGAGCAGGATCATGCCGATGGCGGCCGCCGCCAGTGGGTTGGCGAGGTTGACCACGGCCAGCGGGGCGCCGAGCCCGCCCCGGTACGCCCGCTGCGACAGGAGCATCCCGCCGACCGCGAAGACCAGGACGAGCACGGCCACCGCGAACACCCGGACGCTGAGCAGGGCTCCGCCCCGTCCGCCCGCCACGGCCACGGTCTGGGTCAGGGCGGAGGCGGCGGCGGAGGCCACTCCGGAAGCCGTCGCGTGCCGCAGCCCCGAGCGCGGGTCCTTGGCGGCGGTCAGCAGCAGGATCACGGCGGCCGTGGCACCGGAGACGGTGAACGCCTCGGCCAGGGTGAGGGTGTCGTCCGGCGTCGGACCGGAGGCCGGGAGCAGCAGCAGCCCGAGCCCGGCGACGGTGGCCAGGGTGCCCCGCCACTCGGTGGCCGCGACCCGGCGCCCGGCGCCGCGTGCTCCGAGCGGTACGGCGGCCACGAGGGTGAGCGCGCCGAGCGGCTGGACCAGCGTGAGCGGCCCGTACCTGAGGGCCGCGGCGTGCAGCAGCGCGGCGGCCCCGTTCAGCCCGGCCGACCACCACCAGGTGCCGGAGCCCAGCAGGGCCTTGGCGCCGCGGGCGGCGGCGGCGTGGGCCAGCCGCTCCTGGGCGACGGCCGCCGCCGCGTAGGCGACGGCCGAGGCGAGGCACAGGAGGACCGCGAGGGCGGTGGCGTTCATCGCCCGGCCCCTACGGCCGCCGGTACGGGGCCCGGGTGCGGCTTTCGGCGTCCATCGGCGGCGTCACCCGTAACGGCGGCCGCATGGGCGCCGCCTCCGGTATCGGCACGGGTATCGGCGCCGGCGGCCGTGGCCGTACCCGTAGCGATGGGCAGGGACGTGGCCGAGGCCGTGGCTGCGGCACCCGGTCGCGGGATCACCAGTAGCGCCGCCCCCAGCAGGACGGCGGCGACGACCGCGTCGAGCCAGTAGTGGTTCGCCGTGCCGACGATCACGAGCAGGGTCAGCAGCGGGTGCAGCAGCCACAGCGCCCCCCATCGGCGGGGAACGATCCCGGACGGGGTCCGGGATCCGGTGGCGGCCATCATGCCGAGCGCGAGCATCAGGGCCCAGCCGAAGTGCAGTGAGGGCATCGCGGCGAACTGGTTGGCCAGGGTGTCGGCGGCCGGCGCGGCGCGGTAGACGGTCGGGCCGTAGACCTGGCCGGTGTCGATCAGGTGCGCGGCGCCCAGCAGCCGCGGAGGCGCGAGGGGGAAGGCGAGGTGCAGGGCGAGGGCGGCTCCGGTGACCACGGCGAGGACCCGGCGCGCCCACAGGTAGTGGTCGGGGCGCCGGACGTAGAGCCAGATCAGGAAGAGTGCGGTGGCGGGAAAGTGGACGGCCGCGTAGTAGGTGTTCGCGGTGTGGACGAGGGTGTCCCCGTGCAGCAGCAGCCGCTGTACCGAGCCCTCGCCGGGCAGGCGCACGGTGCGCTCGGTGTCCCACACCCGGGCGGCGTTGCGGAAGGCCTCGTCCGTGCGGCCCGTCGAGAGCATCCGGCCCGCCTTGTAGACGGTGAACAGGGCCGCGACGAGCAGCAGCTCGCGTATGAGGCGGCGGCGCGCGGCCCCGCGCCCGGCTGCCGCGGCCGCTGCCGCTGCCGCTGCCGGTACCGCTGTCCGTGCCGTGGCGGTGGGCGTGGGCGCCGGACCGGCTTCCCGTCCGGGTATCCGTCCGTCTGCCGGTCCGGCTGCCCGTCCGGCAGGTGTGGTCTGGGAGGTCATCCCCCGGCCTCTCTTCCTGTACGCGCAGAGCGGCAGCGGCTGGTCGGAGCCGCGCACACATCGACACGCCAGTGTATCGATACATTCTCGTATCGATACGCGGGTGTACCGATACGCTCGCGTTCCCGTACACTCGGGTTCACGGAAGCCCCCGCCGAGGAGCCATCGAGGAGAGCCGCACCCCATGACGTCGACGCCGAACACCGCGCGCCGCTCCAAGATCACCCCGGAGCGGGAGCAGGAGTTCTTCGACGCGGTCCTGGAGCAGTTGCGGGAGCACGGCTACGAGGCCCTGACCATGGAGGGTGTCGCCGCCCGGGCCAGTTGCGGCAAGTCCACGCTCTACCGGCAGTGGAAGACGAAGCCGCAGCTCGTCGCCGCCGCCCTGCGGGCGGGCCGGCGGGGTACGCTCGTCGCGGTGGACACCGGCACACTGGCGGGCGACCTGCGCGAGGCGGCCCGGATCGCGGCCGGCACGTCGGGGCGGGACACCCGGCTGACGCAGGCCCTCGGACACGCCGTGCTCAGTGACGAGGAGCTGCAGGCGGCCCTGCGCGAGGCTCTGGTCGAGCCGGAGCTGGCGGCCTTCGACGCGATGGTGCGCCGGGCAGTGGCACGGGGTGAGATCGCCGCGGACCATCCGGCCGTGGAGTTCCTGCCGGCGCAGTTGATGGGCGTGCTCCGGATCCGGCCCGTTCTGGAGGGGCGGTACGCCGACGCCGATTACCTGGTCCGGTTCGTCGACGTGTCCCTGCTCCCGGCACTCGGCCTGGCACCGCCACAGGCCCTCTGAACCGGCGGGCCGCCGTCCCCGATGACCGGACGGCTGCCTGCCCGCGCTGCCTCGTGGGGACGGCGGCAGCGCGCCACCCGCACCGGGTGGCGGCCTCTCCTTGAGGAGCGGCCGCCACCCGGTCCCGGTGGACCCGCGAGCCCTCTCTCACGGAGGTGCGGATTGGAACGGGTACCGGGTCCGGAATGCCTCCCTCCGCCCCTGTACGGTTCCGTCGGGTCTTCGCCAGCCACGCCGCCGCGAGGCCTTGACGTTCCCGCCGCAGCACCAGGAGCACCCATATGTCCCCTTTCATACGGCCGGCCCGTTCCGCGGCAGTCGCCGCCGCGGCACTCCTGACGGCCGCCGCCCTCACCGGATGCGGTAGCGGCGAGAAGAAGGACGGCTCCGAGAAGGGCAAGAACCCCGCCGGCTCCGCCTCCGCGAGTCCCGCTCCGGTCGCCCTGCCCGCCGCCCTCACCGCCCAGCAGCTCACTTGGCGGGCCTGCCCCGCCCCCTCGGTGGCCCAGGGCGGCGGCGAAGCCCCCGGCGCCGGCTGGGAATGCGCCGCCATGAAGGCTCCGCTCGACTACGGCAAGCCGACCGGCGAGACCATCGACCTCGCCCTGATCCGCAAGAAGGCAACCGACCAGGGCAAGCGCATCGGATCCCTGGTCTACAACTTCGGCGGCCCCGGCGCCTCGGGCGTGAAGACCCTCCCCGAGCTCGCCGCGAAGGACTACAAGAAGCTGAACTCCGCGTACGACCTGGTCAGCTTCGATCCGCGCGGCGTGGGCGCCAGCGCCGGTGTCACGTGCGTCGACGACAAGACCATGGACGAGCTGAACGCCTCGGACGACGCGACGGCCAGTTGGAAGCGGTTCGCGGCCGGCTGCCAGCAGAACTCCGCGAAGATCCTTCCGCACGTGGGCACCGCCAACGCCGCCCGCGACCTGGACCTGATGCGCCAGGTGCTCGGCGATCAGAAGCTCAACTACTTCGGCATCTCCTACGGCACCGAGCTGGGCGGGGTCTACGCCCACCTCTTCCCGAAGAACGTCGGCCGTACCGTCTTCGACGCCGTGGTCGACCCCACCCAGGACACCGTCCAGCAGCGCCTCGGCCAGCTCAAGGGCTTCCAGCTCGCCCTGGAGCACGCCATGCGGTTCTGTGTGAAGGAGTACGCCGCCAACTGTCCGACCGGGCCCGATGCGGCGAGCGGCGTCAAGCGCATCAACGCCATGCTGGAGAAGCTGGAGAAGAAGCCCGCCACGACGGACAGCGGCCGCCAGCTCACCGCCGGGCAGGCACGCAGCGGGATGATCGCCACGCTCTACAGCGAGGAGAGCTGGGACCACCTGGTGCAGGGGATCGGCGAAGTGCAGCTGAAGGGCACGGGCAATATCCTCCTCGCGTACGCCGA
Source organism: Streptomyces sp. NPDC003034 (assembly GCF_053591375.1). Taxonomy (NCBI): domain Bacteria; kingdom Bacillati; phylum Actinomycetota; class Actinomycetes; order Kitasatosporales; family Streptomycetaceae; genus Streptomyces; species Streptomyces sp. NPDC003034. The sequence continues at coordinate 11,416 of NZ_JBSFTS010000043.1, forward strand.
CGCCATGAACGGCCGTGACGAGAAGGGCCGTTACGACAACTCCACCGGCGCCCAGGGAGCCATCAGCTGCGCTGACGACAGCACCCGGATCACCGCCGAGCAGGCAGCCGCCCTGCTTCCCGAATACCGCAAGGCCTCGCCCGTCTTCGGGGACCTCGACGCCGAGGATCTGACCACCGGCTGCCACGACTGGCCGGTGAAGGGTGAGCGGGCCACGCCCGAGGTGAGCGCCCCGGGCGCCGCGCCGATCGTCGTCATCGGCAACACGGGTGACCCGGCCACGCCGGTCGAGGGCGCCCGCCGGATGGCGGACGCCCTCGGCAAGGGCGTGGGCATCGGCCTCACGGTCAAGGGCGAGGGCCACGGGACCTACGGGGTCAACAGCTGCGCGACCAAGGCCGTCGACGAGTTCCTGATCGACGGGAAGGTCCCGGCGGACGGCGCCACCTGCTCGTAACCCCGTCCGGCCATCCATCCGTACGCCTTCGGGCGCCGTCCGGTCCGACCGCCCTCGCGGTCAGGACCGGACGGCGCCCATGGTCCGGGCGAACTCCTCCGGGCCGACGTCGTAGCCGTGCAGCTCCGCCTTCAGCGTCCAGCCGCCCGACCCGTCGCGGAGGAACTCGGCGACCGTGGCGGCGGTGGCGGCCGGGATGGATTCGAAGCCGGTCTGGGCCAGGTCCGTATGGCCCTCGCGGATCCGGACTCCCGTGCCCTCGATGTCGGCGAAGGTCCTCGTACCGTTTGCGCCCGCTCCGGCGCCCGCGGCGGAGTCCTGGATGACGACCCCCACCACGACGCGTCGCAACTCCGCTGCCATGCGGTCGAGTTCGAGCGTCATCACCTCGTCGAAGCCGAAGCCCTGCCCGGTGTGGCTGTCCCGGTTGAGGGTGATGGTGCCGTCGGGCGACCGGCTGCCGAAGTGGACGAGGTAGGCCGGCTGCCCGTAGAGGTCCGCCGTGCCGTATACCGCGACGACGATGTCGAGGTCGTGCGCGGGCGTGCCGGCGCGACTGGGGTCCCACCGCAGCGCGACCTCCACCTTGCCCAGGCCCTTGCGTACACCACTCACCGAACTCCCCCTCCGTACACCGGGCATCACCTTGGCCATCGTCCCATGTCCGCGCCCCGAGCGGGCCGAAGCACCATACGTTCCCGGCCAGTCCGGCGCCCTGTCACCCGTCGCCTCCCGGTACGGACCTGCCCGGCCGCGCTGCCCCCTGGAGCGGCTCCACGTGCCCGGGCGCCGGCTCCGCCCAGGGGATGTGGCCACCGCCCCGCCGATCCGTCCCCGGGCCCGGTCCGCTTCTGTCCCGCCACAGCCCCGGTCCACCGCAGAATCAGCGGCTGAACCGGATCGTTATCCTCAAGTTTTGCTCAGATCTAGTGACGCTGCACCCGTCACCTTCCTAGCTTCCTCGTACACGTGTCGAGTAGCGCGCGGTCCCGCGTCCGGTGATGCCTGATCCAGCCACCGCTGGGAAGCAGCCGGGCGCGGCCCGCGTTCGAAGGAAAGAGTTCAGCATGAAGGTTCCCAAGGCCGGTGCGGTCGCCGCTGTGATCGCGCTCGTCCTGACCGCCTCAGGGTGCGGCGGTGACAGCGAGGACCAGGGGACTCTCTCCATCGGCATCAAGTTCGACCAGCCGGGCATGGGACTGCGCGAGCCCGACGGCACGTTCACCGGTTTCGACGTGGACGTCGCCACCTACGTGGCGAAGGAACTGGGCTACAAGCCGGACCGGATCCAGTTCAAGCAGGTCTACAGCAACGACCGCGAGCTGCTCATCCAGTACAACGAGGTGAAGTTCGTCGTCGCGAGCTATTCGATCAACGAGAAGCGCAAGGAGAAGGTCGACTTCGCCGGCCCGTACTTCCTCGCGCACCAGGACCTGCTGGTCCGCGCCTCCGACACCAGCATCACCAAGGCGGAGGACCTCAACAGCAAGCGGTTGTGCTCGGTGGCCGGCTCCACCTCGGCGGAGAACCTCAAGAAGAACCTCGCCCCGAAGGCGAGCGTCCCGCTGGAGCTCGCCGGCTACTCCGAGTGCCTCGTCGCACTCCAGGACAACCTGGTCGACGCCATGACCACGGACAATTCCATCCTGGCCGGCTATGCGGCCAGGAAGGGCAACGAGGGCAAGTTCAGGCTGACGGGCCTGAGCCTGAGCAACGAGAACTACGGCATCGGCCTGAAGAAGGGCGACAAGGAGCTCAGGGCCAAGATCAATGCGGCGCTCAAGAAGATGGCCGCGGACGGATCCTGGGAAGCGGCCGTGAAGAAGAACTTCGGCGCCGACTACAAGTACGAGCCGGCCCCGCAGCTCGCCCTGGGCAGCTGACACATCCGTTTCACACCCACCAAGATCCACGCTGGGGACACGCGTTCTTTACCTGAACTGCACATGACAATGTGACCCTCTTCCTGCCACCTGACACCCCGCCAACACCGCCGCGGGGACGGTGCGTGTGGAGAGGTACCCCCACGTGAAGAGAATCTCGCGCCTGACTCCCTGGTCCGCCGGCCTCGCCGCGGCGGCACTGTTCGCCGTACCGGCCACCGCCTCCGCCGTCCAGGAGCGGACGGCGGCTCCCCACGCCGCCGCCACAGCGGCCGGCACCGCCTCCGCGGCGGACACGTACTACGCCGCCGCGGAGGGCAAGACGGGAGCAGCGCTCAAGTCCGCCCTGCACGACATCGTCAAGAACCAGTCGAAGCTGAGCTACGCCGGCGTGTGGAACGCCCTGAAGGTGACCGACCAGGACCCGGCCGATCCCGGCAACGTCATCCTCCTCTACTCCGGCCGGTCCCAGTCCAAGGCCACCAACGGCGGAGACCCCGACGACTGGAACCGCGAGCACGTCTGGGCCCAGAGCCACGGCGCTTTCGGCACCGCCACCGGCCCGGGCACCGACCTGCACCACCTGCGCCCCGAGGACGTGACGGTCAACAGCACCCGCGGCAACAAGGACTTCGACATGGGAGGGAGCCCCGTCGCGGAAGCGCCGGGCAGCTATACCGACACGGACTCCTTCGAGCCGCGCGACGCGGTCAAGGGCGACGTGGCGCGCATGCTGCTCTACATGGCCGTGCGCTACGACGGCGGTGACGGCTTCGCCGACCTGGAAGTCAACGACTCCGTCAACAACGGCTCCGCCCCCGCCACGGGCCGTATCAGCGTCCTGAAGCAGTGGCACCAGCAGGACCCGCCGGACGCCTTCGAGCAGCGCCGCAACCAGGTCATATTCGACACCTACCAGCACAATCGCAATCCGTTCATCGACCACCCGGAGTGGGTCGCCTCCATCTGGTGAGCCGCGTGCCGCGTACTCGTGTGACGTGGTGAGACCTGGAGGAACGCGGCGGCCGCCGCCGTGCCGGCCATGCCGGGATTGGGCCGTGCCAGGACGGGTATTCGCAGGTCAGTCCGCGCCCGACGGCAGCAGCCGATGGAGGTACGTCGTCATGGACGGAGCCGGACTCTCGGATCGCGAGCAGCGCGCACTCTCCGCGATCGAAGCCCATCTCAAGGGTGACCGTTCCCTGGACCGGATCCTGCGCTCTGCGCCGCCGCGGCGTCACCGGCTGGTGGCGGCGTGCCTGCTGGGTGCGGTGACGGTGGCGCTGCTGGTGGCGGCCTCGGTCACCGTGGCTCCACCCCTGATCTGGGGCTTCGCGGGCGCCTGGATCCTGACGGTGGTCACGGCGCTGCCGCTGGTCGTCCAGGCGGTACAGCGGCGCTGGCAGCGCCGGGACCGCGCGGGCCGGTCGTAGCCGCCTAGCACCGCCCGCCGTGCCGGACGCCGAGCCGGACGCCCGCGTACGGGCTACAGCCGGTCGGCGAGGGCCTTGAAGCCGGTCCAGGGCTGGGGCGGCGGGCCGTCGTCCCAGACTTTCTGGGACAGCGCGGCCAGTGGCAGCCGGATGCCCGAGGCGACCTGCGCCTGGGTCTGGGCGCCCGCCAGATCGCACCAGACGGCGAGGCGTGCGCCCAGTATCTGGTTCGCGTACCGCGCCGGCACGGCGGCCGTGCCGCGCAGCACCAGCGGGGTCCACTGTTCGTAGATCCGCTGGCCCGTGGGGTAGGTGAACTGGTTCGGTTCACCCAGCACGTAGTAGAGGAACTCGTCGTTGAGGTTCACGACGTCGCGGCCCTCGCGCAAGTACTCCAGCGGCGGGCGGGCGCCGAGTTCCTTTCCGGTCCAGTATTCGACCTGGATGTCCTTGGCCGCCGACGCCACCCCGCCGGCGAAGATTCCGTCGTTCCATGCCTTGAGCGCCTTGCCCGACGGCCGTACGACGGCGGCGCGGTCGTTGAGCCAGCCCGTCGCCAGGTCCTGGACCCGCGCCGAGGCTCCGTACCGCTGCTGCGCCGCGCGGGCCAGCTGGGGGAAGGATGCCTCCGGGTCGCGGACGACGAGCGCCTGGTACTCGTCGGCGCCCAGGTGCCACCCGGAGCCGGGGAACAACGGCAGGTATTCGCGGAGCAGTTCGTCGATCAGCTCGGCCGCCGCCGGGTTGGATATGTCCACCGCGCCCTTCACTGCCCTGCCCTGTACGTCCCGCAGTTGCAGGCCCGGGTGGGCGCGCAGGACCGCGCCGAGGTGGCCGGGCGAGTCGATCTCCGGGACGACGGTGATGTGCAGGCGGGCGGCGAGTGCCGTGATGCGGCGTACGTCCGCCTTGGTGAGGTGCGGGGTGGAGACGATCTCGGGGTGGCTGTCGGACTGGATCCGGAAGGCCTGGTCGTCGGAGAAGTGCAGGCCCAGCTGGTTGAGTTTGAGGTCGGCCATCTCGCGCAGCCGGTCCTCGATCCAGTCGGGGGTGAAGTGCTTGCGCGCGATGTCGAGGTTGAGGCCGCGCTGCGGCTTGGCCGGGCCGTCGTTCACCGTGCCCTCGGGAGCCGAACCACCCGAGGTGACGGCCTGTTTGAGGGTGCGCGTGCCGTAGAACACCCCCGCCTCGTCCGGGCCGGTGATACGGACCTGGCCGTTCTGCACGGCGAGGCTGTACGACTCCGGCGGACCGGAGCCCTTGTCGCCCAGCGACAGTTCGACGTCACCGCGGCGGGGTGCGCCCGATTCCGCGAAGCCCAGGCGCAGTTCACCGGCGAGCAGTCTGCCCTCGTCCGCCAGCGCGGCCGTGTCACCTGCCGCGACGACGACGCGGGCGTCGGGGGCGGGCTTCCAGCCCGGGCCGCGGCCGGGGGTGTGCTCCCGTACGGCCGGAACGGTACGCGGGGCGCTCGACAGGGGGTACGTCGGGGAGGGCGCGGCCTCGGCCGTCCCCGGGGTGGCCGGGGCGGTCGGGGCGGTCGGGCTCGTGGGGGCGCTGGTGCCGGGGGTCGGGGCGGCGGGTGCCCGGGCGCCGTCCGAGGCCGCCGTGCAGGCGGGGACCGCGAAGGTGACCAGCGCGGCGGCCATGGCCGTCACGCGTGCGCGGGCTCTCCTGTGCTGCTTCCGTTTGCGCATCATGCACCTGTGCCCTGCCACTTGTGTCCCCCGTACCAACCTGGCACGGGGGACACGGGCGCGCGACCCGGTGCGGGGGCCGGCCCGGTCAGCCGAGGTGGGCGAGGGCCGCGGCGGCGATCTCGTGGTCCTGGTCGGGGGCACCGCCGCCGACGCCGACGGCGCCGATGAGGCGGCCCTCGCGGTGGACGGGCAGCCCGCCCGCGCCGAAGAGCAGCGGCCTGTCGAGGGCGGTCGGCAGGGGTGTGGAGGAGGCCGCCGGGCCGGGCCGCCTCGACGAGGTCGGCGGTCGGAGCGTTCAGCCGGAGGGCGGTGAAGGCCTTGCGGGTGCTGGTCTCGCCGGAGATCAGCACGGCCCGGTCGTCGCGGCGGAAGGCGAGCAGGTGGCCGCCGGCGGGGCTCGGTGGCTCGGTTTTCGGGCCGTGCGCCGGGTCAGTGGCGGGCGGGGACGGCGGCGGCGGGCACCGCGGCCGCGACGACGCGGCTGCCGCCCGGCCGGGCCCCCGTACGGCGCTCCAGCAGGCCGGAGAGGAGGGCGAGCGCGAGGGCGGAGGCGGCGAGGGCCGCGCCCACCCAGTTCGGTGCGGTCCAACCGAGCCCGGCGGCGATGACGATGCCGCCCAGCCAGGCCGCCAGGGCGTTGCCGAGGTTGAAGGCGCCGATGTTGACGGCGGAGGCCAGCGTGGGGGCAGCCGCGGCTTGGTCGAGGACCCTCTTCTGGAGGGGTGGCACGGTCGCGAAGCCGAGGGCGCCGATGAGCACGATGGTGACGGCGGACCCGGTCTTGCTGTGGGCCGTGAAGGTAAAGAGGGCCAGCGTGACGGCGAGCGCGCCCAGGGAGACGTACAGCATCGGCATCAGCGCGCGGTCGGCGAGCCGGCCACCGATGAGGTTGCCTGCGACCATGCCTAGACCGAAGAGCACGAGCAGCCAGGTGACGGAGGTGTCGGCGAAGTCGGCGACGTTGGTCATCATCGGCGTGATGTAGGTGATCGCGGCGAAGACGCCGCCGAAGCCGAGGACGGTCATCGCCATGGCGAGCAGCACCTGGACGTTGCGGAAGGCGGCCAGCTCGTGGCGGATCCGTACGCCCCCGGGCCGGGGCAGTTCGGGCACCAGTCTGGCGATGCCGAGCAGGCCGAGCACGCCGAGCGCGGCCACGATCAGGAAGGTGACGCGCCAGCCGAAAGTCTGCCCGACGAAGGTGCCGAGCGGGACCCCGACCACGTTGGCCACCGTCAGGCCGGTGAACATCGTGGCGATGGCGCCGGCCTTCTTCTCGGGCGCGACGAGCTCGGCCGCGACGACCGAGCCGATGCCGAAGAAGGCGCCGTGGGCGAGGGAGGCGACGACGCGCCCGGTGAGCATCACGCCGAAGGCGGGAGCGAGCGCGGAGACGACATTGCCCACGACGAACAGGCCCATGAGCAGCATGAGCATGCGCTTGCGCGGGACACGGGTGCCGAGGACGGTCATCAGCGGGGCGCCGAGCACGACGCCGAGGGCGTAGCCGGTGACCAGGAAGCCCGCCGTGGGGATCGAGACGCCGTAGTCGCCGGCGACCTCGGGGAGGAGGCCCATGATCACGAATTCGGTGGTGCCGATCCCGAAGGCCCCGATGGCGAGGGCGAGGAGTGCGAGAGGCATGAGGGGGAGTTGCCCTTCAGGAGAGGTGCTGTGCCGACGGCGCTGGGTACGGGGCCGGCCGGCCGATGCGCGACGCGACATGCGGCTCGTGGCCCTGGTGGGCGGCCGACACCATTGCTGTCGCTGCTTTCGTGCGCCCACATTAATTGCAGACGCCGATTATTTGCAAGCGCGGGCAATTGCGTGGTTGACCTATCCTGGGGGTGCAGGTACCGGACGGATCGCAGGAGGAGCCCATGACGGCCACGGACAGCGCACTCACCGCCCGCTCCCAGGGCTGGTGCGCCCTCTCCCTGCTGCACGGCCGGATCGAGGCCCACATCGAACGGGCGCTCCAGTCGGCACACGGGCTCAGCGTGCGTGAGTACTCGCTGCTCGATGTCCTCAGCCGCCAGCACAGCGGCCCCGGCGGACACCTGCGGATGCACCAGGTCGCCGACTCGGTGGTACTCAGCCAGAGCGCGACGACCCGCCTCGTCAGCAGGCTGGAGGACCGCGGGTTGCTCAAGCGCTACATCTGCGACACCGACCGGCGGGGCATTTACACCGACGTCAGCGAGGCCGGGCTGGCCCTGCTGAAGGGGGCCCGGCCCACGAACGACGCCGCCCTGCGCGAGGCGCTGGACGAGGCCGCCCGCACCCCGGAACTGGCCGCCCTCGTCGCGGCGGTGGAGAACACGGCTCCCGCCCCGTGACCGTGCCGTCCGCACGGGGACTGCCAGGCACGCCCAGGCCCTGTCCGGGCGATCTCCGCGGGCCCGCGCTGCCCGGCACGGCGCCTCTCCCCCAGCTACTGCTGGGAGGGGCTCGGAGCGCGCGAGTACGGCCACGTACGAGCTGCGCCCCTCCGCCTTGCGATGCACCGCACCAGACAACGCGGCCTGATCCACGAAGACCGCCCGGACAGGACCTAGGAACCGGGCGACGGCGAGACCTCCGGCCGGGTGGACGGGGACCGTGACGGCGGGGACAGCGAGGACGGGGCGAACGACGACGGGGCCGTCGACCTTGCCCCGGAGGGCAGGGCCGCCCCCGAGGGCGACGGCCTGGCCGACGGCGAGTGCCAGGGCGGGGTGGGGACGGGCGCGGTCGGGACGGGCGGGGTGGGGACCGTCCGGGGAGGCCCGGAGGAGCTGGGTCCGGACGTCGGCGGCCACGACGGGCTCGCCTGGGCGGATCCGGGCGTCGGTACGGGAGCCGGAGTCGGGAGTTCCGGCGGTGAGGCGGGCGGCACCGGCCGGACCGGGATGGACTGCGGGGCGAGCACCAGGTAACCCACCAGGGCGGCCGCCGCGGCGGCCAGTCCCGCCAGGGGCAGGGTGAAGCTCCGCAGCGACAGCCACGCCGAGGGGTGCCGTCGCGTACGCGGTCCCGGCGGGTCGGCGGGGCGCAGCCGGCGGAGGTCGACACCGGCCGCACGCGCGTCGAGGGCCTGCCGCAGCCGCCGCTCGACGGGGCGCTCGCCGTCGGGCGTCGTACGCGTCATATCCGTCCCTCCAGAATCCGTTCCAGTGCGTCCAGGCCACGGCTCGCGTTCGACTTGACCGCTCCCCGGCTGATGCCGAGGGTGGTCGCGATCTCCGCCTCCGTGAGGTCCGCCCAGTACCGCAGCACGAGGACCTGCCGTCGCCGCGGGCTCAGCCCGGCGAGAGCGGCCAGCACCTCGCGATGCGCCTCGTCCAGGACGACGGCCGCCTCCGCGGACGGTACGTCGACCTGCGGGGGCGGTGTCCACGCGCGCGCGGTCCGTCTGCGGCGCAGCACGGAGCGCGAGGTGTTGACGACGGCCGTGCGCAGGTAGCCCAGGGCGTTGTCGACCTCCGTGATGTGCTCCCCGTGGCGGCGATACAGGGCCGTGAAGGCGTCCTGGACCACGTCCTCGGCGGTGGCCAGGTCGTCGACGAGCAGTACCGCCAGCCGGACCATGCGCAGGCGGTGCGCGTGGTAGAGCTCGGTGAGGGTGGGCGGCGCCGGCGGCCGCGGATCGCCGTGGCCGGAGGCGTGGCCGCCGCCCGTCCGGTCGTGGTCGTAGGTGTACGGGGTCCCGTACGGCCGTGCGGAGGCCGGCGGGGCGGAGCGGTCGCGCCGCAGCAACGACCACAGGCCCCGCCGGGCCCGGTCGAGGACGGGTACGGCGGGGCCGGCGGATGGTACGAGGTGGAGCACGGGTTCCTCAGCCGTTGGAGCGGCGCCGCACGGTGTACAGGGCCCCCGCACCCGTGGCGATGAGTACGGCGGCGCCGGCCGCCAGCCCGGTGGTGGTCTCGGAGGAGCCAGTATCCGCGAGTTCGGGTCCGGCGGGCGAAGCGGAGGGCAGCGGCCCGGAGCCCGGCCCCCGGGTCGGCTCCGCACTCGGGGCCGCACTGGGAGCGGTGCTGGCAGAGGCGCTGGGAGAGGCGCTGGGCAGCGTGCTCGGAGCGGCGCTCGGGACCGCGCTCGGCTTGGCCGGGGTCGGGGAAGCGGGCTGGCTCGGGGCGGCGGCCGGGGTGCTGGCCGCCGGGGCGGGCGCGGGCGCGGCGGCGAAGGCCGGCCCGTTGAGAGCGACGAGTACCCCGGCGGCCGCCGCGGTGACGGCCGCGGTGACGGCTGACCGGCAGGCGGGCCGGGGGACGCGCTTCAGGTTCTTCACGGGATGCTCCAGGGTCGGGTCGAGGGCGCGGAACCACGCCCTTCACCCCGCACGACGCGCGACCCTCCCCGGGGTTGCCGCCGATCCGGAAAAACTTTCCGTCCCGCCCCGCCGCCCCGCCGGCCGCCCCGCGCGCAGCCGCCGGTACGGGGTACGGGACGTTGACGCGGTGCGGCTCCAACCGCCCTACGGGCAGCGCTACTTCACCGGGGCGGCGACAGGCCGGTACGCATGGCAGAAGAAGTGCTCCTCGGGCCCGGCCAGCTCGTCGTCGGGTTGGAAGAGCGCCGTGTGGTGGTGCAGCACCTCCAGCCCCTGCGCGGCCAGCCGTGCGAGGTGCTCCTCCTCGGACAGGCTGCTGACGGTGACCTTGTGTCCCATCCACTCGATGTCGAGGCGGTGGATGTCGCCCGGCACCGTGGCCATGACGAGGTATCCCCCGGGCGCCACCCAGGAAGCCATCCGGTCCAGTGCCGCCGCCACCTCCGGCTGGTCCATCACCAGCAGGGGGAAGAAGGCGCAGACCGCGTCGAAGCCGCGCTCCGCCGGGGTGTAGGTCCTCACGTCGGCCTGTTCGAAACGGGCCTGCGGCACCCGGGCCCGCGCGAGGTCCACCATCCGGGCCGAGACGTCGATGCCCGTCACCTCGCACCCGGCCCGGGCCAGCGTCTCGGCGGTGGGCCGGCCGGTACCGCTGCCCACGTCCAGCACCCGGGCGCCCGGGGCCAGTCGGGCCGTCAGCCAGTCGAGGGCGGCGAGCTGTCCCGGAAGCCGCCCGAAGGCGGTCTCATAGCGCTCCCCCAGCTGGTCGAACACCTCTCGCGCGGACTCGGCGTCGCTCGCGGACCGGCCGTGACTCGCGGACTCGGCGTCGCTCGCGGACCGGCCGTGACTCGCGGACTCGCCGTCGCTCATGGTTCTTCCCTTCAGCGCAGGATGCCTGCTTGGCGGGCGGCCCGTACCCAGGACGGGAACTCGGACAGGAGCCGGTCGTACAGTTCCGGATCGGAGATCCGCTCGATGTCGTCCACGGCGAAGAAGCCGACGTTGTCCACCCTCCTCCCGGGCAGGGTGTCGAAGCGCTCCAGCACGCCGTACTGGGCCTGGCCCAGGCCGATGAACTGCCAGAACACCGGTTCCTCGACCGCCGCGCGCAGCTCCCGCTCGATCTCGTCATTGCGGTACACCCCGCCGTCGGAGAAGAACAGCACCAGCGTCGGTTCCGGTACCGGGTGTTGCCGCACGAACGCCCGGACCTCTGCGATGACCTTCGCTCCTCGTTGCCGATGCCCACCGTACGCATGTCGATCTGGCCCGGCAGCAGACCCTTGGGCGGCTTCTTGCGGCCGAACAGGCTGAACTGTCCACAGCGCACGTGCAGGCGCAGCCACTCGGGCAGTTCACCGATCACCAGGTCGGGCAGGCGCGCCGGGCGGGAGGCGAAGGTCCAGGCCTGCATCTGGCCGTCCCCGTCGAGCTGCGCGGCGACGGCGGCCATCCGTTCGGCGACGCCCGCCACGGTGCCGCGTGCGTAGTGGTTCGTCATCGAGCCGGAGGCGTCCAGGACCAGGATGACCCGGACGGTCAGGGCCGTGACGCCCTGCTTGCTCAGGCTGACCGCGACCTGTTCCTTGCGCAGCGAGAGGCGTTCGCGCATGTCGGCGGGCAGTTGCTCCTCGCCCTTGGTCATCCGGGCGGTGGACCCCCCGGGGCCAGGAGCGGATGGGCCGGACGGGGCGGATGCGGCGGTTGCGACCGCGGGGGTGGGCGGGGTGGGCGGGGTGGTGGCAGCCGGAGGCGGCGCGTACGCCGAGTGCCCCGCAGCCGCGGCGGCCGGGGGCGGCTCTTCGTCCACGCTGATGCCGAAGTCCGTCGCCAGGCCGGCCAGCCCGCTCGCGTACCCCTGCCCGACGGCCCGGAACTTCCACGCGCCCGCCCGCCGGTAGAGCTCGCCGCTCACGTACGCGGTCTCCGCGCCCGCCGCCATGTCGAAGCGGGCCAGCTCGGCCCCGGACACCGCGTCGAGCAGCCGCAGGTGCAGGCCCGGCACCTGCCCGAAGGTGCCGCCGTCCGCCGACGCGCACAGCGCCACGCGCTCGATCTCCGGTTCCACCGCGCCCAGGTCGAGCGCGATGGTGTCGGTGCCGTGCTGTTTGCCGATGTGGCGCACGGCTCCCGACGCGTGCCGGGGCTGGTTGTAGAAGACGAAGTCGGCATCGGAGCGGACCCGTCCGCCCCCTGTCAGGAGCAGGGCGGACGCGTCCACGTCCGGTACGCCGGGGCCGGGCGACCATCCGAGGACGGCCTGCACGACGGTTGCCACGACCGGAAGGTTGGCGCCTTTGTTCAGTGTCGTCACGGCACCCAGTCTGCCTGCCGGCTCGCGATCCCGTGAGGGTTCTACGACCGGTAGCCGAGGCCGGGTTCGCGGCGCAGGTCGTGCCGGTTCCCCACCCCTGCCATGTCGCGGATTGGGCATATCGGGCTAAGCGGCGGTGCGTCACCCGGTCTCAGTGCCCCGGCCTCGCCATAGTCGTCCCTGGCAACCGCGTGGTTGCCACCCGCGCCGTGCGCCGCGGCCGGGCGGATGCCTTCGTAGAGGAGCCGGCTCATGCTGAAGCCCACCAGGACCATCCTCGCTCTCGCCGCCGGGAGCCTGGCGCTCGGCCTGCTCGGGGCGGGCGCCGCCGTCGCGGACGCCGATCCGGTCGCCGACACCCCCTCGCGGAAGATCGTCGACGGGCCCTCGTCCGGGGGGCTCGACGAGGTCTATCCCAACCCGCGGTTCGCCACGGGCGAGATCGTCTCGCGCGGACCGCTCAACATCCGCGAGCACCCGAACACGCACTCCTACGTCTTCGGCCAGGCGCAGCCGAACGAGGAGGTCGTGATCGAGTGCAAGAAGCACGGCGAGCGGGTCGGCGGCAACAGCCTCTGGTACCGCCTGGACGGCGAGGACAGCATCGATGAGGGCTGGGTCGCCGCCCGCTACGTCAAGAACCTCTCCCCCGTGCGGTACTGCCGCTGACCTGACCGGATGTGACCTGACCTGACCGGGCCGGCGTCGGGCCGCGTGCGGTACGCCCGATGCCGGCCCGGTCAGTCCGCCGCCGGGCGTACGGTGCGCGGCCCGACGCACTCCACCCCGTACGCCCGGACCCGTTCGCGCAGTTCGCGGTCGGCGGTGACCACGACGCAGCCGCGCTCCGCGAACGCCGCGGCGAGCTCCACGATCCGGTCGTCACCGCTCCCCGGCGCGGAGTCCACCCGTACCCCGGGTACCGACTCCACACCCCGGGCGGCGCCTTCCACCACGAGGACGATCTCCTCCTGCGCGCCGGCCTCCCGCTCCGCCAGCCGGTCGCGCAGCCGCTCGGCCGCTCCCCGCCGGTCCCGCCACCAGCCGTCCGGCACGGAGCCGACGACGTTCGCGGCATCCACGATCAGCACACTCATCGCACCATTATGGGCGCTGTGGACGGATCCGGGCGGGTGCGAGCGGTGCCAGCGGGCGGCGGCACAGCAGCGGCAGCCGCTAGAAGTCGCCGTAGTTGACCTGCCAGGTCGGCAGGCCCATCCGGCGCCAGATCGCGACCACGCGGTCCCGGTCATCCAGCGAGACCCGTACCGCGTACCGGTGGCGCACATGCGTGTCGAACAGCTCCGCCTTCACGATGTCGTCGCGGCGCGTGTCGCCCGCCGCGCGCATCCACAGCTCGTCGTACGGCACGTCGTGGCGCCGCAGCCAGGCCTCCGTCTGCGGGCGGTGCTCCTCACCGCGCCCCGACAGCAGCACGATCACGTCACCGTCGGCCCGCCGGAACGCGTCCAGCGCGTGCCGCACCGACTCGTTGAGCAAGTCCAGCTCGCAGCGCGAGAAGTCGTACGGCCCCCGGTCGCCGGTCAGCGCGAGCGTGCCGTCGATATCGCACATCACCGCCGTCGGCAGCGCCGGATCCGGGACGTACGCCGCCACGGGCGGCTGGTCGTTCAGCCACTGCGCGCTGAGCCGCCAGCCGCCCTTCCTGGCGTTGGCGTGCTTCTGGGCGAGGATGCGGATGACCTCCTCGCCGACGGGACGCTCCCGCGCGGCGTCGCGACGCAGGCACTCCTCGACGGGCACGTCGGTGAAGTCGTGCACGACGAAGGTGGCGAGCCCGGCGACCGCGGCCTTGAGGCGCTTGGGGATGTGGGAGGTGAGGTGCGTGTTGTCCACGACCACGTCGAAACCGCCGTCGACGGCAGCCCGCACCGCCGCGTCCTGGATGGCCAGTACGGTCTGCTCGTGCCGGTACGAGCGACCGCGCTCGGGCGCGGACACGGAATCGGACGTCGGCGGGGACACGGAATCGGACGTCGGCGCGGACACGGGCACGGGCACGGGCACGGGCACGTCCAGCATCGCCCGCAGGTCGTCAAGGTTGACGCGGCGCATGCGGCCCTGCGACGCGGCCTGGAGGGCGCGCGCGGCGGTGGTCTTGCCCGAGGCCGGCAATCCCGTCATGACGTGTACCACCGGAAGTGCGGGGGATACGGGGACTTCGGACACGGCTCAGTTCTCCTCATCGGTGGTGAAGGGGTCGGCCGCTTCCGGCCGGACGGCCCGCCAGGTGACGAGCTCGGTCGTTCGCCCGTCCAGCCGCAGGAACATCGCGGCGCGGATCCAGCGGTCGTTCAGTTCCTTCGCGGCGCGTGCGAAGGCGGCGCGGTCGTCGGCCAGGTGGGCGAGCCCCCGGAACGCCTCGTCGATGGCGCTTTCGCGCCGCGCGGCCTCGTCCTCGATCCGGGCGACGACCTCGCGCACCCAGGTGTCGAACTCGTCCGGCACCTGCTCCAGCAGCGCGTCGAGCGGCTTGCCTCCCGAGGCCTCGATGTCCCCGACCGTACAGCCGAGGCCCTGGGCGAGCTGCCGGGCGGGGAGTGCGGCGAACCGCTGGATGCCGTGGCTGCGCCAGATGTCCCGCTCGGTGACGCCGGTGAGGACCTTGTGGAGCCGTACGTACTCCGACAGCTTGGCCTTCGCACGCACGCCGGAGGCGAACCGCAGGACGAAGCCCTCGGCGTCGGTGCCCGTCGCGCTCCGGCCGCCCGGCATGGTGTTGGACTCGGTCAGGGCGATCAGCTCGTCGATCGGCATGGCCGGCCACACGGTGACGACGGAGCCGATGCCCTGCCAGTGGGGGGCGGCCTCGGCGAGCGGGACCTCCGTACCGTCCGGGCCGAAGGCCGCGAGCAGGACGAGGTCCCGGCGCTCGCCGTAGTCGACGACGATACGGTTCTGCGGGTAGAGGATCTCGGCGAGGTAGGTGACGCCCGGGCGCAGTGCGGCGGTGTCCCTGCCGTCGAGGCGGCGCTGCGCCCAGGTCGCCTGGGTGCTGGTGAAGGAGCCCTTGGAGGCGACCCGCCAGCGGCCGGCGTAGTGGAAGACCACGGCGAGGCTGCCGTCGACCTTCTCGTACACCTCGAAGGGCTCGTCGGGCAGGGCCGGCGCGTACGGCCGGCCCGATGCGTGCTCGCCGACGTTGAAGAACTTCGGCAGCGGCAGGGCGACGACGACGCCGGTGGAGTCGTCGGCGACGAGTCCGCGGCAGCGCGTGGTGACCTGGTTCCATACCTGCTCGTACTGTGCGGTCCGCGTGTAGGTGTAGAGGGACAGCGGCAGTTCGGGGTGGGACTTGCGGGTGACGTACCCGGCGTCGATCGAGTCCGCCAGCTGCTGTGCGGGCATCAGGTCATGGAGAGTCAGGTGGTCCTGGCTCATGGGTTCCTCCCCCGTTCGAGATGGTCCATTCTCAGGTGCGGGAGGGGGCGCCCGGTACTCAATTACGCCTGGTCCGGGCCACGACGGGCCGGGCGCGGCCCGCGGCGGCCGGCTTGCAGGGCCGACGGCCGCGGCGCTGGCAGCCGGGGCGTC
Source organism: Streptomyces sp. NPDC003034 (assembly GCF_053591375.1). Classification (NCBI taxonomy): domain Bacteria; kingdom Bacillati; phylum Actinomycetota; class Actinomycetes; order Kitasatosporales; family Streptomycetaceae; genus Streptomyces; species Streptomyces sp. NPDC003034. The sequence goes on from NZ_JBSFTS010000043.1 coordinate 27,076, forward strand.
AACGGTGGCCGCGTCCACGGCCGGGCGCGAAGGCTCGTGACCCGGTCGCGGTGTATGCAGGAGGGATGGATCTCCGGCCTCCCCGCACGCGTCGTCCGCAGTCCCGCCGGGTGCGCCACGCGCAACTGGCCGTTCCCTTCGGGCTCATCACCCTGGTGACGGTGGTCGACATCCTGGCGCCGCCGGAGGTGCACCTCGGCCCGTTCCTGGTCGCCGCCCCGGCTGTCACCGCTTCGTTCGCCGGGCCCCGGATGACGGGATTCGTCGGACTGGTCGCCGTACTGGCCCAGGCGGTGGTCGCGATGGCGCGTACCAGCCTGACGGACCTGAACCACACCTTCCAGATCATCGCCCTGATCATGATCTCGGTGTTCGTGACGCTCTTCGCCCACCTGCGCGAAATGCACGAGAAGGAGCTGGTCCAGCTGCGTTCGGTGGCCGAGACCGCTCAGCAGGTGGTCCTGCGACCGCTGCGCGACCGGATCGGTCCGCTGGAGGTCTCCTCGGTCTATCTGGCCGCGGCCGCCGAGGCGCAGATCGGCGGCGATCTGTACGCCGCCACGCGTACGGCCACGGGGGCCAGGCTGATCATCGGTGACGTGCGGGGCAAGGGCCTGGAGGCCGTCAGTGACGCCGCCCTCGTCCTCGGTGCCTTCCGGGCGGCCGCCCACCAGGAGGCCGGGCTGCCGGAACTGGTGGCGTACCTGGAGGGGGCGGTCGCCCCGGACCTGGACGAGACGGAGGACCGGAGCGAGAGGTTCATCACCGCGGCCGTCCTGGACATCCCCGACCGGGCGCCGGTGCTCCACCTCGTGAGCTGCGGCCATCCGGCGCCGCTGCTGGTCCGCGCCGGCCGGGCCGTCCCGCTCGCGGTGGACCATCCGGCGCCTCCCCTGGGGCTGGCCGGGCTGGTGGCGTCCACGCTCGCGGCGCAGCCCTTCGCCTTCGAGCCCGGTGACGTGCTGCTCCTGTACACGGACGGTGTTCTGGAGGCCCGCGATGCGACCGGGACCTTCTATCCGCTCGCGGACCGGGTGGCCGCCTGGTCGGGCATGAAGCCGCGCGACCTCCTGAACCGCCTGTGCGAGGACTTGCTCGGGCACGCGGCCGGGAACACCCTGGGCGACGACGCCGCGATGGTGGCGATCCGGCGAACGGCGTGAGGCGGTGACGATCCAGTGCTCGGCCTGAGGCGGTGGCGCCAGGCGGCCGCGCGGAGGACTGCGCTCCGCACGGTCCGGCGGCGGGCTTCCTATGAGCGCGGGGTGATGTCCGCGATCAGGTCCTCCACCAGCTTTTTGATCGCGTCGCGGATCGGGCGTACGGATTCCACGCCCTGGCCGGCCGGGTCTTCGAGCGTCCAGTCGAGGTAGCGCTTGCCCGGGAAGACGGGGCAGGTGTCGCCGCACCCCATGGTGATGCACACGTCGGAGGCCTTGACCGCGTCGACGGTGAGGATCTTGGGCGTCTGGGCGGAGATGTCGATGCCGACCTCGCGCATGGCCTCGACGGCGGCCGGGTTCACCGAGTCGGCGGGGGCCGAGCCCGCGGAGCGGACCTCGACACGGTCCCCGGCCAGGTGGCGCAGCCACGCGGCGGCCATCTGGGAGCGGCCGGCGTTGTGGACACAGACGAAGAGCACGGAGGGCTTGTCCGACATCAGAGGTCTCTCTTGTCTCGCACGGATCAGATGCCGCTGACATCAGCAGCCGGTGGCATCACCCACCGCTGATGTGACAATATCAGCCCATGATGACGTCAGTCGACACTGAACTGATCCGAGTCCTGGCAGACCCCCTCAGGCTTCGGATCGTGACCCTGCTCGCCCGCGAGACCCTGTGCACCACGCACCTCGTGGAAGAGACCGGCGCCAAGCAGACCAACCTCTCGAACCATCTGAGGGTGCTGCGCGAGGCCGGTGTCGTGGAGACCGAACCATGCGGCCGCTTCACGTACTACAAGCTGCGTCCGGACGTCATCGCCCAGCTCGCCGGCCAGTTCGCCGACCTCGCCGCGTCCGCTCGTACCGCTGCCGAGAACAAGAGGGCCTGTCCGTGACCCCCACCCAAGCTCCCGCTGCCGCCGAGGACTCCTCGGTCGTCGCGAAGCTCTCCACCCTCGACCGCTTCCTCGCGGTCTGGATCCTGCTAGCCATGGCCCTCGGACTCGGACTCGGCCGCCTGATCCCCAGCCTGAACGACGCGCTGGCCGCCGTCGAGATCGGCGGGGTGTCCCTGCCCATCGCGGCCGGCCTGCTGATCATGATGTACCCGGTCCTCGCCAAGGTGCGCTACGACAGCCTCGACACGGTCACCGGTGACCGCAAGCTGATGATCTCCTCACTGGTCGTCAACTGGGTGCTGGCACCCGCCCTCATGTTCGCGCTCGCCTGGATCTTCCTGGCGGACCTGCCCGAGTACCGCACCGGCCTGATCATCGTCGGCCTGGCCCGCTGCATCGCCATGGTCATCATCTGGAACGACCTCGCCTGCGGCGACCGCGAGGCCGCCGCGGTGCTGGTGGCCCTCAACTCGGTCTTCCAGGTCATCGCCTTCGGCGTGCTGGGATGGTTCTACCTCGACCTGCTGCCGGGCTGGCTCGGCCTCGGAGACGGCGAACGGCTCGACATCTCCATGTGGAAGATCGCGCTCAACGTCGTCATCTTCCTCGGCATCCCGCTCGTCGCCGGCTTCCTCACCCGCCGCCTCGGCGAGAAGAGGCTCGGCCGCGAGGAGTACGAGGCCGCCTTCCTGCCGAAGATCGGCCCCTGGGCCCTTTACGGCCTGCTCTTCACCATCGTCATCCTCTTCGCCCTCCAGGGGAGGGCGATCACCTCCCAGCCGCTGGACGTGGCCCGGATCGCGCTGCCGCTCCTCGTGTACTTCGCGGTCACCTGGTTCGGCGCCTTCGCCCTCGGCAAGGCCATCGGCCTGAACTACGACCGCACCACCACCCTCGCCTTCACCGCGGCCGGCAACAACTTCGAACTGGCCATCGCCGTCGCCATCGCCACCTTCGGTGTGACCTCCGGTCAGGCGCTCTCCGGTGTCGTCGGCCCGCTCATCGAGGTCCCCGTCCTGGTCGCGCTCGTGTACGTGTCACTCGCGTGGCGCAAGAGGTTCACGGCGCGGCCGCTCTCCTCATGACGCGGCGCACCGACGTGGTGGTGATCGGCGGCGGGCAGTCCGGGCTCGCCGCCGGCTACCACCTGCGCCGGCTGGGCGTCGAGTGCGTCATCCTCGACGCCCAGGCGGGCCCGGGCGGAGCCTGGCCGCACACCTGGGACTCGCTCCGCCTCTTCTCCCCGGCCGCCTACTCCTCCCTGCCCGGCCGGCTCATGGCCCGGCAAGGCGGCGAGCTCTATCCGGACGCCGCGCACGTGGTCGCGTACCTCACCGACTACGAGCAGCGCTACGAGCTGCCGGTCGAGCGGCCCGTGCGCGTGACGGGCGTCCACCGTGACGGCGAGCACCTGCGCGTGCGGAGCGACCGCGGCGCCTGGCACGCCCGAGCGGTCGTCAGCGCGACCGGCGCCTGGTGGCGCCCCTTCGTCCCCGCGGTACGCGTTTCAGCCCGGCGCTGGGGGCTGTCCCCGGCGGGGGGGGTGCGCGTGGTTGAAGCGGGGGGGGGCCCCCCCCCCATCGGAATAGC
>NZ_JBSFTS010000044.1:0-29544 GCF_053591375.1 Streptomyces sp. NPDC003034
GTGTGGACCTCCTCCGTGACGGTGACGAAGGGCACTTCGCGGTGGAGTTGCCGCGCCGTCCGCACCGTCCGGGGACGGGGCACCCGGCTGGTGCGCCGCGCCCGCGGCAACCCGGCCCGGGAGGCCCGCGCCGGGGTGGAACACGATCGAACCGGAGTACCCGCACCATGCGCATCCTGCTGATCACCGGCCCCGGTGGGGCCGGGCGCACCACGGCGGCCGCGGTCACCGCACTCGCCGCCGCGCGGCAGGGGCGGCGGGTGCTGCTGCTGTCCGGCGATCCCGGGGACCCGCTCGGCGCGCTGACCGGGGCGCCGACGGGGGAGTCCGCCGAGGTGGCGCCGGGACTGCGGGCCGTGCCCGTAGCCGCCGGGTTCCACGTGGCCCGGATCGACTCCGGCGAGGAGTTCCGCGCGGAACTCGTAGCCCTCCAGGAGCGCGGCTCAGCACTGCTCGGGATGGTCGGGGCCCGGCCGCTCGGGTCCGAGGAGCTCACCGAGCTGCCCGGCGCCGAGCAGTTCGCGCTGTTGCGCGCCCTGCGCAGGGCCGCCGCGGCACCGCGGACCGACCTCGTCGTCGTGGACATGCCGCCCCTGCACCAGACCGTGGCCGCCCTCGCCCTCCCCGCCCAGCTGCGGCGCTACCTCACCCGGCTGCTCCCCGCCGAACGGCAGGCCGCCCGCGCCCTGCGGCCCGTACTGGCCCAGCTCGCCGGCGTACCCATGCCCGCGCAGTGGCTCTACGGGGCCGCCGCGCGCTGGCACGAGGAGCTGGCCGCCGTCCAGGCCGTCGTGGAGGCCGGTACCACCGAGGTGCGGCTGGTCGCCGAGCCCGGCCCGGCCGCCGCCGACGCCCTGCGGCTGGGGCGGCTGGGACTGGCGCTCCAGGAGCTGCCCGTCTCCGCGGTCCTCGCCAACCGCGTCCTGCCGCCGGGCTCCGCCGACCTCTGGCTCGCCGGACTCGCCGCCCAGCAGGAGAAGTACGCCGCCGAATGGGCCGCGGACACCCCCGTGATCCCGCTGCCCCACCTCGGCCGGGACCCGCGCGGCCCCGAGGACCTGGCGCTCCTCGCCACCGCTGCGGGGCTCGTGCCGGACGGGACCGCGCCCCGCACCTCCTGGCCCGTCGAGGACCGGCTCGCCGAGGAGGGGATCCTCGTCTGGGTGGTACCGCTGCCCGGCGCGCAGAGGAGCGACCTCGACCTCATCCGGCGCGGCGACGAACTGCTGCTGACCGCCGGCCCGTACCGCAGAATCGTCCCCCTTCCCGCCGCGCTGCGCCGCTGCTCCGTCTCCGGCGCCGCCCTGGCCGGAGGCGAGCTCCGCATCCGCTTCACCCCCGACCCCGCTCTGTGGCCCCGGACGCGCTGAACCCCGTACCGCCGTTCGGGTACGGTCGAAGGTAGCCAGTACCGCCGACCGGCATCCGCCGCAGGAGAGTCCGCCATGAGCGAGGCCACCGACCGCCCCACCGACGACGACGCCTGGGCCAAGGCCTGCGCCGAGGACCTCGCCGCCGAGAAGGAGCGCCTGCGGGGCGGCCAGGGCGGCGGCGGGACCACCGGGACCACCGGGAACGCCGCCGAGGAGCTGTTCAAGCTCTTCGAGGCCGTGGCCGACAAGGTCTCCGGGCTGAGCGGCCCGCTGATCGGCGGCGCCGCCCAGGGCGCGGTCCGCCAGTTCGTCAACCAGGCGAAGAGCGCCGCCAAGCCCGTCGTCGAGCGCAACCCGGAGGTCTTCGAGCATCTCGCGGCCGCCGGCTCCGAGCTCCTCGCCGCCTACCGTTCGGCCGTCGAGGGCCACGAGCGCCGCTGGACCCGGGAGGAGCCGACCGCTTCCAGCCGTCCCCGGCAGGAGCCCCGCGAGCCCCGGGGACCTCAGCCCTCCCAGGGGCCCCAGGCGTCCGGGGACCGTGACCCGCGTGACGAAGGCCCGGAGGCCGGGCCCAGCCAGCGGATCGATCTCGACTGAACCTCCGCCACCCTCGGGTACCTTTGGCCGTGGCGGGGTTTGACCGGAAACCGAGGGACTAATGGGACTCACCATCGGCGTCGACATCGGCGGCACGAAGATCGCGGCCGGCGTGGTCGACGAAGAGGGCACCATCCTTGAGACGTACAAGGTGCCCACCCCGCCGACCGCGGACGGAGTGACGGACGCCATCTGCGCCGCCGTCTCCGAAGTCAGCAGCAGCCACACCATCGACGCCGTCGGCATCGGCGCCGCCGGATACGTGGACGACAAGCGCGCCACCGTGCTCTTCGCGCCGAACATCAACTGGCGGCACGAGCCTTTGAAGGACAAGGTCGAGCAGCGCATCGGCCTGCCCGTCGTCGTCGAGAACGACGCGAACTGCGCGGCCTGGGGCGAGTACCGCTTCGGCGCCGGCCAGGGCCACGAGGACGTCATCTGCATCACGCTCGGCACCGGCCTGGGCGGCGGCATCATCATCGGCAACAAGCTGCGGCGCGGGCGCTTCGGTGTCGCCGCGGAGTTCGGCCACGTCCGCGTGGTCCCGGACGGCCTGCTGTGCGGGTGCGGAAGCCAGGGCTGCTGGGAGCAGTACGCCTCCGGGCGCGCGCTCGTCCGGTACGCGAAGCAGCGGGCGAACGCCACCCCCGAGAACGCGACGATCCTGCTCGGGCTCGGCGACGGCACCCCCGAAGGCATCGAGGGCAAGCACATCAGCGCGGCCGCCCGGCAGGGCTGCCCCGTGGCCGTCGACTCCTTCCGGGAACTGGCCCGCTGGGCCGGCGCGGGCCTGGCCGACCTGGCCTCGCTCTTCGACCCGTCGGCGTTCATCGTCGGCGGCGGCGTGTCCGACGAGGGCGACCTGGTCCTCGACCCGATCCGCAAGTCCTTCAAGCGCTGGCTGATCGGCGGCGCCTGGCGTCCGCACGCGCAGGTCCTCGCCGCGCAGCTGGGCGGCAAGGCCGGGCTCGTCGGCGCGGCGGACCTGGCGCGCCAGGGCTGACCCTCCCTTTGCCATCACTGCCCGCCGCGACCCTTGGGGAGCGGCGGGCAGCTGCGTATGTTGCCGCCATGAACCAGACGCTCACCCTGCCGACGCCGTGTACGGAGCCGGACGGCTCGGCCGTGATCCGGGTGCTCAGCTACAACATCCGCTCCCTGCGCGACGACGAGGACGCGCTGGCCAGGGTGATCCGGGCGTGCCAGCCGGACCTGGTCTGCGTACAGGAGGCGCCGCGGTTCTTCCGGTGGCGCAAGCACGCGGCGCGGCTCGCCGCGAAGTGCGATCTCGTGGTCCTCGGCGGCGGCGCGACGGCGGCCGGGCCGCTGCTGCTGTGCTCCCTACGGGCCTTCGTGGAGCGGACGCAGGACGTACTGCTCCCGCTGACGCCCGGGCTGCACCGGCGGGGCTTCGCCACGGCCGTGGTCCGCATCGGCGCGGTGCGGGTCGGGCTGCTTTCGGGGCACCTGTCGCTCCAGCGCGAGGAGCGCGCGGCGCAGGCCGGGATGCTGCTGGAGCGGCTGGCCGCGCTGGACGTCCCGTACGCGATCGCCGCGGGCGATCTGAACGAAGACCCGGAGGGGCCGGCCTTCAGCCGGCTCGCCGCGGAGCTCCAGGACTGCTGGGCGGTGGCGCCGTGGGGAGGCGGGCCGACCTTTCCGCCGGCCGAGCCGCGGCGGCGGATCGACGCGGTCTTCGCCACGCCGGGGGTGGAGGTCCTGGGCTGCGGTGTCCCGGCGGGGCTGCCGGGGGTGACCCCGGCCGACCTCCGGGCGGCGACGGACCACCTCCCGGTCCTGGCAGCCCTCCGCCTCCCGGCCCCGGCGTAGCCCTGCCCCTGCCCTCAAGCGCCGGGCGGGCTGGAAATGCGGCCGGGGGGCGGTGCGGATCCTTGCGGGCGCTTGCGGGGCGGGCTTGGCGGGTGCAGGCCGGGCTCCGCCCCGACCGTGCCCTCAAGCGCCGGGCGGGCTGGATTCCGGGCTGCTACCCGGGCGGGGTTCGTACGGCGACGGCACCCGAGGTGGGCTCGGGGGCGTCGGAGACGGGGCGCGGTCGTGGGAGGGCTCAGACCACCGCGCCGCGGCCCCGGTCGTCGTCCTCGTCGTCATCGTCGCCCTGCGGCATGCGGGCCACCAGCGTCGCGAAACCGCCCAGGAAGCCGCCGATGCCCAGCGTCGTGAGCCACCAGGTCATCTCCCAGCCCAGCAGCACCGCCAGCAGCAGGAGCACCGGCCCGCCCACCACCGCGAGCCACGCGAACTTGGCCGTCGCGTCCGCGGGCGGGAGCTCCGGATCGGGCTGGACGAAGCCGCCATCCTCCGCCGGGGTCAGGTCGTCGTCCTGCGGCTCGGCCAGCGAATGGTCCCGCGGGCCTGCCATGCCCACGCCCGGGGCGAAGACCACCGAGCTGCCCAGGGCGGCGGGCGGCCCGCCCTCGGCCGTGGACTTCGGCTCGGGCTCGGGCTCGGGCTCGGATCCCGGCTCCGGATCGGCGCCCGGCTCCGGCGGCAGCGGTTTGACGTCGTCCTCCGGCAGCATCAGGTTCTCGATCGGTCTGAACGGCCGCGCCCCGGGCGGGTCCGGCGGTTCCTGTCCGTACCCGGCGACGATCGCCGCCCACGCCGCTTCCTCGTCCAGCGGCGGCACCCCGCCCGACTGCTCCTCGTGCTCAGCCACCCGCCCGAGCCCCCTCCCTGCCCACGCTGTCCGCCAGCCGGCCGACGAACGCACAGCTCTCCGCGAAGATCCGCTCCGCATCGTGGTCCAACGTCGCGACGTGGTAGCTCTGTTCCAGCAGGATCTCGGTGACGTCCGTCGAGGACACCCGCGCCAGGATCCGCGCCGAGTCGGCCGGCGGCACGACGTGGTCCTGCGGGCTGTGCAGCAGCAGTACCGGCTGTGTCACCTGGGGCAGATCGGTGTCCACGAGCTGGAGGAACTTCCGCAGCGAGTGCGCGGCCCGGGTCGGGACCCGGTCGTAGCCGACCTCGACCGAGCCCGGCTTCGCGATGTCGCTCGCGATGCCCGGCGTCGACCGGATGAAGTGCCGGGCCACCGGCAGGGCGACGGCCAACGGGTCGTGCAGCCTGTTCGCCGGGTTCACGAGGACGATGCCGCTGACCGCCTCCCCGTGCTTCGCGGCCAGCCGCAGCGTGAGCGCGCCGCCCATCGACAGCCCGAAGACGAACACCTGCCGGCACCGGTCCAGCAGTTCCCGCAGCGCGCGGTCCACCTCGGCGTACCAGTCCTGCCAGCCCGTGAGCTGCATGTCCTGCCAGCGCGTCCCGTGTCCGGGCAGCAGCGGCAGCGACACCGTCAGCCCCTGCCCGGCCAGATACTCGGCCCAGGGGCGCAGCGACTGCGGGGAACCGGTGAAGCCGTGGCAGAGGAGGACACCGACCTCTCCGCCCTCGTGGCGGAACGGCTCGGCTCCAGGGAGGACGGGCACCAGGGTCTCCTTGATCATGATGTACGCCGGTAAGGGGGTGTTCTCAGGCGGATGACGGCGATGCGGGGTGCGTTGCGCTGTGTGACTTCACCGTACGCGACCGGGATGACACGGACCAGGGTCGTCGGGCCGCTCCGGGCTTGGCCACGGGTTAAGGTCTGTTCGACAGACACAGGAAGGCTTTCGAGTTGATCTACGGCGCAATGAAGTTCTCCATCGGCGGGTCACTGAAGCTTGCCTTCAGGCCGTGGGTGGAGGGCCTCGAAAACATTCCCGCGGAGGGGCCGGCGATCCTCGCGAGCAACCACCTTTCCTTCTCCGATTCCTTCTTCCTCCCGGCCGTGCTGGACCGGAAGGTCACCTTCATCGCGAAGGCGGAGTACTTCACCTCCCCGGGCGTCAAGGGCAGGCTGACGGCCGCCTTCTTCAAGGGCGTCGGCCAGCTCCCCGTGGACCGCTCCGGCGCGCGCGGGGCCGGCGAGGCCGCCATCAAGAGCGGCGTCGAGGTCATCGAGCGCGGGGAGCTGTTCGGTATTTACCCCGAGGGGACGCGTTCACCCGACGGGCGCCTCTACCGCGGCAAGCCGGGCGGTCTGGCGCGCGTGGCCCTGGCCACCGGCGCCCCCGTCATCCCCGTGGCGATGATCGACACGGAGAAGATCCAGCCGCCCGGCAAGGTGATCCCCAAGTTGATGCGCCCGGGCATCCGGATCGGCAAGCCGCTGGACTTCAGCCGCTACCACGGCATGGACGGCGACCGCTTCATCCTGCGCTCGGTGACCGACGAGGTCATGTACGAGATCATGAAGCTGTCCGGCCAGGAGTACGTCGACATCTACGCGACGGCGGCCAAGCGCCAGATCGCCGATGCGGAGAAGACGGAGAAGGCGGCCAGGGCCGAGAAGGCCGCCAGGGCCGCCAAGGCGGACAAGAGCGCCGGATAGCGCGGCGTTGCTTGCACCGCGGGGGTGCGGGGGCTGCGGGGGTGGGGGAGATGGCGAAGCGCGAGCGCGTCGTACGCATGTCGGTCGAACAGCCGCTGTGGCGCGCCCTGACGACCTACCGGCTGATCACCATGGTCTACGCGGTACTGCTGTTCGCCTCCGCTTACAAGGAGTTCGACCGGCCGTGGATCGCGGCCGGCTACCTCGCCGTCCTCGCCGCCTGGACCCTGGCGACCTCCCACAAGGTGGCGGGCGCCGCCAGCTGCACCAAGCGCTTCCTCGGCGCCGACCTCACCGTCGCCGTCGTCGGGATCCTGCTCACCCCGCTCGCGGACACGCACGCGCGGATCGCCTCCGGCGGCCCCACCCTCCCTTCGATCTGGACCGCGGGCTCGGTCCTCGCCTTCGCCATCAAGGGCGGCTGGCGGTGGGCCTGCTTCGCCTCCAGCTTCGTCGCCGCCGCCAATCTGGCGCAGCGCGGCGAACCGACCCGGGACACCCTGCACAACGTCCTGCTGGTCTGGGTCGCCTCCATCGCCATCGGCTACGTCGTCGAGGTCGCCCGGGCCAGCGAGGCCACCCTGGCCCGCGCCCTGGAGATCGAGGCCGCCACCCGGGAGCGCGAGCGCCTCGCCCGCGACATCCACGACGGGGTCCTCCAGGTCCTCGCCATGGTCCAGCGGCGCGGCACCGAACTGGGCGGTGAGGCCGCCGAGCTCGGCCGGATGGCCGGTGAGCAGGAGGTGGCGCTGCGCACGCTCGTCTCCAGCGGGCTGGTGCACCCCTCCCGGGTCTCCCGCGACGGGTCGCGGGGCGCGCTGGTGGACACGTACGACGAGGAGGAACCCGGCGCCGACGACGCCGAGCTGGACCTCCGGACGCTCCTCGCGCCCCACGCCGGGTCGAGGGTCAGCTTCGCCGAGCCGGGCACCCCGGTTCCGCTGCCGGTGCCCGCTGCCAGAGAACTCGCCGCGGCGGTCGGCGCCGCCCTCGACAACGTGCGCAAGCACGCGGGGGAGGGGGCCAGTGCCTGGATCCTGGTCGAGGACTGGGGCGACGAGGTGATCGTGACCGTCCGCGACGACGGGCCCGGCCTCGCGGCGGGCCGGCTCGACCAGGCCGAGGGCGAGGGCCGGATGGGGGTGGCCCTGTCCATCCGGGGCCGGTTGCGCGACCTCGGCGGCAGCGCCGAGCTGGTGTCCGTCCCCGGGCAGGGCACCGAGGTGGAACTGAAAGTACCCAGGGGCAGGACGGGCAACCGATGAACGAACGGACCGAGTTGAACCAGCCGAGCGAACTGCGCGAGATCAAGGTGATGGTCGTCGACGACCATCCGATGTGGCGGGACGCGGTGGCCCGCGACCTGGCCGCCGCGGGCTTCGACGTGGTGGCCACCGCCGGCGACGGTCCCGAGGCGGTACGCCGGGCCCGCGCCGCCGTCCCGCACGTCCTGGTCCTGGACCTCAACCTGCCCGGGATGCCGGGAGTCCAGGTCTGCAAGGAACTGGTCGGCGCCAACCCGGCGCTGCGGGTCCTCGTCCTGTCGGCCAGCGGTGAACACGCGGACGTGCTGGAGGCGGTGAAGTCCGGCGCGACCGGCTACCTGCTGAAGTCCGCGGGCGCCCAGGAGTTGATCGACGCCGTGCGCCGCACGGCGGTCGGCGACCCGGTCTTCACCCCGGGCCTGGCGGGCCTGGTGCTCGGCGAGTACCGGCGCCTGGCCACCGACCCGGCGCCCGCCGCCGCCGACGAGCCGAAGGCGCCGCAGCTGACCGACCGGGAGACCGAGGTGCTGCGGCTGGTGGCCAAGGGGCTCTCGTACAAGCAGATCGCGGAGCGGCTGGTCATCTCCCACCGGACGGTGCAGAACCATGTCCAGAACACCCTGGGCAAGTTGCAGCTGCACAACCGGGTCGAGCTCGTCCGGTACGCGATAGAGCGGGGCCTGGACGATGCCTAGCCAGCCTCCGACTCGCTTTCATCGGGCCTTGGTCGGGCCTTAGTCGGGTTTTCGTACGGACGATCGTGTCGACGTCCTTCGTTCGAGTGAACGGCGTACCCAACGCCCGCCGATTCCACCGGAATCGGGCCGCGCTGGACCCTTGCTGTGACCTGAGTCACCACTAGCGTGACCGTCATGGCGAAGGGAAATTCCATGAAGGTCGGAGTGCTGACCGGCGGCGGCGACTGCCCCGGGCTCAACGCGGTGATCAGGGCCGTCGTCCGCAAGGGCGAGCAGGAGTACGACTACCGGTTCATCGGATTCAAGGACGGCTGGCGCGGTCCGCTCGACGGGGACACCGTCCCGCTGAACATCCCCGCCGTCCGCGGGATCCTCCCCCGCGGCGGCACCATCCTGGGCTCCTCGCGCACCAACCCCCTCAAAACGGAGGGCGGGGTGCGCAGGATCAAGGACAACCTCGCCAAGTACGAGGTCGACGCGCTCATCGCGATCGGCGGCGAGGACACCCTCGGGGTGGCCGCCGAGCTGTACGGGCAGTACGGCATCCCCTGCGTCGGCGTGCCGAAGACCATCGACAACGACCTGTCCGCCACCGACTACACCTTCGGCTTCGACACGGCCGTCGGCATCGCCACCGAGGCCATCGACCGGCTGCACACCACGGCCGAGTCGCACATGCGGGTCCTGGTCGTCGAGGTGATGGGCCGGCACGCCGGCTGGATCGCCCTGCACTCGGGGCTGGCGGGCGGCGCGAACGTCATCCTCATCCCGGAGCAGCGCTTCGACATGGACCGGGTGTGCGCCTGGGTCACCTCGCGGTTCAAGGCGAGTTACGCCCCGATCGTGGTGGTCGCGGAGGGGGCGATGCCCAAGGACGGGGAGATGGTGCTGAAGGACGCGACGACCGACTCCTTCGGGCACGTCCGGCTGTCGGGCGTGGGCGAGTGGCTGGCCAACGAGATCGAGGCGCGCACCGGCAAGGAGGCCCGGACCACCGTGCTCGGGCACATCCAGCGGGGCGGGACGCCGAGCGCCTTCGACCGGTGGCTGGCGACCCGGTTCGGCCTGCACGCCATCGACGCGGTGCGTGACGGCGACTTCGGCAAGATGGTCGCGCTGAAGGGCACGGACATCGTCCGGGTGCCGATCGCCGAGGCCACGGCCAAGCTGAAGACCGTCGACCCGGCGCTGTACGCGGAGGTCGGGGTCTTCTTCGGCTGAACGGCACGTCCCCAGCCCCCGCGTCCCTCCGTACGCACACCTGCACACGCAGGCCGCAGCCCCGGACCGCAGCCCCGGCCCGGCCGGGGGCGGCGGCCCAGCCGGGCGGGCGCCGGGGGAAGCCGGACCCGCCCGGGGCCCGGACCCGCCCAGCGGAAGAGGGGCGCGGGGGCAGGTCCGCGCGGCGGATCAGACCCCCGCCCGGATCCGCGTCACCAACCCCCGCAGCAGTTCCGCGCCCCGCAGGGTCAGGACCGACTCCGGGTGGAACTGCACCCCCGCGAAGCCGGCGGACTCCGAGCGCAGGGCGTGGACCTCGCCCGTCGCCAGGTCCCGGGAGACCTCCACCCCGGCCGCGGCGAGGCGCGCGGAGGCCCGCGCGTCGCAGTGTGCGGTGTAGGTGTTGTAGAAGCCGACCACCTCCTCGGTCCCGAACAGGTCGATCCGCGTCTGCGCGCCCTGCGCCGGCTCCGCCTTGCGGATCAGCGGGAGACCCAGCTCCGCCGCCAGCAGCTCATGGCCCAGGCACACCCCGAGCAGGCCGTCCCGGTGACCGGCCAGCAGCTCGGCCGCCAGCGCCCGCAGCATCCGCATCTTCGGATCGCCCGCATCGGCCGGGTTCCCCGGGCCGGGCCCCAGCACGACCGGCCCCGACCAGGCCAGGGCCGCGGCCCGCAGCCCCGGATCGTCGTAGCGGCGTACGGTCACCTCCAGCCCGGCCACCCGCAGCACGTGGGCCAGCATCGCCGTGAAGGTGTCCTCGGCGTCCACCACCAGCGCGTGGCCGGACGGCGAGGAGGGCCGCTCCTGCATGCGGAGCCAGAAGGGGGCCAGGTCGGCCCGCCGGGCCGCCAGTGCCGCCCGCACCCGCGGGTCCTCCGCCAGTCCCGGCGCGTCGAAGGCCGGCCGGGGCGCGGCCGGCCGTACCCCGAGCGCCGCCAGTACCCCGGCCGCCTTCGCGTGCGTCTCGGCCACCTCGCCCGCCGGGTCGGAGTGCCGCACCAGCGTGGCCCCCACCGGCACGCGCAGCGTTCCGTCGGCCGCGATGTCGGCCGTGCGGATCAGGATGGGGGAATCCAGCGTCTGGGCCCCCGCCGGATCCAGGCCGAGCAGCGCGAGCGCGCCCGCGTAGTACCCGCGGCCGCCCGCCTCGTACCGTTCGATCACCCGGCAGGCGTTCTGCACCGGCGAACCGGTCACGGTCGCCGCGAACATCGTCTCGCGCAGCACCTCCCGCACGTCCAGCGAGGAGCGCCCGCGCAGCTCGTACTCGGTGTGCGCGAGGTGGGACATCTCCTTGAGCCGGGGCCCGACGACGACCCCGCCCATGTCCGCGACCGTGCACATCATCTTGAGTTCCTCGTCGACGACCATCGACAGTTCCTCGGTCTCCTTGCGGTCGGCGAGGAAGGCGAGGAGCGACTCGGCCGTGGGCCCTTCGGCGGGATAGCGGTACGTCCCGCTGATCGGGTTCATCACCACCGTCCCGCCCGCGCCGATTCCCCCGTCCTCGGCCGGAGAGGCCCCGCGCCCGGCCCGCCCGTTCGACATGCGGACGTGGACCTCGGGGCTGGCCCCGACCAGCGTGCGCCCGTCCGTTCCCCCGCCCCCGGTGTGGACCACGTACGTCCAGTACGCCCCGCGCTCGCCCAGCAGCAGCCGCCGGAACAGCGCGAGCGCGTCGGCGCGGCCGAAGCCGTCGATCCGGCCCTCGTAGGTGCGCCGGATCACGAAATTGGCGCCCTCCCCCCGCCCGATCTCCTCCCGGACGACCCGCTCGACGGTCGCCGCGTACTGCGCGTCGGGGACGTCGAAGCCGCCGCCCTCCACCCGCACCTCGTGCGCGGGCAGCGCAGCCAGCGCCTCGGCGAGCGGGATCTCGTACACCTCCTCGGCGACCAGCACGCTCAGCGGCGTGCCGTCGTCGCGCACGTCGAATCCGCGCTCGCGGATCTGCCGGAAGGGGACGAGGGCGAGGGTGGGCAGCGGCCCGACGGGGAGGTCGGCGAGGCGCCGCACCTCGTGGACCCGGCCGATGAGCACCTCGACGGTGTCGTGATCGCGGCCGGGGGTCCGCCGGCGCAGCAGCGCGAAGGGCGGGCAGGAGTCGTCGAGCAGTCGGCTGAGGTCCATGGGGCGGGCGTCCTTCCGGTGGGAGGGGCCGCCCGCACACAGCGAAGGCCGCCCCTCGGGCGGCCTTCGCGTGGTCGTGATCGTGTCAGTGGGTACGCGAGAGGAGTGGGCCGCCGGAAGCGGGCCACCACCAGTCCTGGTTCAGGTGCGCGTACACGAGGTGGACCTTAGCCCAGCCCGCGGGGCGCGGGGCGGATGTCCGCGGCTGTCTCACCTTGTGGGCGCCTGGCTGGACGCGGCGTGAGACGACGTAATGTGTACGAGGTGACCGTGAACGCTGAAACCCAAGCCCCCGCCGCCAAGGCGACCTGGCGAGACCTTCCCGCGGCGCAGCAGCCTTCGTACCCCGATGCCGAGGCTCTGCGCGCTGTCGTCGCGGACCTTGAGTCGTATCCTCCCCTCGTTTTCGCGGGTGAGTGCGACCAGCTGCGTGCCCGTCTGGGAGCCGTCGCCAAGGGCGAGGCGTTCCTGCTGCAGGGCGGCGACTGCGCCGAGGCCTTCGATGCCGTGTCCGCCGAACACATCCGCGCCAAGCTGAAGACGCTGCTCCAGATGAGCGCCGTCCTGACGTACGCGGCCTCCGTGCCCGTCGTCAAGGTCGGCCGCATCGCGGGCCAGTACTCCAAGCCGCGCTCCAAGGACACCGAGACCCGCGACGGCATCACCCTGCCGACCTACCGCGGTGACTCCGTCAACGGCTTCGCCTTCACCGAAGAGGCCCGGATCCCGGACCCCGAGCGGCTGAAGCGCATGTACCACGCGTCGGCTTCGACGCTGAACCTGGTGCGCGCCTTCACCACCGGTGGTTACGCCGACCTGCGCCAGGTGCACGCCTGGAACCAGGACTTCGTGAAGAACTCCCCCTCCGGGCAGCGCTACGAGCAGCTCGCGCGGGAGATCGACAACGCGCTGAACTTCATGAAGGCCTGCGGAACCGACCCGGCCGAGTTCAAGGCCGTCGAGTTCTACGCCTCCCACGAGGCGCTGCTGCTCGACTACGAGGGCGCGCTGACCCGCACGGACTCGCGCACCGGCAAGCTGTACGACACCTCCGGCCACATGGTCTGGATCGGTGAGCGCACCCGCCAGCTGGACCACGCGCACATCGAGTTCTGCTCGCGGATCGCCAACCCGATCGGCATCAAGCTCGGCCCCACCACTTCGGTGGACGAGGCACTGACCTACATCGACCGCCTCGACCCGGAGCGGGAGCCGGGACGGCTGACCTTCGTCGTCCGCATGGGCGCCGACAAGGTCCGCGACAAGCTGCCCGAGCTGGTCGAGAAGGTGACCGCCTCCGGCGCGACCGTCGCCTGGGTCACCGACCCGATGCACGGCAACACCTTCGAGGCGGCCTCCGGCCACAAGACGCGGCGTTTCGACGACGTGCTCGACGAGGTCAAGGGCTTCTTCGAGGTCCACAAGGGCCTCGGTACGCACCCGGGCGGCATCCACGTCGAGCTCACCGGTGACGATGTCACCGAGTGCGTGGGCGGCGGCGACGAGATCTTCGTGGACGACCTGCACCAGCGCTACGAGACGGCCTGCGACCCGCGGCTCAACCGCAGCCAGTCCCTGGACCTTGCCTTCCTGGTCGCCGAGATGTACCGCGACCAGTAGGGATCCAGCAGGGATCCACAGGGATCAGTCAGTACCTTCCTACGGCGACGGGGCGCGGATCGATGTGATCCGCGCCCCACCGTCGTACCGGGGCTTTTAGGTGACCCTAACTTTAGGTACGGTTAGGTAAGCCTCACCGAATCGGGGCTGAGTCGCCGAACTTTCCTCGCCCCGGGGGTGAACCGCGTGTACGTCTGCTCTTGCTTCGGCATCACGGACAAGCAGGTCAAGGCTCACGCGGCCGCCGGGGCCTGCACCCCGCGCCAGATCGCCTCCGTGACGAAGGCCGGCACCGACTGCGGCTCCTGTGTGCGCACGATCCAGGGCATCCTCGGCCGCGGGGCGTGCCCGCGCCGGGAACTGCTGGAGAAGGGCGAAGCGGCGGCCGTTCTGGCCGCCGACACGGAGCTCGCTCCCGCGCCCGAGCTGGCCGAAGCAGCGTAGGCCTGAGCCTCCCGCTCGGCTTCGGGCCCTAGCCCTCCGGCTGCTCGATCAGCTGGGCGATGTAGAGCGGCTCGCCGATGCTCTCGATGAGCTCCAGCTGGGTGTCGAGGTAGTCGATGTGGTGCTCTTCGTCCGCCAGGATCTCCTCGAAGAGGCGGGCCGAGGTGACGTCGCCCTTGCCGCGCATGACCTCGATCCCGCGCCTGAGCCGGTCGATGGCCTCGACCTCGACCTGGCGGTCCGCCTGGAACATCTCCGTGATCGTCTGGCCGACGCGCACGTGGAAGAGGCGCTGGTAGTTGGGCAGGCCGTCGAGCATGAGGATGCGCTCGGTGATCTTGTCCGCGTGCTTCATCTCGTCGATGGATTCTTCACGCGTGTACTTGGCGAGCTTGGTCCAGCCCTTGTTGTCCTGGATGCGGTAGTGCAGCCAGTACTGGTTGATGGCGGTCAGCTCGCCGGTCAGCTGCTCGTTCAGAAACTCAAGGACCTCGGGGTCGCCCTGCATCGCAGAGGCTCCTTCCAGGCAGTGTCAGCTATGTGACGGGGCAGGTGCGCGCATCCTCGCACCGCCGCAGGAGGCAGTCCAGTAAGTGCCTCCTTAGTGGGAGTTGCCGTGACTTGCCCGAATCGGTCCAGACCTGGTCATGACCACCCTGCCCAGTCTGTCACCATGGAGACATGGGTCAGCCGGAAAGCCGGGAATCTCCGGGAGCAGAGCAGCTGGAGCTTCCACCGGGGCAGCGGTTGCAGCGGGGCTGGCCGGTCACCCATTACGGCCCCGTCCCCAAGTTCAAGCCGGACCGCTGGGAGTTCCGCGTCTTCGGCGCGACGGCCGACGGCGAGAAGCACTGCTGGAACCACGAGGAGTTCACGGCGCTGCCGTTCGAATCGGTCGTGGGCGATCTGCACTGCGTGACGAAATTCAGCATGCCGGGCGCCGAATGGGGCGGTGTGCTCGCCCGTACGGTCCTCGCCCTGGCGCCGCCGGCCCCGCAGGTCACGCACGTGATGGTGTGGGCCGAGTACGGCTTCAGCTCCAACATGCGGCTGGCCGACTTCGCCTCCGAGCGGACCGTCTTCGCCACGCACCAGGGCGGCGAACTGCTGACCGCCGAGCACGGATTCCCGCTGCGGCTCGTGGTCCCGCACCTGTACGCCTGGAAGGGCCCGAAGTGGGTCCGCGGCGTCGAGTACATGACCGCCGACCGCCGCGGCTTCTGGGAGGAGCGGGGCTACCACAACATCGGCGACCCCTGGCGCGAGCAGCGCTACTCCTACCAGGAGGAGCCGGGGGACGGGCCGGAGCTGTAGGGCTCCTCTCGGGCCTGCTGGGAAGGGCGCCGCTCGGGAAGGCGGGGCGCGGGGATCACCCGGAGCCGCGCAGCTCCTTCAGCAGCGCCACGTCCGCCGCATGGCCTTCCTTGCCGCCGGGCGTCTCCGTGATCAGCGGTACGCCGTCCATCGCCGGGTGGGTGAACAGCTCGGCGAAGGCGTCCCGGCCGATGTGGCCCTGGCCGATGTTGGCGTGCCGGTCCTTGTGGGCGCCCACGCCCTCCTTGGAGTCGTTCGCGTGGACCAGCTTCAGCCGGCCCTCGCCCACCGTGTCCACCAGCAGATCCAGCGTCTTCTTCGTCCCGCCCGGCTCGGCCAGGTCGTGCCCGGCCGCGAAGACGTGGCAGGTGTCCAGGCAGATCCCGAGCTTCGGGTGGTGGTCCAGCGCCTCGAAGTACGGCCCGAAGTCCCAGGTCCGCGAGCACAGCGAGGAGCCCTGCCCGGCTGTGGACTCCAGCAGCAGGAAGGGGTCGTCCTCGTGGGTCAGTTCGTCCAGCAGCGGCAGCATGTACTGCCTGACCTGCGCGTACGCCGCCTCGCGCGGGCGGCCCCCGGTCGCCGAACCGGTGTGGACCACTACCCCCAGCGCGCCGATCTCCCGGGCTCGGCGCAGCGAGTGGCGCAGGGACTCCACGGACTTCTCCACCGTCGCCTCGGTGTGCGAGCCGAAGTTGATCAGGTACGGGGCGTGCACGTAGGCCGGGATGGATTCGGCCGCGCACTGCGCCCGGAAGCGTTCGTCCTGCACCGGATTTCCGACGGGCGTGGCCCAGCCGCGCGGATTGGCGACGAAGACCTGGACCGCCTCGGCGCCCATCTCCCGCGCGTAGCCGAGCCCGACCGAGGCGAGCCCGCCGGCGACGGGGACGTGCCCGCCCACGGGATTGCGGTTCACGGGCGTGCGTAGGTTCACGGGCGTGCGTGGGTCCACGGGCGTGCGTGGGTCCACGGGCGTGCGTATGTCGTCCTGCTCCGCGTGGTCCACGTGTCCCTACAGTCCCTTGGTCTTGATGGTGATGGTGCTGCCCTCGGGGGCGTTCTGGCCGCCCGGTACCGACTGGGCTTCCACGGTGTTGCTGAAGGAGAGGAAGGGCCGGTCCACCTTCACCTTGAAGCCCGCGGCCTCCAGCGCCTTGCGGGCCACTTCCGCGTCCTGACCCGTCACGTTCGGGACGGGGAGCTGGCGCGGGCCCTTGGAGAGGGTCAGCGTCACCGTGTCCCCGGCCGCGGCCTGGGTGCCGGCGGCGACCGACTGGTTGGCGACCGTACCGGTTGGCGAGACGGAATTCACCTGTTCGGCCGCGGTCGCCACCTTCAGCCCGAGCCCCTCCAGCGTGCCGCGCGCCTGATCGACGGGGATGCCGGCCACGCTCGGGACCTGCACCGGGCGGCCCTTGCTGACCACGAGCGCGACCGCCGTGTCCGGCGCCCGCTTCTCGCCGCCCACCGGGTCGGAGCTGACCACCGAGCCCTGGGCGACGTCCTGGCTGAAGGCCTGCGTGACGATGCCCGGCGCCAGTCCCGCCTTCGTCAGCTCGGCCTTCGCCTCCTCCAGCGGCCTGCCCTTGAGGTTGGGCACGGCCACGACCTCCGGACCGCGCGAGATGGTGATCGTCACGGCGCCGTTGCCGCGGATGCGCTTGCCTCCCGGGGGATCGGTGTTCATGACGGTCCCCCGGTCGAAGGCGTCGCTGAACTTCCTGTCGACGCGCTTCACGCCGAGGCCGGCGGCGGACAGCTGGGCCTTGGCCTGCTCCTCCGTCTTGCCGAGGAGGTTGGGCACCTTGGTGAACTGGCCGGAGTTGATGTACCAGAGGCCGGTGCCCAGGCCGAGGGCGACCAGGACGCCGGCGATGACGAGGAGCACGCCGCGGCGTGGGCGCCGGCGCCCGGGCCGCGGAGCGGAGTCGACGGGAGGGAGCGGTGGCAGCGCCTCCAGGCGGGAGGTGTGCTGCACGGCCTGCTGGTCGGCCACCGGCCGGGGGATCACCCCGGTGCGGTCCTCGGCGGCCGACCGCTCCGTGGCCCGCGCCTGCGGCGGTACGGCGTCCAGCTCGCCCTCGTCGAGCCGCGCGCGGGCCGCATGGGTGAGGCCGAGCAGGGCGGCGGCGTCGTGCGGACGCAGCCCGGGGTTGCGGGCGGTGGCGTGCAGGACGAGCTCGTCGAGGGCGGCGGGGAGCCCGGGGACGGCGGCCGAGGGGGGAGGTACGTCCGCGTTGAGGTGCTGGTAGAGCACCTGGGCCGGGTTGACCCCCGTGTGGGGTTTGGAGCCGGTGAGCATCTCGTAGAACACGACACCGCAGGCGTAGACGTCGACGCGGGTGTCGGTGACGCCGTCCTCGATCTGCTCGGGAGCCAGGTAGGAGACGGTGCCGAGCAGGGAGCCGGTGGTGCTGGTGACGGAGTCGACGGACCGGACCAGCCCGAAGTCGGCGACCTTGACGCGGCCGTCGTCGCCGATCAGGACGTTCTCGGGCTTCATGTCGCGGTGGACGAAGCCGGCCCGGTGGGCGGCGCCGAGCGCGGCGAGCACCGGTTCCAGGATGTCGAGGGCGGCCCGGGGCTGGAGCGCGCCGCGCTCGCGGAGCACGTCGCGCAGGGTGCAGCCGGAGACGTACTCCATGGCGAGGTAGACGTACGGCCCGTCCGTGCCCTGGTCGAAGACGCCGACCACGTTGGGGTGCGCGAGCCGGGCCACGGACTTCGCCTCCCGGATGAACCGGTCCACGAAGGCGGCGTCGGCGGCGAGCGCCGGGTGCATCACCTTCAGCGCGAGGACGCGGTCGAGACGGGTGTCGACGGCCCGGTAGACCGTGGCCATGCCGCCGGCCGCGATGCGGGCGTCGACGCGGTAGCGGCCGTCGAGCACGCGCCCGACGAGGGGGTCATCCAGGGTCGTATCCACCCGCCGATTCTACGAGGGGCCCGGCGTGTCCCGACCCGGTCGCCATGGTGGTGTGCGCGGATGCACAAGCCGCAGGTCGCGGCCGTGCTTGCGCTCCATGTTGATCAGCTCGTGCCTGGTGGCCGAGTAGACCGACTACCAGGACCCCGCCGGCGCATCAGATCGACGCGCTCCTCATATCGGCACCGTTAGCCGGCGGCCGTCATGGCTTCGCACGTGGGGCCCGTTCGCATCGAGGGCGTCCAGTAGTCGGATCGCGTAGGCCTCGGACATCCGCTCGGACACCTCTTCGGGCGTGAGCCACTGGACGGCCGTCGTCTCGACTGACGCGCGTTCCGTTCCCCCGGAGGGCTTGCACCGGAACACCAAAGCCACCACTCCCACCGCGATGTTCTTGTACACGCCTGTGAGCTCGTCCACCTCGACGTGGATCCCGGTTTCTTCCAGGACCTCTCGCCGCAGCCCATCTTCCGGGGTCTCCTCCAGCTCCAGCACTCCGCCCGGCAGCTCCCACGCCCCGTTGTCCGCCCGGCGGATTGCCAGCAGTCGGCCGTCATCCCGCACTACCGCTCCGGCTACCGATACGGAATGGCGTGGCGTTGACCTGTTCGACCGTGCACTGTTACTCATGTACATGAGCATAGGAGGAAGCGAAGGACCATGGGAGCAGCTGTAGGAGAGGGCAAGGCCGTACCCCGGTACTTGCAGATCGCCGAGGACATTGTCCGGCAGATCCGCGGCGGCGCCTTGAAGCCTGGAGATCAGGTACCGAGCGAAGCCGAGATGGTCGAGCGCTACGGCGTCTCGGGTGGGACCGTCCGCAAAGCCATGCTGGAGATCCGCGCCAGCGGTCTCGTAGACACGCGACACGGCAAGGGCTCGTACGTGAAGGCCCGCCCGCCGGTACGCCACCGGTCTTCGGACCGCTTCCGCCGGTCGCTGCGACAGGGCGGCAGAGCCGCGTACCTTGCCGAGTCCGAGCAGTCCGGGGCTACCGCGAAGGTCAGCGTCATCCACATTGGGCCCATAGAGGCCCCGGACGGAATCGCTCAGCGGCTAGGCGTGGACGTGGGGACTCAGGTACTCACTCGCCGCCGCCTGTACTTCCGTAACGGCACGCCCGTGGAGACCGCGACGTCCTACCTGCCGTGGGACGTGGTACGCGACATCCCGGAACTCTTCGCCGAGAATCCCGGGGGCGGCGGCATCTACGCCCGCCTGGAGGAACACGGTCACGTCTTCGCGGAGTTCGTGGAGACGTTGCAGGCGCGGCCTGCCGCCAAGGCCGAGGCATCGGAACTGGCACTGAGCCCGGGCGCTCCGGTGATCCATCTGGTGAGGGAGGCGGTCACGGAAGCGGGTCGCGTAGTGGAAGTCTGTGACACTCTCATGGCCGCTGACCAGTTCGTCTTCGAGTTCCGTATCCCCGCGACCGACTGACGTCCCCTCAACTGCCCTCAGCCCGCCACGAGTCTCCTTTGATGGCGGGTTGACTCATGTATAGGAGTGGGGCACTCTTCTTCCTGTAACTCCTATACATAAGTAACGGAGTGCAGCCCCTGTAGAGGAGTGGTCCCACGTGTGTCAGATTCCCCGGTACGCGGCTGCCTCCGAGGCGGTATCGCCGTGAATGATCGCCTCACGCACCGTTGCGCCCGCGGCGTACTCAGCACCGGCACTGGCGACGCCCCCTCGGCGAGGGTGGCAGCGGTGGTCGAACCCACCGCGGATCTGCTCGACCGGGCGCTGGTCGGTTGGGAGCGCTTCCTGGGCACCTTTGAGGGAGTGTTCGATGAGTGAGTACTACGAGTACGTGCCACATCGACTCCTGCGTCGCCGTGTCCGCGATATCGCTTCCGGTGCCGAAGGAGAGCTGATGGCCGTGATCAACGAGAACGTCTCGGACTCCGTCCTCCGGGAGCACTGGATGGAGCTGGCGTATATCCGAGGCGTGTCCGGCCGAGAGTTCACCACCGCAGTCGACAACGTCGAGCCGATCGGCTGACCGTGCTCTTTTGCCCGCCTGTCAGCGAATGACCAGCCCCGGGCGGCCGTCGGACGGTGGGAAGTGAGGTGCGTGTAGCGATCTGATGCGCCTGGATGGCCCGCAAGGGCGATCTGGTAGCTGTCTGGTGCAGGTAGGCCAACCCCCGGCCCAGAATCGGGCTCTGAGATGCCCAGACGCTCGGGGCACCCTGCCGGGGCCACTCCTCGTCACTGTGGACCGTGCCGTTCTTTCGGCGGTTTCCCGGCAAGCCCCCTACCCGCCGCGCAGGACTGCCCTGGCCCCCCTCGACGCCGAGGGGGGTAACCACTGCCCGGGAGCGGGTAGCCAGGGGGGGGGTGAGGGCCCCGCACGCGCGTGAATCCGTACGTCCCCGTCAGAACGCCGGGCGTTCCGGGTCCAGGGTGGCGCGGCCCTCGGGTGGGGAGGAGGCGTGGGCGAAGCGGCGTTGGGGGATGCGGCCGGCGCGGAAGGCGAGGCGTCCCGCCGACACCGCGTCCCGCATGGCCGCCGCCATCAGGACCGGCTCCTGCGCCCGCGTCACCGCCGACGCCAGCATGACCGCCGCGCAGCCCAGTTCCATCGCCAGCGCCGCGTCGGAGGCGGTTCCCGCGCCCGCGTCCAGGATGACGGGGACCCCCGCCCGCTCGGTGATCAGCTCGAAGTTGTGCGGGTTGCGGATGCCCATGCCGGAGCCGATCGGGGAGCCCAGCGGCATGATCGCGGCGCAGCCCGCGTCCTCCAGCTTCCGCGCCAGCACGGGATCGTCGTTCGTGTACGGGAGAACGGTGAAGCCCTCGTCCACGAGGGTCTCCGCCGCGTCCAGCAGCTCGACGCCGTCGGGCAGCAGGGTGCGCTCGTCCGCGACCACCTCCAGCTTGATCCAGTCCGTGCCCAGCGCCTCCCGGGCCAGCCGGGCGGTCAGGACGGCTTCGCCCGCCGTGAAGCAGCCCGCCGTGTTCGGGAGCACCGCGATGCCCAGCCTGTCGAGCACCGACAGCACGGAGCCCTGCACCGTGGGGTCCAGCCGGCGCATCGCCACCGTGGTGAGTTCCGTGCCGGAGGCGGTCAGGGCGCGTTCGAGGACGTCCAAGCTCGGGGCCCCGCCCGTACCCATGATCAGGCGGGAGGAGAAGGTCCGGCCGGCGAGGGTGAAGAGGTCGTCCGCCATGGTCAGCCTCCCTGGACCGCGGTGAGGATCTCGACCCGGTCGCCCTCGCCCACCAGTGTGGCGCGCCACTGGCCGCGCGGGACCACGGTCTCGTTGAGCGCGGCGGCCACGCCGCTGGGGGCGGCCGTCAGGGCGGCGACCACCGTGTCGAGCGTGGTGCCGGCCGCGACCTCGCGCGGCTCGCCGTTGACGGAGATGGTCATGCGTACGACTCCTGACGCGAGGTGGCGGGCGCCGCCGGGAAACGGCGCGGGGTGAAGGGGCGTGCGATCTCCGGGAGTTCGCCGGTGGTCAGCAGGTCCGCCATCACCTCGCCGGTGAGCGGGGTCAGCAGTACCCCGTTGCGGTAGTGCCCGGTGGCCAGGTGCAGCCCCGGCAGGCCGGTCGGGCCCATCAGCGGGGCGTTGTCGGGGGAGCCGGGCCGCAGACCGGCCCGGGTCTCGGTGAGGGGGAGTTCGGTGATGCCGGGGACCAACTCGTGGGCGTCGCGCAGGAGTTCGTACACCCCGCCCGCGGTGACCGTCGTGTCCCAGCCGAGCTCCTCGCTGGTGGCGCCGATGACGAGCTCGCCGTTCTCGCGCGGGACGAGGTAGACGTGGCTGCCGCGCACGACGGCCCGTACGGTCCGCGAGAGGAAGGGCGCGTACGCGGCGGGCACCGTGAGCCGGAGCACCTGGCCCTTGACCGGCCGTACGGGAGCCGTCGCCTCCGGCGGTACGCCGGCGAGCCGGCCGCTGAGGGAGCCGGCCGCCAGGACCACCTGGTCCGCGCGCAGCTCCGTACCGTCGTCGAGCACCGCTCCGGCGGCCCGGTCGGCGGTCACGAGCAGCCGCGCCGCGGCGGCCCGGTGGATCACCACCCCGGCGCCCTCGCAGGCGGCCAGCAGCGCGGAGGCGAGCCGGCGCGGGTCGACCTGGTGGTCGCCGTCGACGCGCAGGCCGCCGCGTACGCCGGGAGCCAGCATCGGTTCCAGGCGCCTGCACTCGCGGCCCGTGAGCCACTGCGACTCCAGGCCGCAGCGGCGCTGCAGGGCGTGCAGCTCGCGCAGGTGGAGGCGGTCGTCGGCGTCGAGGGCGACGGCGAGCGTGCCGCAGGCGCGGTAGCCGATGTCCATGCCGCCGGTCGCCTCGGCGAGCTCCTCGGCGAAGCGCGGGTAGCGGGCGGCGGAGGCCAGGCCCAGGGCGAGCAGGGGCTCCTCGCCGTAGTGCAGCTCGGTGACGGGGGCGAGCATCCCGGCCGCGACCTGGGCGGCGCCACCGCCGGGCGCCGGGTCGGCCAGTACGGTGCGCAGCCCGCGCCGGGCCGCCTGCCAGGCGGTGACCAGGCCGATGATCCCGCCCCCGATGACGAGGACGTCGCCGCCCCCGGTGCGGGGTGAGTGCGGTCGTGATGAGTGCATGGGCGTCCAGCCCCTCCCTTCGCCGGCATGACCCGGATCAGGTTCGTACGGTCGGAGGCCGGCCAGCCTCCCTCTCAGCCCGGTGCGTCCGGACTCCCGCGATAGGTACGGTGGCCAGACTAACCCTGCCGCCGACGGCCGGTAAGGCGGCCACCTGTCCTGACGAAACGTCAGGAGATTAGGGTGGCCGCGTGAGCGAGCAGACGGAACAGACTCAGAGCGGCGTCGTGATCGTCGGCGCCGGCATGGCCGGAGTGCAGACCGCGGTCGCCCTGCGGGAGCAGGGTTTCGCCGGCCCCGTGACCCTGCTGGGCGCCGAACCCCACCAGCCCTACGACCGCCCCCCGCTGTCCAAGGCGGTGCTGCTCGGCAAGGCCGAGGACTCCGCCTTCGACGTGGACTTCGAGGAACTGGGCATCGAGCTCAGGCTCGGGACCGAGGTGACCGCACTGCGGGCCGCCGAGCGCGAGCTCGACACCGAGGCGGGACCCGTCCCGTACGAGGTCCTCGTCCTGGCGACCGGCGCCCGGCCGCTGAGCCTGCCCGGGTCCGAGGGCGTCCCGGGCGTGCACCTGCTGCGCACGCTGGACGACGCGGCGCGGCTGCGGCCCGTCCTGGCGGCGGCGCCCGCGATCGTGGTCGTCGGGGCGGGGTGGATCGGCGCGGAGTTCGCCACCGCGGCCCGGGAGGCGGGCTGCGCGGTGACCGTGGTGGAGGCGGCGGACCGGGTCCTGGCGGGCGCGCTGCCCGCCGAGGTCGCGGAGCCGATGGCGCACTGGTACGCGCAGGCGGGCGCCCGGCTGATCACCGGGGCGAAGGTCGCCGCGGTCGAGGAGGGCCGGGTCCTGCTCGCGGACGGCCGCGAGCTGGCGGCCGGAGCGGTGGTCGTGGGGATCGGAGCCCGCCCGGCCACCGAGTGGCTGCACGGCAGCGGCGTGGAGCTGGGCCCCGACGGCTCCGTCACCGCCGACGCCCACCTGCGGACCTCGCTGCCCGGCGTGTACGCGGTCGGCGACTGCTCCTCCTTCCCGTCGGCCCGCTACGGGACGCGGCTGCTGGTCCACCACTGGGACAACGCGCTCCAGGGGCCGAGGGCGGTCGCGGCGAACATCCTCGCGGGGGGACCGGTCGCCCTCTACGACCCGGTGCCGTACTTCTGGTCGGAGCAGTTCGGCCGGTTCGTGCAGTACGCGGGCCACCACGCCGCGGCCGACACCCTGCTGTGGCGCGGCGATCCCGCGGAGGCGGCCTGGTCGGCGTGCTGGCTGCGGGACGGCGCCCTGGTCGCGGTCCTGGCCGTGGGCCGGCCCCGGGACCTGGCCCAGGGCCGCAAGCTGATCGAGGCCGGCGCTGCCCTGGACCCGGCGAAGGCGGCGGACCCCGCGGTTCCGCTGAAGTCGGCCACTCGCTGACACCGCCGGACCGCGGCCGGGAGCCGGGACCCGGCACCGACGGCCCGGCCGACGGCGCGGCCCGGCGGCCGGGCCGGGACCCGTACGGGGCCGCTCGGGTACCGGCGGCCCGTCCGAGGTGGCAGGCTTGTGCTCGTGACCGAGATTGACGCAAAGATCGATGCCCTTGTCCCCGCATGGCTGTACCTCCCCGACATCGCGGAGATGCTCGACATCGAGGTGACCCGGGTCCGCCAGATGGTCAAGGAAGGGCAGCTGATCGCCGTACGCCGCGGCGAGAACCGCGCCCTGCAGGTTCCGGCCCCCTTCATCGACGGCGACAAGGTCGTCAAGGGGCTCGTCGGCCTGCTGACCGTGCTGCGCGACGACGGCTTCTCCGACGAGGAGATGCTGGAGTGGCTCTTCACCCCCGACCCGACCCTGCCCGGCACCCCCGCGCAGGCGCTGAGCGAGAATCGCGGCACGGAGGTGAAGCGCCGCGCTCAGGCGCTCGCTCTGTGACCTGATCCGCTCCACCGCGGTGTACGGGCGCGAATGGCCCGTACACCGCCCACACGGGGGGTTTACCCATGCGCGCCCAGCTGTCCGACGCCCGGCTCTACCTCTGCACGGACGCCCGCAAGCGCCAGGGCGACCTCCCCGAGTTCCTCGACGCCGTCCTGGCGGGCGGCGTGGACATCGTCCAGCTCCGGGACAAGGGCATGGAGGCGGGCGAGGAACTCGAACACCTCCAGGTGTTCGCCGAGGCGGCCCGGCGCCACGGCAAGCTCCTCGCCGTCAACGACCGCGCCGACGTCGCGCACGCCACCGGCTCCGACGTCCTGCACCTGGGCCAGGGGGACATCCCCGTCCCCGCCGCCCGCGCCGTCCTCGGCGAGGGCGTGCTCATCGGCCGGTCCTGCCACGCCGAGGCGGAGGTCGACGCGGCCGCCGCCGAGCCCGGCGTGGACTACTTCTGCACCGGCCCCTGCTGGCCCACCCCCACCAAGCCCGGCCGCTTCGCCCCCGGCCTCGGACTGGTCCGGTACGCGGCCTCCCTGGAGCAGGAGCGGCCCTGGTTCGCCATCGGCGGCATCGACGCCACCAATCTGGACGAGGTCCTCGACGCGGGCGCCACCCGCGTCGTGGTCGTGCGCGCCCTCACCGAGGCCACCGACCCCGGTGCGGCCGCCGCGGACCTCGCCAAGCGCGTCCGCGCCCGCCTCGGCGCCTGAGCGCGGCCGACGGCCCCGCGTCCGGGGCCCCGTACGGAACTGTCCGAAAAGCTGTCCAAAGGATGGACGTGGCTTCGGTGTCCCACGGGCCCCGTCTAACCTGCCCGTATGGCCCTTGGTACCGCTTCCACCTGGACGGATCGTGCACACACGGTTCGTGACCTGCTCGCGTCCGGGAGCTCGTACTCCTTCGAGTTCTGGGCCCCGAAGACCGAGAAGGGCGAGCGCAACCTCTGGAACGCGCTGCGCCGGGTCGAGGCGGTGTCCCCGAGCTTCGTCTCCGTGACCTACGGAGCCGGCGGCTCCACCCGCGGCGGCACCGTCCGCGCCACGCAGCAGATCGCCGCGGACACCACCCTCACCCCGGTCGCCCACCTCACCGCCGTCGACCACTCCGTCGCCGAGCTGCGCAACGTCATCGGCCAGTTCGCCGACGCCGGGATCCGGAACATGCTCGTCGTGCGCGGAGACCCGCCGGGCGACCCCATGGGCGAGTGGGTGGCGCACCCCGAAGGCGTGCACTACGCCGCCGACCTGGTCCGGCTCGTCAAGGAGTCCGGCGACTTCTGCGTCGGCGTCGCGGCCTTCCCCGAGATGCACCCGCGCTCGACGGACTGGGACACGGACATCAAGCACTTCGTGGACAAGTGCCGCGCCGGCGCCGACTACGCGATCACCCAGATGTTCTTCGATCCGGAGAATTATCTGCGGCTGCGCGACAGCGTCGCCAAGACCGGCTGTGAGACGCCGATCATCCCCGAGGTCATGCCCGTTGTGGGGATCAAGCAGCTCGACCGGCTGCCCCAACTGAGCAACGCGGTCTTCCCGGCTGACGTGAAAGAACGCATGCTCGCCGTCAAGGACGACCCCGCCGCTGTACGCTCCATTGGCATCGAGTTCGCCACGGAGTTCTGCGCGAGGCTGCTGTCCGAGGGTGTCCCGGGCCTGCACTTCATCACGCTGAACAATTCCACGGCGTCCCTCGAAATCTTCGAGAACCTGGGCCTGCACCAGCGGGCCTGATCGGCCGTACCCGTGGGCGGCCGTACCGAGAGGGGCCACCATGGCCATGACGGTCCTCTACATCGCGTTCGGCATCGTCGCGCTGTGGCTGCTTGCCGAGGTCCTGATGCAGTACAAGGCGCGGCTGCGCTGGCGGCTGCTCGCCTTCGCGGGCTTCCTGGGCGTCGTCGCCGGCGTGCTGCTGCCGTCCGTGCTGGTCATCGGGGCCGGCGCGGCCGCGTTCGCGGTGGGCCAGACCCTGGTGACCCTCTCCTTCCGCAAGGGCTTCGTCGCCGGCTGGGCGCTGCGCCGCGGCGGAGAACCCGTACGGCAGTCCAGGCGGCGCCGCTCCGGCCGCGGTGCGCGTCCCGAACCGGCCCTGAGGGTGAGCGCGCTGCAGTACGGCGCCGAGGGCGCGGCCGAAACCGCCGCCGGGACCGCGTCCGCGTACGAGGCCGAAGAACGGGCCGGCGGGCAGCCGTTCGGGGACCGGGCCGGGGAGGCCGGGGACCTCTACAGTCCGCAGCCGATGCCCGACGACACCGGCTCCTACGGCATCCAGAGCTTCGCGCCCGCCCCCGGCGCCGACCGGACGGCCGACCACGCCCCCTCGTACGGTGCGCCTGAGCAGGACGCCCACCAGTACGCCGCGTACTACGACCCGCAGGCACAGGGCGGCTCGGACCGCTACGACTACACCACCGGCTACCCGGCGGGTGAACAGCCCGTCTACGCCGCCTACTCGGACCCGTACATCGGCACCGGCGGCGGCGTCACCCCG
Source organism: Streptomyces sp. NPDC003034 (assembly GCF_053591375.1). Classification (NCBI taxonomy): domain Bacteria; kingdom Bacillati; phylum Actinomycetota; class Actinomycetes; order Kitasatosporales; family Streptomycetaceae; genus Streptomyces; species Streptomyces sp. NPDC003034. The sequence continues at coordinate 26,969 of NZ_JBSFTS010000044.1, forward strand.
CCCGGCGACGACTACCGGGCCTACACCCCCTACGCGGACTACGGCCAGCAGCAGTACTCCATGGACACCCCGCCCGGCGGAGTGTGGGTCCCGCAGCAGCGCGATGCCGACCAGCCCTTCGCGGCGGACGAGCAGGCGCAGCAGCCGCCGCAGCAGGGCTACCCGTACCAGCAGGGCAACGGCGAGTACGAGCAGTACCGCTACTGAGCAGTCCGCTACTGAGCCCCGCCGGGCCGCCGGGGCGGCCACCGGGCCGTCACTGGGAGCCGCGGAAGTCCGCACCCTCCACGATCAGCCCGGTCACCAGCGCCCCGGTCATGCCGGCGTGCGCCAGCCCGCCCCCCGGATGCGCCCAGCCGCCCGCCAGGTACAGCCCGGGCAGGGCCGTGGTGTTGGCCGGGCAGAGCCACCGGCCACCGGCCCCCGCGAGGGCGGGCGGAGGCACCGAGCCGCCCACCGCCCCGGTGGCCGCCTCCACGTCCGCCGGGGTGCGCACCTCCTGCCACAGCAGCCGCTCCCGCAGGCCCGGTACGGCCGCCTCCGCCAGCTCCAGCAGCTCCTCGGGCCGCGGCGGGGCGGCGCCGCCCGCAGGAGCGCACACGGCGCTCACGGTGACCGCCTCGTGCTCCGCGTCGGGCCGGGTGGCGGGATCGTCGGGCCGCAGCACGCTCAGCCGCGCCCCGCGGGAATGGACCAGGGTGCGGTGCACGGCGTCCGCGGGGCGGGCACCGCGCAGCGCGAGCAGCAAGGTGATCCGGCTGGGCAGACCGGGCCCGCGTACGGGCGCGGATCCGGCGGGCAGGGGCACACCGCCGGCCGGCAGCCGGCGCGGGTCGATCGCGCAGACCACTTGATCGGCGGCCACCTCCGTGCCGTCCGCCAGCAGCAGCCCGACCGCCCGGCCGCCGCGCGCCAGGACCTCCCGTACCGGGGCGCCGAAGACGAAGGCGACCTTCCGCTCCAGGCAGCGCTCGTAGACGGCGGTGGCCAGCGCCCGCATGCCGCCCCGCGCGTACCAGCTGCCGAAGGTCTGCTCCATGTACGGGAGTACGGTGGCGGCCCCGGGCGCGGTCGCCGGGTCGGCGCCGTACTGCGCGACCAGGCCCGTCAGCAGCTGAGCGAGGGCGCCGCCCAGCTCGCGGTCGGCGATCTCCTGGAGGGTGGGCGGGCGGCGCCGCAGCAGGCCGCTGCCGCGCACCGCCGGATACGGGTCACGGGCGAGGACCTGCCAGTCGGGACGCAGCGGCTCCTCCAGCAGGGGCCGGCGGGTGGCGTCCCAGGCGTCGCGGGCCCGGCCCAGCACGGCGTTCCAGCGCTCGCCTGCTCCGGAGCCGAAGGCGTCGTCCAGGGCGGCGGCGACGCCTCCGCGCGAGGCGCCCGGGAGGGTGACCTCGATGCCGTGGGCGGGCAGGACGTGCCGGACGGCCGGGTCCACCTGGACCAGCTCGACGCAGTCCTCCAGCGACCGCTTTCCGGTCTTCACGAACAGGTCGCGGTAGACGGCGGGCAGGTGCAGGAGGCCGGGTCCGGTGTCGAAGGCGAAGCCGTCGCGCTCGTACCGGCCGACCGCGCCGCCGTAGGTCGGCCCGCGCTCGTACACCGTCACCTGGTGCCCCGCCACGGCCAGCCGGGCCGCCGTCGCCATCGCGCCCATCCCGGCGCCGATCACCGCAATTCGTGCCATGCGGCTGAGCCTATCGAGGGAGGCGGGCCCGGCTCGCGGGGGTCGGCGGGCCAGCGGGTCAGCCCGGGGGCGGGGCCCCGGTGCGCTCGCGGACCTCGGCGGCGAGCCGTTTCTCCTCGCGCCGCTGGGCGCGGCGGCGCAGGAAGCGGCGGATCCGGCTCCAGAGGAAGGCGAGCAGGGCCAGTCCGATGGCCAGCAGGACGCCCGCGATGATCGCGGCGGCCTCGGGATTGAACATCGCGAAGGTGACGATGCCGGCCACGCCGAGGTCCTCGGCGATGCTCATCAGGACGTTGCTGAAGGGTTCGGGGGAGCTGTTGATCGCCATCCGGGTGCCGGCCTTGACGAAATGGCTGGCCAGCGCGGTGGAGCCGCCGACCGCACCGGCGGTGACGTCGGAGAGGGAACCGCTCTGCCCGGCGAGCAGCGCACCCACCACCGCACCGGACACCGGACGGACCACCGTGTGTACGGCGTCCCATACCGAGTCCATGTACGGCACCTTGTCGGCCACGACCTCGCAGAGGAACAGCACGCCGGCGACGATCAGCACGTCCGTGCGTTGCAGGGCGGCGGGGACCTCGTCGGTCAGGCCGGTGCGGCCGAAGACGCCGAGCAGCAGGATCACGGCGTAGGCGTTGATCCCGCTGGCCCAGCCGCTGGTGAAGACCAGGGGGAGCACACTCACGGGATCATCATGCCGCACGGGGGCCGGCCGGCCGAGGGCCGGGGCGGGGTCATGCGGCGCGCAGGCGCCGGAAAACGATGGGGGGAGGGGGGCGGGGGGGGGGCCGGCCCCCCCCCCCGCGGGGAGGGGGGGCGGCGCGCGGGTGGGGGCGGCGGGGCGGGGGCCACTTCTCGCATAAGGGGTTATAAAAACGAACCAGGCCGG
>NZ_JBSFTS010000045.1:0-24376 GCF_053591375.1 Streptomyces sp. NPDC003034
GGTCCGTGATGCCGTCGCGCAGGGCGGGATCGATGACCGGGTCGAAGGTGAAGGTAAGGGCCATTCGCGAAGAGTATCTAATACTGCGGCCGGGGCCGCCATGTGGCCGCCCGGTCCAGGGCGCGCTACCGCGCCCTGGACCGGATACACCCCGGATCCGCCCCCTGGTGGTACGGGGTGGGGCTTGCGTTGAGCATTTCCTTACCGTGTGGTGTCCCGAGCGGGGGCGTTCGGGCTCACCGGCCATGTTTCACGTGAAACATCCACGGCCGAGGCGTCGAGCCGTTGACGTGTCAGTCGGCCAGCGGGAGGTACACCCGGTTACCCGAAGCAGCGAACTCCGCCGACTTCTCCGCCATACCCGCCTGGATCTCGTCGGCCTTCAGGTCCCCGCCGTGCTCGCGGCGGATGTCCTGCGAGATCTTCATCGAGCAGAACTTCGGACCGCACATGGAGCAGAAGTGCGCGGTCTTGGCCGGCTCGGCCGGGAGGGTCTCGTCGTGGAACTCACGGGCCGTGACCGGGTCGAGGGCCAAGTTGAACTGGTCCTCCCAGCGGAACTCGAACCGGGCATCCGACAGCGCGTCGTCCCACTCCTGGGCACCGGGGTGCCCCTTGGCCAGGTCTGCGGCGTGCGCGGCGATCTTGTAGGTGATGACCCCGGTCTTCACGTCGTCACGGTTGGGCAGGCCAAGGTGCTCCTTGGGCGTGACGTAGCAGAGCATCGCGGTGCCCCACCAGGCGATCATCGCAGCGCCGATACCGGAGGTGATGTGGTCGTAGGCGGGCGCGACGTCCGTGGTCAGCGGGCCGAGCGTGTAGAACGGCGCCTCTTCGCAGATCTCCTGCTGAAGGTCGATGTTCTCCTTGATCTTGTGCATCGGGACGTGCCCGGGGCCCTCGATCATCGTCTGGACGTTGTGCCGCTTGGCGATCGTGTTCAGCTCACCCAGCGTCTTCAGCTCCGCGAACTGCGCCGCGTCGTTGGCGTCGGCGATGGAGCCGGGACGCAGACCGTCGCCCAGCGAGTACGTCACGTCGTACGTCGCGAGGATGTCGCAGAGCTCCTCGAAGTTCGTGTAGAGGAAGTTCTCCTTGTGGTGCGCCAGGCACCACGCCGCCATGATCGAGCCGCCGCGGGAGACGATGCCGGTCTTGCGGCGGGCGGTCAGCGGCACGTACGGCAGCAGCACGCCGGCGTGGACCGTCATGTAGTCGACGCCCTGCTCGGCCTGCTCGATGACCGTGTCCTTGTAGATCTCCCAGGTCAGGTCCTCGGCGCGGCCGTCGACCTTCTCCAATGCCTGGTAGAGCGGCACGGTTCCGATCGGGACGGGGGAGTTGCGCAGCACCCACTCGCGCGTGGTGTGGATGTTGCGGCCCGTCGAGAGGTCCATGACCGTGTCGGCGCCCCACTTGGTCGCCCAGGTCATCTTGTCCACCTCCTCCTCGATGGAGGAGGTGACCGCGGAGTTGCCGATGTTGGCGTTGACCTTCACGAGGAACCGCTTGCCGATGATCATCGGCTCGATCTCCGGGTGGTTCACGTTCGCCGGCAGCACGGCGCGTCCCGCGGCGATCTCCTCGCGGACGACCTCGGGGGCGACGTTCTCGCGGATGGCGACGTACTCCATCTCCGGGGTGATCTCGCCCCGGCGGGCGTACGCGAGCTGCGTGACGGCAGCGCCGCCACGGCCCCGGCGGGGCTGCCGCGGACGGCCCGGGAACACCGCGTCGAGGTTCTTCAGGCCACCCCGCGGCGAGGTGTGCTTGATTCCGTCGTCCTCGGGGCGCACGGGGCGGCCCGCGTACTCCTCGGTGTCGCCGCGGCCGATGATCCAGTTCTCGCGCAGCGGCAGCAGGCCGCGGCGCACGTCGGTCTCGATCTGCGGGTCGGTGTACGGCCCGGACGTGTCGTACAGCGTCACGTCCTTACCGTTGGTGAGGTGGACCTGGCGGACCGGCACCCGGATGTCGGGGCGGGAGCCCGCCAGGTACCCCTTGTGCCAGCCCGGCTGGCGCTCGGTCTGGCCGTCGGCGTCCTGGCTGACGGCAGGCGTGCGTGCGTCCTGAATGGTCATGAGACCTGATCTCCCTACGCCGGCATTACCCGGTAACAGGTTCGGCGGTCGACGCAGCCTCTTCCCGTACGCGTTTCTTAGCCGCGTACGGTGATCAGCGCCCTCTCAGCCCGGTGCTCCGAGCTCCCGCGTTGTGCAAAGGTGCCCCCACGCTAGCGTCATCTGTGGCGTGCTGAACAGTGGGCCCCCTCATCTCTTGCGATGATCGGTCGGTGACGTCCTCGCCGCAGCCCCCCAACGAGCCCACTGAGCCCACTGGCCACACCGGCCACGAACACTCAGGCCCCGGGCATGCCCCAGGCCATTCCCACAGCCACAGCCACGGCCCGGCGGCTCCCGTCTCCCAGCACCTGCGCAAGGTCATCGCGGCCGTACTGATCCCCTTCGCCACCGCCGTCGTCATCGGCATGGCGGTGCTCTGGCCTGGCGGCACCCCCGACCACGACCGCACGGGAGTGGGCTTCGACCGGCAGACCCAGCAGGGCAAGGTCGTCTCGCTCGAACAGGTCGACTGCAAGTCCGTGAACGCCTCGCAGGTACCGCCCACCGGGGACACCTCCACCCCTCAGGGCCGCGAGGCCCAGGCCGCCCAGACCGGCCAGTGCAAGAAGGCCACCGTCGAGGTCGGAACCGGACCGGACAAGGGCCGGACCTTCGTCGAGATCGTCCAGCCGGGCGCGCCGCGGCAATTGGAGAACGGCCAGGGGGTGGTCGTCGCGTACGCTCCGGACGCGCCCCGGGACCTCCAGTACTCCGTGATCGACGTGAACCGCAAGTTCCCGATGGCCCTGCTGGCCGGCATCTTCGCCGTGGCGGTCGTCCTCGTGGGCCGGATGCGCGGACTGTTCGCGCTGATCGCGCTCGTCGTCAGCTTCGGCGTCCTGACGCTCTTCATCCTCCCCGCCATCCTGCAGGGTTCGAACCCGCTGGTCGTCGCGGTCGTCGGGGCCAGCGCCATCATGCTCATCGCGCTGTACATGTGCCACGGCCTGACCGCCCGTACCTCGGTGGCCGTGCTCGGCACACTCGTCTCACTTCTGCTGATCGGGGTGCTGGGTTCGCTGTTCATCGACTGGGCCTTCCTCAGCGGCAACACCGACGACAACACCGGGCTGATCCACGGGCTCTACCCGGACATCGACATGAGCGGTCTGCTGCTCGCGGGCGTGATAATCGGATCGCTGGGTGTCCTCGACGACGTGACGGTCACCCAGACGTCGGCGGTCTGGGAACTCCACCACGCAGACCCGGCGATGGGACCCCGGGCCCTGTACCGGGCGGCCATCCGGATCGGCCGGGACCACATCGCGTCAGTGGTCAACACCCTGGTGCTCGCCTACGCGGGCGCCGCGTTGCCGCTGCTGCTCCTGTTCACCATCGCGAACAGCAGCATGGGGTCGGTGGCCAACAGCGAGCTGGTCGCGGAGGAGATCGTACGGACCCTCGTGGGCTCCATCGGGCTCGTGGCGTCGGTCCCGGTGACAACGGCGCTGGCGGCGCTGGTCGTTTCCGCCGACCGGCCGGGAACCCCGGTCGGCGCAGCGGCCTCGGGTCCGGTCCGCGGCGGCCGGGGCCGACGGCGCAAGCGCTGAAGGAAGTGCTGCCGCACAGCGGCGGCACGAGGGGGCGGCCGGTGCCGGCCCGGTGCCGGCTCCGGGAGCCCCGTACTAGCCCGCGTTCTGCTCGTTCTGCCGCGACTCGGCCAGGATCCTCCCGAGCGCCTCGTCCAGGTTCCCCTCGAAGTCGCCCAGGCTCCGCTCCTGACCGAGCGGTACGAGGCGGTCGGTGCGGTCGAGGAACGCCACGAGCGGCGCCGCGCCGGCTCGGAACAGGGCCCGGTCACCGCCGACCTGCAGCCGGATGTGAACATCTGACAGCTCCTCGGGGTGCGTGGGTTCGATGTGCACGTCACCGTCACCGCACGGCTTGTTGATGCCGTCGAGGAGGAGCTCCCGGCCGAACGTCCAGGTCACGGGCGCGTCTCCGGGAAGGTGGAAGGTCAGGCGGACTGCGTAGGGATCCGGAGCCTCGTACCGGAGTTCCACGGGAATCCGGAAGGAGAGCTCCTCGGAAACGAGGAAGCTCATCATGACCTCTGCCTGTACCGATTCGCGCATTGCCTACCCCGATGTCTGGAAGTGGCCAGGAATGATCCCCCAGGGCCCTCTTGACAAGAGTGGTGGAAGCGCCAGCAGATCACAAGGAGTGAGTTTTCAGATACTGATAGAGAACGAGTGGGTGCCCAGCAGCGCGCCTACTTCTCTGCGCAGCCGATCCACCGCATGGGCCAATCGGCCTTCCTGGTGCAGAGGGAGAGAAATCGCCACGGTCGCAACAATGTCACTCGCTGTGATCGGGATGGCTGCGCACACCGTGCCGAGGGCATACTCCTGCCGCTCGGTAACAGTCTCCATTCGGCCGAGTGAGCTGATCCGCTGCTCCAAGGAGCGCAGGTCCGGCACGGTGTAAGGGGTGATCGCCTCGACGGGATGCCGGTCGAGGTAGTCCTTGCGCGTCTTCTCGTCCAGCTGGCCGAGCAGGCACTGGCCGATGGCGTGCGCGTGGCCGGTCGCCCGGAAGTCGGCCCACTCCTCGCAGGCCGGACGGGCCGGGGTGTCCGAGACGCCTACGACCTGGATTTCACCCTCACGGTAGACCGCGAAGTAGACGGGGGCCGCGACAGCGTCACGGAGATGCGGGAGGGAGTCGAGGATCATGCTGCGACGTTTCTGCTGGAGCCCTCCGCCGGCGAGCCGCCCGGCCGCCTCGCCCAGCACGAAGACTCCGCTCTCCCTGCGCAGGTAGCCCTCATGCGTCAGGGTGCGCAGCAAGTGGTAGGCGGTGGGAAGCGGAACGCCGGCCTCGCGCGCCAGTTGCTTCGCCGGGGCTCCCGCGCTATGGGACCCCACCGCTTCGAGGAGCCTCAGCGCCCTCTGTACGGAACCGATGAGAGTCGGCACAACGGCATTGTGAACGGAAGCCAAAGCTCACCCCCAGGCGTGGTGGCGAGCCTGTGGGGAGGCCCGCCCTGCGGGGGCCTCCCCCGCGTATGCCGTGAATCCTGGGGGTCGTACTCGGCGACTGCTTGATGTAACCGCAGGTCAGACCGGTAGTGCCATATTTCGGTGCCCAGGGAACGGCACAGAAGTGGACTCTATCGACCGGTTCTCCCGGGGCGGGCGGTTTCGGGCGTCACGTTCCCCCGCCTGGCTCAATGCGCGGGTCCGCGCCCCAGGGGCGCCTACCACCCTCCGGGTGAGGACTTCGAACCGCCGCGGACCTTCTTCACGAGGAAGAGCAGACCGCCAACCAGGGCGGCGAAGAGGAGCAGCTTGAAGACGAACCCGATCAGCGCGCCGAGGATGCTGGTGATCACCCCGCCGAAGACGAACAGCGCGAGCAGCGGAACGGCGACCCACTTGACCCACCAGGGCATGCCAGCGAATGTCTGTCGGATCCCGTCCATGGCCTCAACCTCTTCTTCGTCCGTGCGTTCCTGCTCTCGATGCTAGGAGGTCGCGGACCCGCCCGGGGGCCCGCCAGCCCTCGGAGTCCCCTGATCCACCCCCTAGGGGCAGAGCGGCTCAGCTCTCCGGCGGGGAGAACACCACCATCACCCTCAGGTCCTCGGTGATGTGGTGGAACTTGTGCGGCACGCCCGCCGGGACGTAGACCACGCTGCCGCGCGCCACCGTCGTGGTCTCCTCCCCGACCGTGATCGAGGCCCGGCCGCTCACGACGAAGTACACCTCGTCCTGGCCGTGCGGCTGCTGTGGGTCGCTCTGCCCGGCGTCGAGCGCGTACAGCCCGACCGACATGTTGCGTTCGCGCAGGAACTGCAGATAGGCGCCGTCATTGGCGATGCGCTCCGCTTCGAGCTCGTCCAGCCGGAAGGCCTTCATCGTCGTCGTGCCCTTCGTAGTCGCTCTTCGTCGGGGCATCCGCTGATCTGCCGATGTCCCACGGGGATCTTCTCTGCCACGATCAGACACATGACGAATTTCGTAGTCAAGACGCTCGCCAACGCGGCAGCCCTGGCCGTCGCCATCTGGCTGCTCGCCGGCATCACCCTCGACGACGGCAGCAGCATGGGCCGACGCACTCTCACCCTGGTCCTGGTCGCGCTGGTCTTCGGCCTGGTCAACTTCATCGTCAAGCCCGTGGTGAAGCTGTTCTCACTACCGCTGTTCATCGTCACACTCGGGCTGTTCACCCTCGTCGTGAACGCCCTGATGCTGCTGCTGACGTCGTGGCTGGCCGAGCAGCTCGACCTCAGCTTCCATGTCGACGGTTTCTGGACCGCTGTGGTCGGCGCCCTGATCATCTCCATCGTCTCGTGGGCCGTGAACCTGGTCCTGCCTGACAAGAACTGAACGGCCCATGGACCGCGTGTGCTTCCTCTGCACCGGCGGCACCTTCCGCCCTCCCCTGACCGAGTCCGTCTTCGGCGCCCGGGCGGCCGGGCCCGATCTCACGGGTCCGGTCGCGTGGACGGCGCTTGCACAGGCCCGGCCGCCGTACGCGAAGTTGTGAAGGAGACCATCGCGTGACCCACCACCATGACGACGACGGCCGCCACGACGGCGCGGGACACGGAACGCCAGCAGAGGCAGGGGCGGCCCCGGCGGAACGGCTCGGAGACGGCACCCTGGCCGTCCGCGCCGGGCTGCCCGAGCCCGTCAAGAACGAACCGCCCCTGCCCGGCCCCGTCTTCGCCGCCCACTTCCACCTCCCCGGTGACGTCGAAGGCCCGTACACCTACGGGCGTGACACCAACCCCACTTGGACCCTGCTGGAAAAGGCGATCGGGGAACTGGAAGCCCCCGGTCAGGACGTGCACACGATCGTCTTCGCCTCCGGCATGGCCGCGATCTCCGCCGTCCTCCTCTCCCACGCGCGCACAGGTGACACCGTCGCGCTGCCCGACGACGGCTACCAGGCACTGCCCCTGCTGCGGGAGCAGCTGGAGGCATACGGAATCCGTGTACGCACCGCCCCGACCCGCGACGACGCCCAACTCGCGGTGGTGGACGGCGCCCGGCTCCTGTGGATCGAGACCCCCTCGAATCCGGGGCTCGACGTGTGCGACATACGACGCCTCGTGGACGCCGCGCACGCCGCAGGGACCCTGGTCGCCGTCGACAACACCCTCGCCACCCCGCTGGGCCAGCGGCCCCTGGAACTGGGTGCTGATTTCTCCGTGGCCAGCGGCACCAAAGGCCTGACCGGCCACGGCGACCTGCTGCTCGGCTACGTGGTCTGCCGCGACCCGGAGCTCGCCGCCCGCGTCCGACGATGGCGCAAGATCGTCGGCGCGATCCCGGGGCCGATGGAGGCATGGCTCGCGCACCGCTCCCTGGCCACCATCCACCTGCGCGCCCAGCGGCAGTGGGCCAATGCCCTGGCCGTCGCCGAGACGCTGGCCGGCCGCGCCGACGTCAGCGGGGTACGCTATCCGGGTCTGCCCGCGGACCCGTCCCACAAGACGGCCGCAGGCCAGATGCGGGGCTTCGGATCGGTGGTCTCCTTCACCTTGCCCGACCGCGCCCATGCGGAACGCTTCATGACCGCCCTGCGCCTGGTCGAGGACGCAACCAGCTTCGGTGGAGTACGGTCCACGGCGGAGCGGCGGGGACGGTGGGGCGGCGACGCCGTGCCGGAGGGATTCATCCGCTTCTCCGCCGGGGCCGAGGACACCGAAGACCTGATCGCGGACCTCCTGCGGGCCCTTGGATCCGCAGCAGGCGGCAACTGAGCAGCAGGCGGCAACTGAAGAGACGCCGAACAGACGGCCCGAGCCCCTGCTGGCGGCTCGGGCCGCCGCTGCCTGGACCCGGTACTGACCCAGCGGCCGTGCGGCCTCCGGCGCGGCCGTGGTCGTGTCCGTGGTCGCTGCTGACCTGCGGTCCACCGCGCACTGGTGAGCCCACCCATTCGCGGCCCGCTGGGCGTTTCAGAAGCGGAGTCGTGGGCCACTCTTCTCCCATGACCGAACGTCCTGTGGTCAAACGCACCGCCCGCGCGATCCTGCTCGACGGTGACGACCTGATCCTGATCAAGCGCACCAAACCAGGCGTCGATCCCTACTGGCTGACGCCCGGAGGGGGCGTGGAACCCACGGACGCCACCGTGGTCGACGCCCTGCACCGAGAAGTCCACGAAGAGCTCGGCGCGAAGATCACCGATGTGGTGCCCTGCTTCGTCGACACCGTTGAGCACATCGCCGCCGGAGGCGTGACCGGCGTGAAGGTGCAGCACTTCTTCGTCTGCCACCTCGAATCGATGGACCCCAGCCAGCGGCACGGCCCGGAGATCGATCAGCCGCAAGGGGAGTACGAGATCGTCCGCGTCCCCTTCAGCCGGGTCGGCATCGCCGCCGTCCACCTGGTCCCGCTGTCCCTGCGGCACTACCTGGACGGCAACATCGAGGGGGTCCGGGCCATGCACGCTCCCGACCTGGGGTGACGGCTCAGCCGCCGTCACTTGGGACAGATGCCCGTACGGGGGGCCGGTGGCCGGCACGCCGGTCTCAGCCGGCGATGCCCGCCAGCTCTTCCACGGCGTCGTAGCGGATCCTGTCGCCCGGAATGCCGATCCGCTTGAGCTCGTCCACACCGCTGCGGATCATCGCGGCCGGGCCGGATACGAACGCGTCGTACGAACTCCAGGGCCCGTGTTCACCGACCGCCTGCGGAAGCTGACCGGCCAGTCCGTCACCGACCACCGGGCGCACCGACAGCCAGGGGTACGAGCGCTGCAGCCCCAGCAGCGTGTCCTTGTCGTACAGATCGTTGTCACTGCGCGCCCCGAAGAAGACCTCCATGGGGCGGCGTTCACCATGGCCGGCCACATCCTCGATCAGGGCCTTGATCGGGGCGATTCCGGTACCGCCGCCCAGGCAGAGCATCCCGTTGTCCGTGGTGTGGTCCACCACCATGGATCCGGCGGGCGGTCCGAGGCGCAGCACGTCCCCCGGCCGCGCGTGGCGTACCAGTGCGTTGGACACCCAGCCGGCGGGGACGGCCTTGATGTGGAAGGACAGCAGTCCGTCGGCGCGCGGCGCCGAGGCGAAGGAGTAGTGCCGCCACACCCGAGGCCACCACGGTGTCTCCAGGCTCGTGTACTGCCCCGCGAGGAAGGTGTACGGCTGATCTGGGCGGACCGTCAGCACCGCGATGTCCGGGGTGCGCAGATCGTGGGAGACCACCTCCGCGTGCCACCACGCCGGGGCCTTCACCTCGTCCTCCGCGGCCGCGTCGATCATGATCTGGGAGATCGTGGTGTACGCCCGCACCCACGCGGCCTCCGCCTCCGTGCTCCACGTGCTGTGCGCGTACCGGGCCAGCGCACCCAGCAGGGCCTCACCGACCACCGGGTAGTGCCCCGCCATGGTCCCGTACTTGCGGTGTCCGGTGCCCAGCCGGCGCAGGTAGGGGGTGAGTACGTCCGGATCGTCGATGTGCTCGGCGGCGGTCAGCAGCGCCTTCAGCAGCCGGTCGCGCTGTGCGTCCATGGCGACGGGGAACATGCCCCGCACATCGGGGGCCCTGATGAACACCAGGGCGTAGAAGTACGAGGTCACCTTGTCGGCGATGGGTGCGATCTCCGCAAGGGTCCGGCGGATGAGCACGGCGTCCGGGGAGGGCTCGGTCGCACCGCCCCCGGAGGGTATCCGGGCCGGTCTGGTGGGCGGAGCGTCCATGGGGTGCCTCGCTTCGAACATCTGGGTGGGTCTGCACATGCCACGGTCTTCGCATCCGTGGTTCCGGGTCACACAGCGTGCCAGCCTGCCCCAAGAGTCGTGGGGAAAACCCGTGAAGCCCGCCCTCGGGACCGGCTTTCCTCTTAAGATGCCTCAACTCCCTTGCGTGCCGCGCCCACGAGTCGGTATGCCTCCCGCAGATCCCGGCCCTCGTAGACGTGCGTCGCGCGCTTCGCCAGATACGGTCGCGCGTTGACGGCCACCGACACGGGCACGGCCTGGAAGAGTACCGAGTCGGTCATCGAGTCCCCGTACGCGACGCAGTTGCCTCGGGCCACCCCGAACTGCGCGCAGAGCCGGTCCGCCACCGTGACCTTGGCCTCGGGCGTCAGGATCCCGCCCTCCTCCACGGCCCGTGTGAACGGCACCTCCGGAAACACCGACCCGTGAGCGGCATGCGCGCCCCATTCCAGGAGCAGCTCCACGAAGAACGACGGCGACAAGGAGATCACCGCGCAGTAGTCCCCGCGCTCGCGGATCTCCTGCCACACCTCCTGGATGCCCGCCAGCCAGGGGGACCCGTCGAACGCCGCCCGGACGTGGGCGGGTGTCAGCTCCGCCCACAGCGCATGGACGGCGACCGAGAATTGATGCGGACCGATCTCCCTCGCGCTGAATGCCCTTTCCAACTGGGTGATTTCCGCGCTGAGCCCCAGCTGGCGCGAGATCTCGGCTGGCGCGGCCGAGCCGTACATGAGCGTTCCGTCGAGGTCGAAGAGGTGCAGGAAGGTCATGAGCGTCGAGGCTAACGCCCGCCCGCCTGGCCGAAGCAGCACGTTTCACGTGAAACATCCGCCCCGTTCACGAATCCGTTCAGATGTTTCACGTGAAACCTGCGGGCGCCGCAGAGGAGAGCTGCCTGTGTTTCACGTGAAACATCGGTACCAAATCCTATGGACGGGCCCCGGTCGATGATCCAGGCTGATCCGGTGACACCACCACACCTCACTGAACTTCCGGTCCGCGCACTGACCCCGGATGACCTCCACCGCTGCGCCGATCTGTCCGAAGACCGCGGCTGGCCCCGCGAGGACCACAAATGGGCGCTGCTCCTCGCTGCCGGGAACGGGTACGGCATCGACGCCCCGGACGGACGGGGACTCGCCGCGGTCTGCGTGGTCACCCAGTACGGCGGAAGCCACACCGAACCAGAGCTCGCCGCCATCGGGATGGTCCTGGTCGCCGACCGCTATGCCCGCCAGGGCCTGGGCCGCCGGCTGATGACCCACATCTGTGACGACGTCCTCGAGGGCATCCCCCTGACCCTGCACGCGACGCCCTACGGCCGTCCCCTCTACGAGTCGCTGGGCTTCGACACCACAGGCCGCGCCGAAATGCTCAAGGGCACCTTCCGCCCCGATGCCGACCCCACCACCGTCAGCGAGTCCGTACGGGTTCGTCCGGCCACCGCCGCGGACCTCCCACGGATCATCAGCCTGGACACGGAGGTCTTCGGGGCCGATCGAACCCACATGATCACGCGGCTTCCCGCTTTCACGGACCGGCTGCTCGTCGCCGAGGACGGCGATGGGCACATCGTCGGATACGCCGCCATCTGGCCCAACATGGAGACGCACGTCATCGGCCCACTGATCGCCCGGGATACCGCTGGCGCCCAGACGCTCATCACCGCTCTCGCCGCCACCACCGGACGCCCGCTGCGTACCGATGTCGACGTCCGCCACGAGGAACTGATCGCCTGGCTCAAGGACCACGGCCTGGGCTCCGTGGCGTTCAACGCCGTCATGACCCGGGACATCCCCGGCCTGCCCGGCGACTGGACCCGTCGCTGGGCACCACTGACCGTGGCCGCCGGGTGAGGAGAACACCCACCATGAGCGATGCCGTCCAGCCGGCCATCCGCCCTGCCACCGAGGCCGATCTGCCCGCCATCGTCGCCCTGCTCGCCGACGACCCCCTGGGCGCGAGTCGTGAATCCCCGGATGACCTCACCCCGTACCTGGCGGCCCTTCAGCGCCTGACCGACGATGCGAATCAGCACCTGGTCGTCGCCGTCCGCGGGGACCGGGTCGTCGGCACCCTCCAGCTCACGATCATCCCCGGACTCTCCCGCAAGGGTGCCACCCGCTCCCTGATCGAAGGCGTCCGCGTCCACGCCGACGAACGCGGAAGTGGTCTGGGCACCCGGTTCATCGAATGGGCGATCGAGCAGTCCCGCCTCCACAACTGCCGACTCGTGCAGCTGACCTCGGACGTGACCCGGACCGACGCGCACCACTTCTACGAGCGGCTCGGCTTCACCGCCAGCCACGTCGGGTTCAAGCTGCAGCTCTGACCGGCCTCCCGAAGCCGGGCCGCTGTGTCGGCGGTCCGGCCTACGATCGTGAGATGAGCCCCAGCCTCAGCCCCAGCCCGCCCCACATCACCGCCGCGGAGCGCCGTCACCGGCTCGGCCGGCGACACCGCCTGGCTCCCTCGGCCCACGCCACCACCGTGCCCGAGGTGGCGGACTCCGTCGTCGCCCTGCACGCCACCGACGCCGCGACGATCTTCCTCTCCGTCCGCGCCCGGCTCTCCGAAGGCGGGCCCGATGCCATCGAGCGGTCCCTCTACGAGGAAGTGAGCCTCGTTCGGCTCCTCAGCATGCGGAACACACTCTTCGCCGTCTCCAGCGAACTCGCCCCCTACGTCGACGCCTCCACCGCCCGGGGCATCGCCGCCAAGGAACGCCACAGCCTCCTCAAGCACCTGGAGGAGGACGGCCAAGGCCTCGACGCCGCTTGGCTGGCCGAGGCCGAAGCCGCCGCGCTGCACGCCCTCGACACCCGCGGCCCCTGCACGGGCAGCCAGCTGTCCGCCGCCGTGCCGGCCCTGCGGCAGAAGATCACCGTCGGTCGCGGCAAGAAGTACGAGACGCATACCGGCGTCGCCACCCGGGTCATCCGCCTCCTGGCCGCCGATGGCCGCATACGCCGCGACCGCCCGCGCGGCTCATGGATCTCCAGCCAGTACCGCTGGGTCCACACCGAACCCTGGCCGGCCGTACCGCCCGCCGAGGCCCGCGCCGAGATCGCCCGCCGTTGGCTGCACGCCTACGGGCCGGCCACCGAGGCCGACCTCAAGTGGTGGACCGGCTGGACACTCACCGACGTACGCAAGGCCCTCGCCGCCGTGGGTCCCGAACCGGTCCGTCTCGAAGACGGCACCACCGCCCTCGTCTGCCCCGGCGACACCGCGCCCGAAGCGGCCCCGGAGCCCTGGGCCGCCCTCCTGCCCGCCCTCGACCCCAGCGGCATGGGCTGGGCGGACCGGGGCTTCCACCTCGACCCTGCCCACCGGCCCGCGCTCTTCGACTACGCCGGCAACATCGGCCCCACCGTGTGGTGGAACGGTGAGATCGTTGGCGGCTGGGCTCAGCGCGCCGACGGCGAGATCGTCTGGCGGCTGCTGGGCGCCCCCGGCCGCGACGCCGAGAAGGCCATCACCGCCGAGGCCGCCCGCCTCGCCGACTGGGTGGGCGACGCCCGCATCACCCCGCGCTTTCGCACGCCCCTGGAGCGCGAACTCGTCGCCTGAGCGCAGCCGCTATCCGATGCCGCGCCAGCCCTGCGGGTCCACCCCGCCGGGCACCGGCGCTGCGGCGTCGTACGGCTCCCGCGTGAACACGAAGGATGCCAGGTCGAGATGGCTCACCGAGCCGTCCGCACGGCGCACGGCCCGCAGCGTCTCACCGGCGTAGTAGCCGGACAGGCCCGTCCAGTTGCCCTCGCCGTCCGCCGCGAACGCCGCAGCGCGCCCCGTCACACCCAGCGGCCCGATCTCCAGCAGCCCGTCCGACGTCAGCCGCACGGCATACGCCCCCGTGCCCCAGTACCAGGGACCGCACAGCTCCAGCGCCACCGGATCGGCCTCGTGGAACGGGCGCCACGGCTCCGGGAACTTCGGCTCCGCCTCCGCCACGATCGCGACCAGATCCGCCGCGACGGCGGCGGGAGGCAGTCCGGACGTGCAGTTCGCGAGGACCACCGCCACCAGGCCGTCCGCCTCGCTCAGCCACAGCCCCGCTACGAAACCCGGCAGCGAGCCGCTGTGCCCCACCAGCCGGCGCCCTTCGTGGGCCATGAGCTGCATCCCGAGTCCGTACCCGAACTCGGCGAAGCCGGGTTCCGGAGGCGCGGTCGGCATACGCATCTCGCGCACCGTCGCGGCGCTCAGCACCCGCTCGTCGCCGTGCAGCAGAAACTCCCCGAAGCGCGCCAAGTCCCTGGTGGTGGACCACAGCTGACCGGCCGGAGCCATGAGCCCCAGGTCCTCCACCGGCTCGGGCATCATGACGTCCGCCCAGGGATGTACCGCCCAGCCACCCGCGTGCGGGGCCCGAGGCAGGCCGCTCGTACGGTCCAGACCGAGCGGTTCCAGTACCTCGGCGCGCAGTACTTCCTCCCACGGCCTCCCGCGCAGCGCCTCGACGAGCGAACCCAGCAGGGTGTAACCGGGGTTGGAGTAGTGGTGCCTACTGCCCGGCGGGTGCCGGAACGGCTCCTCGCCGAGCACGTCGGCGAGCTCCGGCCGCAGGGAGGCGGGCGTGCGCTCCCACCACGGGCCGGGGGTCTCCGCGGCCAACCCGCTGGTGTGGGCCAGCAGCTGCCTGACGGTCACCTCGCCGGCGCCGGACCCGGGCAGGTGCTTGTCCAGGCAGTCCGACAGGTCCAAGAGCCCCTCGTCCCGCAGCCGCATCACCAGAACGGCGGTGAAGGTCTTCGTGATCGAGCCGATCCGGTACTGCACGTCCCCGTCGGGCCCGTGGCCGGCGAGAGAGGTACGCGAGCCCTCCCACACGATCGCTCCGCCCCGCGCGACGGCCGCCACCACCGAGGGCGCCCTGCCTTCGCTCTGCGCGACGGCCAGCCGGTGCCTGAGAGCCCTGCGGGTGGCAGGGAGAAGTTCCAGATCCTCAGAGAGCTCGTCCATGGCCGGATGCTACGTGTTGGCCATGTCCACGAACCTCGAATAGTGGCCCTGGAAGGCCACCGTGATCGTCGCCGTCGGGCCGTTGCGGTGCTTGGCCACGATCAGATCCGCCTCGCCCGCTCGGGGGGACTCCTTCTCGTAGGCGTCCTCGCGGTGGAGCAGGATCACCATGTCGGCGTCCTGCTCGATCGAGCCCGATTCACGGAGGTCCGAGACCATCGGCTTCTTGTCCGTGCGCTGCTCGGGACCACGGTTCAGCTGGGAGAGCGCGATCACCGGCACCTCCAGCTCCTTCGCCAGCAGCTTCAGGTTTCGCGACATGTCCGAGACCTCCTGCTGGCGGCTCTCGGGACGGCGCGAGCCGCCCGACTGCATCAGCTGGAGGTAGTCGATGACGACGAGCGAGAGGTCGTTGCGCTGCTTGAGCCGACGGCACTTGGCCCGGATCTCCATCATCGACAGGTTGGGGGAGTCGTCGATGTACAGCGGGGCGGCGGAGACGTCCGGCATCCGGCGCGCCAACCGGGTCCAGTCGTCGTCGGTCATCGTGCCCGAGCGCATGTGGTGCAGGGCGACGCGCGCCTCGGCGGAGAGCAGGCGCATCGCGATCTCATTGCGCCCCATTTCGAGGGAGAAGATCACGCTCGGCAGGTTGCTCTTGATGGAACAGGCCCGGGCGAAGTCCAGCGCGAGCGTGGACTTGCCCATCGCGGGGCGGGCCGCGATGACGATCATCTGGCCCGGGTGCAGACCGTTGGTCAGCGAGTCGAGGTCCGTGAAGCCGGTCGGCACACCCGACATCTGGCCGCTGCGGGAGCCGATCGCCTCGATCTCGTCGAGGGCGCCCTCCATGATGTCGCCCAGCGGCAGGTAGTCCTCCGAGGTCCGCTGCTCGGTGACGGCGTAGATCTCGGCCTGGGCGCTGTTGACGATCTCGTCGACGTCTCCGTCGGCCGCGTAACCCATCTGCGTGATCTTCGTACCGGCGGCGACCAGACGGCGCAGGACGGCTCTCTCGTGGACGATTTCCGCGTAGTACTCGGCATTCGCCGCCGTCGGCACGGACTGCACCAGTGTGTGCAGGTACGAGGCACCGCCGACCTTGCTGATCTCACCGCGCCGGGTCAGCTCCGCGCCTACGGTGATCGGGTCGGCCGGCTCCCCCTTGGCGTACAGGTCGAGGATCGCCTGATAGATCGTCTCGTGCGACGGACGGTAGAAATCATGGCCCTTGAGGACCTCGACCACGTCGGCGATGGCGTCCTTGGACAGCAGCATGCCGCCGAGCACGGACTGTTCGGCGTCGAGGTCCTGAGGAGGGACTCGCTCGAAGCCGCCGCCACCACCGCCGTCCCAGGAGCCGTCGTCACGCCCCCGGCCCTGCTGTTCGTCCCCGCGGCCGCGGCCTTCACCGTTCCGGCGCGGACGGGCGGGCAGACGGTCACCTGGACCGCTGTCGGCCCAGGGGTCGTCCATGGGCTCGGGCATGCTCACCGGGCCGCCTCCTCCCGTCCGCAAAGCGGACTTCGCCGTGGCACTCTTTCTACGACACGGCTCTGACATTTCGGGCGCCCGACCGGCTGTGGGCGACTCGGGCAACGCACCACGGTAGAGCCGGGAGCGGCGTCAGCCAATCTGGTTATCCACAGGCTGTGTGGATGACATGTGGACGACGGTGCCAATGCTGTGGGTAAGTCACCCCAAGCTGTGTACGGACCGGGGGACGACGCTGTGGACAAAATCACCCCGGCCACCCTCACACCCCCACTGACCTGCTGTTTCTTATCGAGGCAGCTGTGGGGGAGAAAATTATTGGCCACTGTCTCGAGATCACCTCCAATGAGGTGCGGAGAACGCGCAAGTCAGCACTTCGGTAAGCCCTCAAAGGGTCTTGTGTCCATTACCTGTGGAAGATTAGATTGAGCGCATGACTCAGGCCCCCACAGCGGCGAAGGCTGCCCCCAGACGGCACGACCGGGAGATCTTCGCACTCGCCGTCCCCGCCTTCGGCGCCCTGGTCGCCGAACCTCTCTTCCTGATGGCCGACAGTGCCATCGTGGGGCACCTGGGGACCCCCCAGCTGGCCGGCCTGGGCATCGCCGCAGCGCTGCTCACCACGGCGGTGAGCGTCTTCGTCTTCCTGGCCTACGCCACCACCGCGGCCGTTTCCCGACGCGTCGGCGCGGGAGACCTCCAGGCGGCGATCCGGCAGGGCATGGACGGCATCTGGCTCGCCCTCCTGCTCGGCGCGGCCGTCGTCGCCGTGGTGCTGCCCGCGGCGCCCTGGCTGATCTCGCTCTTCGGCGCCTCCGACACCGTCGCTCCCTACGCGATCACGTACCTGCGGATCTCCGCCCTCGGCATTCCGGCCATGCTGATGGTGCTGGCCGCCACGGGTGTGATCCGGGGCCTCCAGGACACCCGCACCCCGCTCTACGTGGCCATCGCGGGCTTCACGCTCAACGCGGTCCTGAACGTGGTCCTCGTCTACGGAGCGGGGCTCGGCATCGCCGGGTCCGCGTGGGGCACGGTCATCGCGCAGTGCGCCATGGCCGCCGCCTACCTCGTGGTGGTCGTACGCGGCGCCCGTCGGCACGGTGCCTCACTGCGCCCGGACGCGGCCGGAATCCGGGCCTGTGCCCAAGCCGGCGCGCCCCTGCTGGTCCGCACCTTGTCTCTGCGCGCCGTCCTGATGATCGCTACCGCCGTGGCGGCGCGGCTCGGCGACGCCGACATCGCCGCCCACCAGATCCTGCTGTCGCTGTGGAGTCTGCTCGCCTTCGCCCTGGACGCCATCGCCATCGCCGGCCAGGCGATCATCGGCCGCTACCTGGGCGCGGGCGACACCGAGGGCGCCAAGGCCGTCTGCCGCCGCATGGTGCAGTGGGGTGTCGCCGCGGGGGCTGTGCTCGGCCTACTGGTCGTCCTCGCCAGACCGGTGTTCATCCCGCTGTTCACGAGCGATCCGGCGGTCGAAGCCGCCTTGCTGCCCGCACTACTGGTCGTGGCCGTATCCCAGCCCGTCTCCGGCATCGTCTTCGTCCTCGACGGAGTTCTGATGGGTGCGGGTGACGGCCGGTACTTGGCCTGGGCGATGCTGCTGACGCTCGCCGTCTTCACCCCGGCAGCACTGCTCGTACCGACGGTCGGCGGCGGCCTGACGACGCTGTGGTGGGCCATGACACTGATGATGTTGGTCCGGATGGTCACCCTGCAGCTGCGCTCCCGCTCGGGCCGGTGGCTGGTGGCCGGAGCCACGCGCTGAACGGATCCCGTGGCCGCCCCGGGGAGTGTTTCACGTGAAACATGCCGGGGACGAGCGCACGTTTCACGTGAAACATCGCCCGTCCGCCCGCTCCTGGCAACGACGAAGGGCCGCACCCCCGCGGGGGTGCGGCCCTTCGCGTGCTGCCCTTAGGCGGCGACGACCTCGACACCGAGGTTCGCCACGACGTCGGCGTGCAGACGCACGGACACCTGGTACGAACCGAGGGTCTTGATCGGGGACGCCAGCTCAACGCGGCGCTTGTCGACCTTCGGACCACCGGAAGCCTCGATCGCCGTGGCGATGTCGGCCGGGGTCACGGAGCCGAAGAGGCGGCCGGTCTCACCCGAACGGGTGGCCAGACGCACCTTCACGCCCTCAAGCTTGGCCTTGAACTCGTTGGCCTGCTCGATGGTCGCGATCTCGTGGATCTTGCGGGCGCGGCGGATCTGCGCCACGTCCTTCTCGCCACCCTTGGTCCAGCGGATCGCGAAACCACGCGGGACCAGGTAGTTGCGAGCGTAACCGTCCTTGACGTCGACGACATCGCCGGCGGTGCCGAGGCCAGAGACCTCGTGGGTCAGGATGATCTTCATTAGTCGGTCACCCTTTCCTTATCGCGCGGTGGACGTGTAGGGCAGCAGCGCCATCTCACGGCTGTTCTTCACTGCCGTGGCGACGTCACGCTGGTGCTGCGTGCAGTTGCCGGTAACGCGGCGGGCACGGATCTTGCCACGGTCGGAAATGAACTTCCGCAGCATGTTCGTGTCCTTGTAGTCCACGTACGCGGTCTTGTCCTTGCAGAACGCGCAGACCTTCTTCTTAGGCTTGCGCACAGGCGGCTTCGCCATTGTGTCTCTCCTGTGTGATCAAGAAGTGGGGTTGCGAGCTGCCCTAGAAGGGCGGCTCGTCCGAGTAGCCACCGCCGGAGCCGCCGGAGCCGCCGGAGCTTCCGCCCCAGCCACCCCCGCCGCCCTGCGGCTGCTGGCCGCCGGCCGGCGCGCTGGACGCCCACGGGTCGTCGGAGGGAGCTCCGCCGCCCTGCGGGGCGCCGCCACTGGGGGCTCCACCCCAGTTGCCGCCGCCACCCTGCTGCTGACCGCCGCCGCCGTATCCACCCTGACCGCCGCGACCGGTGGTCTTGGCGACCTTGGCCGTGGCGTTCTTGAGGCTGGGGCCGACTTCCTCGACGTCCAGCTCGTAGACCGTGCGCTTGACACCCTCACGGTCCTCGTAGGACCGCTGCTTCAGCCGGCCCTGCACGATGACGCGCATGCCCCGCTGAAGGGACTCGGCGACGTTCTCCGCCGCCTGCCGCCAGACCGAGCAGGTCAGGAACAGGCTCTCGCCGTCCTTCCACTCATTGGTCTGCTTGTCGAAGGTGCGGGGAGTGGACGCGACACGGAACTTCGCGACCGCCGCACCCGAGGGGGTGAAGCGCAGCTCGGGGTCGTCGACGAGATTGCCGACGACCGTGATGACGGTCTCGCCTGCCATGGATGAACCTCTCGGCGGGGATTGCTGCTGGGCTGCTGTGCTACTCGATCCCGATTACCGCTGAACCGAAGTTCAGTGGGTCTCGGGGCGGAGGACCTTGGTCCGGAGAACCGACTCGTTCAGGTTCATCTGCCGGTCGAGCTCCTTGACGACCGCAGGCTCGGCCTGCAGGTCGATGACCGAGTAGATGCCCTCGGGCTTCTTCTTGATCTCGTAAGCGAGACGACGACGGCCCCAGGTGTCGACCTTCTCGACCTTTCCGTTGCCCTCACGGACGACGGAGAGGAAGTTCTCGATCAGCGGGGAGACTGCGCGCTCCTCGAGATCGGGGTCGAGGATGACCATCACTTCGTAGTGACGCATGTGGAACCCACCTCCTTTGGACTCAGCGGCCACGGTCGATCCGTGGCAGGAGGGTCGTGATGCGTACGCACGGCATCCAAGAGCAGACACCGCGCAGACCGTACAGACTACCTGCTCGACTCCTTCCGGTTGAAATCCGGCGGGAGGGGGCCACAATCTGTATCCATCGGGTGTGCTCGGTGCTATGCCCCCCGGCTCCCGTCGGGGGCGGCCCGCAGCACCGCTCTGCTCCAGCCAGGAGGTGCCTTCCGATGGCACAGGCAATGCGACCCCAGTCCTCGATCTCCCTCTTCGCGACCGACGACAAGCCCCACCCGCTGCAGGACACCCTGGTGGCGGTCACCTTGATCCTCGGCGGCGTGGCGTTCGTCACGGGGTTCTTCGAGAACCTGCACCTGCTGAGCTCGTGGACCGGGCTGATCGGGATCCTGAGCGGCGCCTACGGACAGTTCATCTCGGTCACGACACGCGAGCGCTTCGCGCTGATCGTCGGCCTCGGCGCTGCCGGTATCGGCTTCTTCCTCGGCATGGCCCACGGCGGCCTCTTCGGCGGCTGGCTGGGCTGACCGGGCGACTCCGCGACAGGGCGCCGGCCAGTTAACGGCCCGGGCACGGCCCGTCCCCCAGATGGGTGGCGCCCCTGTCGCAGTAGGCTTCGCGCCATAGCCAGCGAAGCCGCCGGAGGAGACGCCCCGCATGAGCCTGTCCCTGAGGACCATCAGCCGAGAGCAGCATCTGGGTTATCTCCAGAGCCTGCCCTCGGCTAGCCACTGCCAGGTCCCGGCGTGGGCCGACGTGAAGAACGAGTGGCGTTCGGAGAACCTCGGTTGGTTCGACGGATCCGGCGAACTCGTCGGCGCCGCGCTCGTGTTGTACCGGCAACTGCCCAAGGTGAAGCGGTACCTCGCCTACCTTCCCGAGGGCCCCGTCATCAACTGGTACGCCCCCAATCTGGAGGAGTGGATCCAGCCGATGCTGGCGCACCTCAAGCAGCAGGGCGCCTTCACCGTGAAGATGGGTCCGCCCGTCGTCATCCGCCGCTGGAACTCGGCAGCCATCAAGGCCGGCATCCAGGACCCGGACGTCAAGCGACTGCGTGACGTGGAGGCCTCGGTCATCGAGCCCCGCGCCTTCGAGGTGTCCGACAAGCTCCGCCGCATGGGCTGGCAGCAGGCCGAGGACGGCGGCGCCGGTTTCGGCGACGTCCAGCCCCGCTACGTCTTCCAGGTACCGCTGGCCAACCGTTCGCTGGACGATGTCCTCAAGGGCTTCAACCAGCTGTGGCGCCGCAACATCAAGAAGGCCGAGAAGGCCGGCGTCGAGGTCGTCCAGGGCGGCTACGACGACCTGCCGACCTGGCAGCACCTGTACGAGATCACGGCCGAGCGCGACAAGTTCCGCCCGCGCCCGCTCAGCTACTTCCAGCGCCAGTGGACGGCCCTCAACTCCGAGGACCCCAACCGGATGCGGCTCTACATCGCCCAGCACGAGGGTGAGCCGCTGGCCGCCGCCACGATGCTCACCGTCGGCCAGCACGTCTGGTACTCGTACGGCGCGTCCGCCAACCACAAGCGCGAGGTGCGGCCCTCGAACGCGATGCAGTGGCGCATGCTGCGCGACTCGTACGCGCTCGGCGCGAGCGTCTACGACCTGCGCGGCATCTCTGACACGCTGGACGAGAACGACCACCTGTTCGGTCTGATCCAGTTCAAGGTCGGCACCGGCGGCGAGGCGGTCGAGTACGTCGGCGAGTGGGACTTCCCGCTCAACAAGGTGCTGCACAAGGCGCTCGACATCTACATGTCGCGCCGCTGACCTCACCCCACCCCACCCACCCACGCACCGCTGCACCACGCAGCTTTTCAGGAGAGGTTCCGGACGGGCATGGCGCTCACGCTCTACGTCGACACCGCGCGCTGGCGTGCGCACCAGAAGCAGATCCAGGACCAGTACCCCGGGTTGATCCCGGTCTGCAAGGGCAACGGCTACGGCTTCGGCCACGAGCGGCTCTGCGAAGAGGCGACCCGGATGGGCGCCGACGTCCTGGCCGTGGGAACGACGTACGAGGCCGCCCGCATCAAGGACTGGTTCGGGGGCGACCTGCTGGTCCTCACCCCGTTCCGGCGCGGCGAGGAGCCGGTGCCGCTGCCGGACCGGGTCATCCGCTCGGTGTCCTCGGTGGACGGGGTCCGCGGCCTGGTCGGCGCCCGGGTGGTCATCGAGTGCATGAGCTCGATGCGCCGTCACGGCGTCTTGGAGCAGGACCTGGGCCAGCTGCACGCGGCGATCGAGGACGTCCGCCTGGAGGGCTTCGCGCTCCACCTGCCGCTGGACCGCCCGGACGGTTCGGACGCCGTCGAGGAGGTCATCGCGTGGATGGACCGGCTGCGCGCGGCCCGGCTCCCGCTGCACACCATGTTCGTCAGCCACCTGCGCACCCAGGAACTGGCGCGGCTCCAGCAGCAGTTCCCGCAGACCCGTTTCCGGGCCCGCATCGGCACCCGGCTGTGGCTGGGCGACCACGAGGCAACCGAGTACCGCGGCGCGGTCCTCGACGTCACGCCCGTCGCCAAGGGGGACCGCTTCGGCTACCGGCAGCAGAAGGCCGCCTCCGACGGCTGGTTGGTCGTGGTCGCCGGCGGTACGTCGCACGGCGTCGGCCTGGAGGCCCCCAAGGCCCTTCACGGCGTGATGCCGCGCGCCAAGGGCGTTGCCCGGGCGGGCCTGGCCACGGTCAACCGGAACCTGTCGCCGTTCGTGTGGGCGGGCAAGCAGCGCTGGTTCGCCGAGCCGCCGCACATGCAGGTGTCGATCCTGTTCGTACCGTCCGACGCCACCGAGCCGCAGGTCGGCGACGAGCTGGTGGCGCACCTGCGCCACACCACCACGCAGTTCGACCGGGTGCTGGACGCCTGAGCCGTCCCCGGGGACCGGCCGGGCCGGTCAGTCCTTGGGGCCCGCGCCCCAGTCGACCCGCTGTCCCTCCGAGGGCGCCGCGTACCGCGGCGCCCTCGCCGCGTCCGACAGCACGAAGACGTCCGGTGCCCCGTCCAGGACGCCACCGGACGGGTCGTCCGAGCCGTCGCGCCGTACGACGTCCCGCTCGGGGAGCAGGATGTCGCGGACGATGACCGCGCACAGGTAGAGGGTGCCCAGCAGGTGGGCGGCGATGGCCAGCTGATAGCCCTCGGCCGGCAGGCCCTGGTGCTTGTCGCCGCTGCTCGTGTAGGCCAGGTAGAACCAGATGCCGAAGAAGTACAGGACCTCGCCGGCCTGCCAGATCAGGAAGTCCCGCCAGCGCGGCCGGGCCAGAGCGGCGAGGGGGATGAGCCACAGGACGTACTGCGGCGAGTAGACCTTGTTGGCGAGGATGAAGGCGGCCACGACCAGGAACGCGAGCTGTGCGAAGCGCGGTCGTCGCGGGGCGGTCAGCGTGAGCAGGCCGATTCCCGCGCACAGCAGCAGCGTCAGCCCCGTCGCGTACGTGTTGGCCCCGTCCAGCGGGTTTCCGGAGCGCTGGGAGATGAGCAGCCACACGGAGCCGAAGTCGATGGGCCGTTCCTGGCTGAAGGTGTAGAACTTCGTCCAGCCCTCCCAGGCCAGGTACATCACCGGCGCGTTGACGAGGAGCCAGGAGCCGGCCGCACCGAGGGCGGCGGCTCCGAAGGCGCGCCATGTGCCGGCCCGCCAGCAGAGCACGAACAGCACGCCGAGCAGCAGGACGGGATAGAGCTTCGCCGCGGTGGCCAGGCCGACGAGGACTCCGAATAGCACCGTCCGGCCGCGGGACCACATGAGCATCGCGGCGGCGGTCAGGGCGATGGCCAGCAGGTCCCAGTTGATCGTCGCCGTGAGCGCGAAGGCGGGCGCGAGGGCGAAGAGGAGCGCGTCCCAGGGCCGGCGCCGGTGGGTACGGGCGACGCACACGGCGATGACCGCGGCGCAGACCATCAGCATGCCCGCGTTGACCATCCAGTACATCTGTTCGCGGTGCTGCAGGGAGCCGCTGGCGGGCGTCAGCCAGGAGGCGATCTCCATGAAGAGCCCGGTGAGGACGGGGTACTCTAGGTACTCCATGTCGCCGGGCAACCGGTCGAGATACGGGGTGAGGTTGTCGGCGAAGCCGCGTACCGCGTACAGGTGCGGGATGTCGGAGTAGCAGGCGTGGGTGTACTGGGAGCCCGCTCCCCGGAACCACGCCCAGTCGTAGCAGGGCAGCTTCTGCACCATCCCGAGGGCGAACATGCCGAGGGCGACGAGGACGACGACCCGGACCGGGCCGAGCCAGTGGCCGCCCACCCGCGCATGGCGGCCGAGTGGGCCGCCGATGAGCTCACTGGCTGCTGCGGCGACCTCGTCCTGCTGGGTGGGCAGTACGGGTCAAGAAGGTGCCGGGGCTCATCGAGCAGCTGCGTGCCGAGGCCCCCGCGCGCATCGAGGCCGTGAAGAACACCGACCCGAAGGTCGTGCAGGAGA
>NZ_JBSFTS010000046.1:0-21857 GCF_053591375.1 Streptomyces sp. NPDC003034
TCGCCCGCACGGCCCATGCCCTGGGCGTCGGAGGAGGTGATGCCGATCGCGCCCATGCCGCCCTGGCCGGGGCGGATACGAAAAACCGGTGGGTGCCGAGGCCTTGCGGCCTCCGGCACCCACCGGTAAACGTTTCTGCTGGTCCAGGGCCCAGGAACTCAGGCGTCCTCGTGCGCCACGGCGCGACGCGCGTCCGCGTCCAGCACGCCCCAGCTGATGAGCTGCTCGGTCAGGACCGAAGGCGACAGGTCGTAGATGACGGCCAGGGTGCGCAGGTCGTCCTGGCGGATCGAGAGCACCTTGCCGTTGTAGTCGCCGCGCTGGCTCTGGATGGTCGCCGCGTAGCGCTGCAGGGGGCCGGCCTTCTCGGCCGGCACGCCCGCCAGGCGCTCCAGGTCGAGACGGAGCTTCGGCGGCGGCTCGGCCGCTCCGCCGGGCGTCGTACCCGGCAGCAGTTCCTGCACCGGAACCCCGTAGAAGTCCGCCAGCTCGGCAAGGCGCTGGACGGTCACGGCGCGGTCGCCGCGCTCGTAGGAACCGACCACGACGGCCTTCCACCGGCCCTGGGACTTCTCCTCGACACCATGGAGGGAAAGGCCCTGCTGGGTGCGGATGGCGCGGAGCTTGGCCCCGAGCTGTTTGGCGTATTCGCTGGACATAACGCTCCCGGACGCTGTGACGCTGTGACGACATGGATGACATGCGGCTCCGCCGCGCGCTGGTAACTCACTGTGAGGTTACGCAGCGTTACTTGGATGCGTCAAGCCGAATGGTCTTCCTCGTCCCCTCGTGAGCGGCCGCCGCGCCGCCCTGGGCAGCGGCCCGGCGCGGGAGGGTGCGCGACGGCCGGAATCACCCTGGTACCGTGAGAGGCGAACATCAGACGTCCTTTAAGGTCCGTCCCGTGAGGCGGAGAAGGAGGTCCTTTTCATGGACACTCAGAACGCCGCTCAGATCGATGAGCAGACCGATGCCATGCGCCCCGTACTCGAAGCGCAGGACATCGCGCGGGTACTGACCCGCATCGCCCACGAGATCGTCGAACGCGCCAAGGGCGCCGACGACGTGGTCCTCCTCGGCATCCCCACCCGCGGTGTCCACCTCTCCCGCCGGCTGGCCGCCAAGCTCGAAGAGATCACCGGTACGAAGATCCCGGTCGGCTCCCTCGACATCACCATGTACCGCGACGACCTGCGCATGAAGCCCGCCCGCGCGATCGGCCGCACCGAGATCCCCGGCGGCGACCTCGACGGCCGCCTCGTCGTCCTCGTGGACGACGTGCTCTTCTCCGGCCGCACCATCCGCGCCGCCCTCGACGCGCTCGGCGACCTCGGGCGCCCCCGCGCCGTCCAGCTGGCCGTCCTCGTCGACCGCGGCCACCGCGAACTCCCGATCCGCGCCGACTACGTGGGCAAGAACCTCCCCACCTCGCTGCGCGAGACCGTCAAGGTCCAGCTCCAGGAGGAGGACGGCCGCGACGCCGTGCTGCTCGGCCAGCGGACCACCCAGGCAGCCGGGCAGCAGTAGCGCGTCCGCGCGAGGGGGCCTCCCACGGGGGTCCCGCGCCGTGCCCTGCCCCGGTCCGTCCTGCCCGCCCGCGTCCCAGCGGGTCAGCCAGCCAGTCAGTCAGCCCGCCTGCCTGCCCTCCAGCCCTACGGAGCCATCCAGATGAAGCGCCACCTCATCTCGGCCGCCGATCTCACGCGCGACGACGCCGTCCTGATCCTCGACACCGCCGAGGAGATGGCCCGGGTCGCGGACCGGCCGATCAAGAAGCTGCCCACCCTGCGCGGCCTGACCGTCGTCAACCTCTTCTTCGAGGACTCGACCCGCACCCGGATCTCCTTCGAGGCGGCCGCCAAGCGGCTGTCCGCCGACGTCATCAACTTCTCCGCCAAGGGATCCTCGGTCTCCAAGGGCGAATCCCTCAAGGACACCGCCCTGACCCTGGAGGCCATGGGCGCGGACGCGGTCGTCATCCGCCACCACGCCTCCGGCGCCCCCTACCGGCTCGCCACCTCCGGCTGGATCGACTCCGCCGTCGTCAACGCCGGCGACGGCACCCACGAGCACCCCACCCAGGCCCTGCTGGACGCCTTCACCATGCGCCGGCGCCTGGTCGGCCGCGACGCCGGGCTCGGCAAGGACCTGAACGGCCGCCGCATCACCATCGTCGGCGACGTCCTGCACAGCCGGGTCGCCCGGTCCAACGTCCAGCTGCTGCACACCCTCGGCGCCGAGGTCACCGTCGTGGCCCCGCCCACGCTGGTCCCGATCGGCGTCGGGAGCTGGCCGTGCGAGGTCTCGTACAACCTGGACGAGGTGCTGCCGAAGTCAGACGCGGTGATGATGCTGAGGGTGCAGCGCGAACGCATGAACGCCGCCTTCTTCCCGACCGAACGGGAGTACTCCCGCCGGTACGGGCTCGACGGCGAGCGCATGGCGAAGATGCCCGAGCACGCCATCGTCATGCACCCCGGCCCGATGAACCGCGGCATGGAGATCACCGCCCAGGTCGCCGACTCGGAGCGCTGCACGGCCGTCGAACAGGTCGCCAACGGCGTCTCCACCCGGATGGCAGTCCTGTACCTGCTGCTCGGAGGCTCCGAGCCCGCCCTCACCACCACCCCCGCCGCCGCCCGTACCGAGGAGAGCAAGTAAATGAGCAAGATCCTGATCCGTGGCGCGAAGGTACTCGGCGGCGAGGCGCAGGACGTCCTGATCGACGGCGAGACCATCGCCCAGGTCGGTACCGGGCTGTCCGCCGACGGCGCCACCGTCATCGAGGCCGAGGGCCAGATCCTCCTCCCCGGCCTGGTCGACCTCCACACCCACCTGCGCGAGCCCGGCCGCGAGGACTCCGAGACCGTCCTGACCGGCACCCGCGCCGCCGCTTCCGGCGGATACACCGCCGTCTTCGCCATGGCCAACACCTTCCCGGTCGCCGACACCGCAGGCGTCGTGGAGCAGGTGTGGCGCCTGGGCAAGGAATCCGGCTACTGCGACGTGCAGCCCATCGGCGCCGTCACCGTCGGCCTGGAGGGCAAGCAGCTCTCCGAGCTGGGCGCCATGCACGACTCCGCCGCCCGCGTCACCGTCTTCTCCGACGACGGCAAGTGCGTGGACGACGCCGTGATCATGCGCCGCGCCCTGGAGTACGTGAAGGCCTTCGGCGGCGTCGTCGCCCAGCACGCCCAGGAGCCCCGCCTCACCGAGGGCGCCCAGATGAACGAGGGCGTCGTCTCCGCCGAGCTCGGCCTCGGCGGCTGGCCCGCCGTCGCCGAGGAGTCGATCATCGCCCGGGACGTCCTGCTCGCCGAGCACGTCGGCTCCCGCGTGCACATCTGCCACCTCTCCACCGCCGGCTCCGTCGAGATCGTCCGCTGGGCCAAGGCCCGCGGCATCGACGTCACCGCCGAGGTCACCCCGCACCACCTGCTCCTCACCGAGGAGCTCGTGCGCTCGTACAACGCGGTCTACAAGGTCAACCCGCCGCTGCGCACGGAAGCCGACGTCATGGCCCTGCGGGAGGCCCTCGCCGACGGCACCATCGACATCGTCGCCACCGACCACGCCCCGCACCCGCACGAGGACAAGGACTGCGAGTGGGCCGCCGCCGCCATGGGCATGGTGGGCCTGGAGACCGCGCTCTCCGTCGTCCAGCAGACGATGGTGGAGACCGGACTGCTCGACTGGGCGGGCGTCGCCGAGCGGATGTCCTTCGCCCCGGCGCGCATCGGCGGCCTCGCGAACCACGGCCGGCCCGTCTCGGCAGGTGAACCCGCGAACCTGACCTTGGTCGATACCTCGTACCGTGGTGTCGTGGACCCCGCGCACTTCGCTTCCCGCAGCCGCAACACGCCTTACGAGGGCCGTGAGCTGCCGGGCCGCGTCACTCACACCTTCCTGCGGGGCCGGGCAACGGTCGTGGACGGGACGCTGGCGTGACACCTGCAGTAATCCAACTGGCCGCCGAGGCCGCCGAGGACTCGATGCGACAGTCGGCGGAGGTGACGGAGGTCGGCGCGCGCATCGCGTGGGTGGCCGGTCTCCTCGTCTTCATCGCCTTCGTGTACTGGCTGATGCGCCAGGGCTGGAAATGGCGCGGCGCTCTGCAGAACGATCTGCCGGAGCTGCCCGCCACCCCCGACGGTCTGCCCGAGCACCGGCTGGCCCTGACCGGCCGCTACCACGGCTCCACCACCGCCGGGCAGTGGCTCGACCGGATCGTCGCCCACGGTCTGGGCCTGCGCAGCCGGGTGGAGCTCACGCTCACCGACGCGGGCCTCGACGTGGTCCGTCCGGGGGCCAACGACTTCTTCGTACCGGCCGCGCAGCTGCGCGGCGCCCGCCTCGACAAGGGAATCGCGGGCAAGGTACTCACCGAGGGCGGTCTGCTCGTCGTCACCTGGGCGCACGGCGGCACGCTGATCGACTCCGGATTCCGCTCCGACCGCGCGGCGGAACACGCCGCCTGGGTCGAAGCCCTCAACCTCATGAACTCATCCACCAAGACGGAAGGCGCCGCACGATGACGACCTCCACCAGGGGAGCAGCCAAAGCTCCCGCCGTACTCGTCCTGGAGGACGGTCGGATCTTCCGCGGCCGTGCCTACGGCGCTGTGGGGGAGACCTTCGGCGAGGCCGTGTTCTCCACCGGGATGACCGGCTACCAGGAGACCCTCACCGACCCGTCGTACCACCGGCAGGTCGTCGTGATGACCGCCCCGCACGTGGGCAACACCGGCGTGAACGACGAGGACCCCGAGTCCGCCCGCATCTGGGTGTCCGGCTACGTCGTACGCGACCCCGCGCGCGTCCCGTCCAACTGGCGTTCCCGGCGCTCGCTGGACGAGGAGCTGGTCGCGCAGGGCGTCGTCGGGATCTGCGGCGTCGACACCCGCGCCCTGACCCGCCACCTGCGCGAGCGCGGTGCCATGCGCGTCGGCATCTTCTCCGGCGCGGCCGTGATGGACGACGCCGTACTGCTGGCGAAGGTGCAGGAGGCCCCGCAGATGAAGGGCGCCAACCTCTCCGCGGAGGTCGCCACCAAGGAGGCGTACGTCGTCCCCGCGATCGGTGAGAAGAAGTTCACCGTCGCCGCCGTGGACCTCGGCATCAAGGGCATGACCCCGCACCGGATGGCCGAGCGCGGCATCGAGGTGCACGTGCTGCCCGCCACCGCCACCGTCGAGGACGTCTACGCCGTCCAGCCGGACGGTGTGTTCTTCTCCAACGGCCCCGGCGACCCGGCCACCGCCGACGGTCCCGTCGCCCTCATGCAGAGCGTCCTGGAGCGCAGGACGCCGCTCTTCGGCATCTGCTTCGGCAACCAGATCCTCGGCCGCGCCCTCGGCTTCGGCACCTACAAGCTGAAGTACGGCCACCGCGGCATCAACCAGCCGGTGCAGGACCGCAGCACCGGCAAGGTCGAGGTCACGGCGCACAACCACGGCTTCGCCGTCGACGCGCCCCTCGACAAGGTCTCCGAGACCGCCTACGGCCGCGCCGAGGTCTCCCACGTCTGCCTGAACGACCAGGTGGTCGAGGGCCTGCGGCTGCTCGACCGGCCGGCCTTCAGCGTCCAGTACCACCCCGAGGCGGCCGCCGGCCCGCACGACGCCGCGTACCTCTTCGACCGCTTCACGTCTTTGATGGAAACCGCCCAGATGGAGGCCGAGCGTGCCTAAGCGCACCGATATCCAGTCCGTCCTGGTCATCGGCTCCGGCCCGATCGTCATCGGCCAGGCCGCCGAGTTCGACTACTCCGGCACCCAGGCCTGCCGCGTGCTCAAGGCCGAGGGCCTGCGGGTGATCCTGGTCAACTCCAACCCGGCGACGATCATGACCGACCCGGAGATCGCCGACGCCACGTACGTCGAACCGATCACCCCCGAGTTCGTCGAGAAGATCATCGCCAAGGAGCGCCCCGACGCGCTGCTCCCGACCCTCGGCGGCCAGACCGCGCTGAACACCGCCATCTCCATGCACGAGCAGGGCGTGCTGGAGAAGTACGGTGTCGAGCTCATCGGAGCCAATGTCGAGGCCATCAACAAGGGCGAGGACCGCGACCTCTTCAAGGGCGTCGTCGAGGCCGTCAAGGCCAAGATCGGTTACGGCGAGTCCGCCCGCTCCGTCATCTGCCACTCGATGGACGACGTCATCCAGGGCGTCGACACCCTCGGCGGCTACCCCGTCGTCGTACGCCCCTCCTTCACCATGGGCGGCGCCGGCTCCGGCTTCGCCCACAACGAGGAGGAGCTGCGCCGCATCGCGGGCCAGGGCCTCACGCTCTCCCCGACCACCGAGGTGCTCCTGGAGGAGTCCATCCTCGGCTGGAAGGAGTACGAGCTGGAGCTGATGCGCGACACCAAGGACAACGTCGTCGTCGTCTGCTCCATCGAGAACTTCGACCCGATGGGCGTCCACACCGGTGACTCGATCACCGTCGCCCCGGCGATGACGCTCACCGACCGCGAGTACCAGCGGCTGCGCGACATCGGCATCGCGATCATCCGCGAGGTCGGCGTCGACACCGGCGGCTGCAACATCCAGTTCGCGATCGACCCGGTCGACGGCCGTGTCATCGTCATCGAGATGAACCCGCGCGTCTCGCGCTCCTCCGCGCTCGCGTCGAAGGCCACCGGCTTCCCGATCGCGAAGATCGCCGCCAAGCTGGCCATCGGCTACACGCTGGACGAGGTCCCCAACGACATCACCGAGAAGACCCCGGCCTCCTTCGAGCCGTCCCTCGACTACGTCGTCGTCAAGGCCCCGCGCTTCGCCTTCGAGAAGTTCCCGCTCGCCGACGCCACCCTCACCACCACCATGAAGTCGGTGGGTGAGGCCATGGCCATCGGCCGCAACTTCACCGAGGCGCTGCAGAAGGCCCTGCGCTCCCTGGAGAAGAAGGGCTCCCAGTTCACCTTCGTCGGTGAGCCGGGCGACAAGGACGAACTCCTCGCCACCGCCGTGCGCCCGACCGACGGCCGCATCAACACCGTCATGCAGGCCATCCGCGCCGGCGCCACCCAGGAAGAGGTCTTCGAGTCCACGAAGATCGACCCCTGGTTCGTGGACCAGCTCTTCCTGATCAAGGAGATCGCCGACGAGCTGGCCGCGGCCGACAAGCTCCACCCCGAGCTGCTCGCCGAGGCCAAGCGCCACGGCTTCTCCGACGTCCAGATCGCCGAGATCCGGGGCCTGCGCGAGGACGTCGTCCGCGAGGTCCGGCACGCCCTCGGCGTCCGCCCCGTCTACAAGACGGTCGACACCTGCGCCGCCGAGTTCGCCGCGAAGACCCCGTACTTCTACTCCTCGTACGACGAGGAGTCCGAGGTCGCCCCCCGCGAGAAGCCCGCCGTCATCATCCTGGGCTCCGGCCCGAACCGCATCGGCCAGGGCATCGAGTTCGACTACTCCTGCGTCCACGCCTCCTTCGCGCTCAGCGACGCCGGCTACGAGACCGTGATGGTCAACTGCAACCCCGAGACCGTCTCCACGGACTACGACACCTCCGACCGCCTGTACTTCGAGCCGCTGACGCTCGAAGACGTGCTGGAGGTCGTCCACGCCGAGACGCTCGCCGGCCCCATCGCCGGTGTCATCGTCCAGCTCGGCGGCCAGACCCCCCTCGGTCTCGCCCAGGCGCTCAAGGACAACGGCGTCCCGGTCGTGGGCACCTCGCCCGAGGCCATCCACGCCGCGGAGGACCGCGGCGCCTTCGGCCAGGTCCTCGCCGACGCCGGCCTGCCCGCGCCCAAGCACGGCACCGCCACCACCTTCCCGGGTGCGAAGACCATCGCCGACGAGATCGGCTACCCGGTCCTCGTCCGCCCGTCCTACGTGCTCGGCGGCCGCGGCATGGAGATCGTCTACGACGAGGCGCGGCTGGAGTCGTACATCGCCGAGTCCACCGAGATCTCGCCCACCCGCCCCGTGCTGGTCGACCGCTTCCTCGACGACGCGATCGAGATCGACGTCGACGCCCTGTACGACGGCACCGAGCTCTACCTCGGCGGCGTCATGGAGCACATCGAGGAAGCCGGCATCCACTCCGGTGACTCGGCCTGCGCCCTGCCCCCGATCACCCTCGGCGGCTACGACATCAAGCGCCTGCGCGCCTCCACCGAGGCCATCGCCAAGGGCGTCGGCGTCCGCGGCCTGATCAACATCCAGTTCGCGATGGCGGGTGACATCCTCTACGTCCTGGAGGCCAACCCGCGCGCCTCCCGTACCGTCCCCTTCACCTCGAAGGCGACCGCCGTACCCCTCGCGAAGGCCGCCGCGCGGATCTCGCTCGGCGCCACCATCGCCGAGCTGCGCGCCGAAGGCATGCTGCCGAAGACCGGCGACGGCGGCACCCTGCCGCTGGACGCGCCGATCTCCGTCAAGGAGGCCGTCATGCCGTGGTCGCGCTTCCGCGACATCCACGGCCGCGGCGTGGACACCGTCCTCGGCCCGGAGATGCGCTCGACCGGCGAGGTCATGGGCATCGACGTGGTCTTCGGCACCGCCTACGCCAAGTCCCAGGCCGGCGCCTACGGCCCGCTGCCCACCAAGGGCCGCGCCTTCATCTCCGTCGCCAACCGCGACAAGCGCTCGATGATCTTCCCGGCGCGCGAGCTCGTCGCCCACGGCTTCGAGCTGCTCGCCACCTCGGGCACGGCGGAGGTGCTGCGCCGCAACGGCATCAACGCCACCGTGGTGCGCAAGCTCAGCGAGGGCGAGGGCCCGGGCGGCGAGAAGACCATCGTCCAGCTGATCCACGACGGCCAGGTCGACCTGATCGTCAACACCCCGTACGGCACCGGCGGCCGCCTCGACGGCTACGAGATCCGCACGGCGGCCGTGGCGCGCGGCGTCCCGTGCCTCACCACGGTCCAGGCGCTCGCCGCGGCCGTGCAGGGCATCGACGCCCTCACCCACGGCGACGTGGGCGTGCGCTCGCTCCAGGAGCACGCCGAGCACCTGACCGCAGCCCGCGACTAGCAGCCCGTACAGGGGAGGGGGACACCGGTTTCACGACGGGTGTCCCCCTCTTCATGAGCGCACAAGGATCCTCACGACAGTGACGACGTACCGACTCTTCTTCGACCTGGTCTTCAAGCGGATGGACCCCGAGCGGGCCCACTACGCGGCCTTCCGCTGGATCCGCCTCGCGGCCCGCACGCCGGTGCTGCGCACCTTCATCGCGGCCTTCCTCGCCCCCCGTTACGAGGAACTGCGCACCGAGGCCCTCGGGCTGCGGATGCACGGCCCCTTCGGGCTCGCGGCGGGCTTCGACAAGAACGCCGTCGCCATCGACGGCATGGCGATGCTCGGCTTCGACCACGTCGAGATCGGCACGGTGACCGCCGAGCCCCAGCCGGGCAACCCGAAGAAGCGGCTGTTCCGGCTGGTGCCGGACCGGGCGCTGATCAACCGGATGGGCTTCAACAACGAGGGCTCGGCCGCCGTCGCCGAGCGGCTGGCGGCGCGGAAGCCGGTCTTCAAGACGGTCGTCGGCGTCAACATCGGCAAGACCAAGGCGGTGCCGGAGGAAGAGGCCGTCGCCGACTACGTGGCCTCCACGGAGCGCCTGGCCCGCCACGCGGACTACCTCGTGGTGAACGTCTCCTCGCCCAACACGCCGGGGCTGCGCAACCTCCAGGCCACGGAGTCGCTGCGGCCGCTCCTGACGGCCGTACGGGAGGCCGCTGACCGGGTGGTGACCGACCGCCGGGTCCCGCTGCTGGTCAAGATCGCGCCGGACCTGGCCGACGAGGACGTCGACGCGGTCGCCGACCTCGCGCTGGAACTGGGGCTGGACGGCATCATCGCGACGAACACCACCATCGCCCGCGAGGGGCTGGGCCTGAAGTCGCCGCCCTCCCTGGTGAAGGAGACCGGCGGCCTCTCGGGCGCTCCCGTCAAGGCACGCTCCCTGGAGGTGCTGCGCCGCCTGTACGCCCGTGTGGGGGACCGGCTGGTCCTCGTGGGGGTCGGGGGCATCGAGAACGCCGAGGACGCCTGGCAGCGCATCCTGGCCGGTGCCACGCTGATCCAGGGCTACAGCGCCTTCATCTACGAGGGCCCGCTGTACGCCCGCGCCCTCCACAAGGGCCTGGCCGCGCACCTTGCCGCCAGCCCGTACGCGACGCTCGCCGAAGCCGTGGGCGCCGAGACCCGAAAGGCCGCGCTGTGACCCCTGGGACCCCTGTGACCCCCTTCGGTACCCGCCTGCGCGAGGCGATGGACTCCCGAGGCCCGCTGTGCGTGGGCATCGACCCGCACGCCGCCCTGCTGGCGCAGTGGGGCCTGGGGGACGACATCGCCGGCCTGGAGCGGTTCTCCCGCACCGTGGTGGAGGCGCTGGCCGACCAGGTGGCGGTCTTCAAGCCGCAGGCCGCCTTCTTCGAGCGCTTCGGCTCCCGGGGCGTCGCGGTGCTGGAGCGCACGGTGGCTGACGCGCGGGCGGCGGGCACGCTCGTGCTCATGGACGCCAAGCGGGGCGACATCGGCTCCACGATGGCCGCGTACGCCTCCGCCTTCCTGGACCCGGCCTCGCCGCTGTTCTCGGACGCGCTGACCGTGTCCCCGTACCTGGGCTACGGATCGCTGCGCCCGGCCGTCGACCTGGCGCGGCGATCGGGAGCCGGCCTGTTCGTGCTCGCCCTGACCTCCAACCCGGAGGGGGCGGAGGTCCAGCGGGCGGTACGCGAGGACGGGCGCACGATCGGCGCGACGATGCTGGCGCACCTGGCGGCGGAGAACGCGGGCGCGGCGCCGATGGGATCCTTCGGCGCGGTCGTCGGCGCGACGCTGGGCGACCTGTCCTCCTTCGACCTGGACATCAACGGCCCGCTGCTCGCCCCGGGCATCGGCGCGCAGGGCGCGACCGCGGCAGACCTGCCGGGCGTGTTCGGCAAGGCCGTGCGCAACGTCGTGCCGAACGTGTCGCGGGGCGTACTCAAGCACGGCCCGGACGTGGCTGCCCTGCGGACGGCCGCGCGGGAGTTCGCGGACGGGATCCGCGAGGCCGTCTCCGCTTGACCGGCCGCGGTCCCGGCCGTGGTTCGGCCGCCTTCGGCGTCCGGCGGAGCGGAAAACGGCCCCGCCGGACCCGGCACCCCGCACGACCTGACGAAATTCGAACGTCCTCCACCGGACAAAACAGGGGTATTTTGTCCGTGATGTACGGTTCAGTAGAGGCTGACCAGGACTTTTCGTTCGTTCTCGCTGACTGGAGCGGCCATGGCCGCTAGTCTCCGAGCAGAGTGAACGAGCAGCGAACGAGTTCCACCGCTGTTCGGGAGCTCGCCTGGTGTGGTGCCTTCGAGCTCCCCACCGGTCCGTATCCGACAGTTCGACATCCGAGGTGACGTAGGCGTGGCTCTTCCGCCCCTTACCCCTGAACAGCGCGCAGCCGCGCTCGAAAAGGCCGCCGCGGCTCGCCGGGAGCGGGCCGAGGTGAAGAATCGACTCAAGCACTCCGGCGCCTCCCTCCAAGAGGTCATCAAGACGGGGCAGGAGAACGACGTCATCGGCAAGATGAAGGTCTCCGCCCTGTTGGAGTCCCTGCCCGGCGTGGGAAAGGTCCGCGCCAAGCAGATCATGGAGCGCCTCGGCATCTCCGAATCCCGGCGTGTCCGAGGTCTCGGTTCCAACCAGATCGCCTCTCTGGAGCGCGAGTTCGGCAGCACCGGCGCCTGAAGCGTCGACTGAAGTTCTCCCGGCGTTCTCAGGCAGTCCTGGGAACCTGGATAATCGCTTTATGGCAGCAGAGGTTCGTCCGCGGCTGACCGTGCTCTCCGGCCCTTCGGGCGTCGGCAAGAGCACGGTCGTCGCGCATATGCGCAAGGTCCACCCCGAGGTCTGGCTCTCGGTGTCGGCCACCACCCGCAAGCCGCGGCCCGGTGAGCGACACGGAGTCCAGTACTTCTTCGTCAACGACGACGAGTTCGACAAGCTGATCGCCAACGGCGAGCTGCTGGAGTGGGCCGAGTTCGCGGGCAACCGCTACGGCACACCGCGCGGCGCGGTGCTGGAGCACCTGGACAAGGGCGTGCCGGTACTGCTGGAGATCGACCTCCAGGGCGCACGACTCGTCCGCGAGTCCATGCCCGAAGCCCAGCTGGTCTTCCTGGCCCCGCCGAGCTGGGACGAGCTGGTCCGCCGGCTCACCGGCCGGGGTACCGAATCGGCGGAGGTCATCGCGCGCCGGCTGGAAACCGCCAAGATCGAACTCGCTGCCGAATCCGAGTTCGACACCACCCTTGTCAATACCTCCGTCGAGGACGTGGCCCGTGAGCTGCTAGCCTTGATGGAAGTTGTCTGATCGTTGATCGATTTTTCATTCGATCAATGCTTGATCTTTCACCCATCTTCGGAAGGTAGAGCGTGTCCTCTTCCATCACTGCGCCCGAGGGCATCATCAACCCGCCGATCGACGAGCTGCTCGAGGCTACGGACTCGAAGTACAGCCTCGTGATCTACGCGGCCAAGCGCGCGCGTCAGATCAACGCGTACTACTCGCAGCTCGGTGAGGGCCTGCTTGAGTACGTCGGCCCGCTGGTGGACACCCACGTCCACGAGAAGCCGCTTTCGATCGCGCTGCGCGAGATCAACGCGGGTCTGCTGACCTCCGAGGCCATCGAGGCCCCGGCTCAGTAAGGCACGAGATTCCTTTCACCACAGGCCCGGCAGAACATCTGCCGGGCCTGTGGTGTGTCATGGGTGGTACGACGATCAGAAGCCGAAGGCGTCCGGTGTGCCGGGCGTGTCGAAGGGGAGTGTGCGGTGGCCAAGCCGAAGGTCGTGCTGGGAGTCAGCGGCGGGATCGCCGCCTACAAGGCGTGTGAGCTGCTGCGCCGGCTGACCGAGTCCGGGCACGAGGTGCGCGTGGTGCCCACGGCGGCGTCCCTGAACTTCGTCGGCGAGGCCACCTGGGCCGCGCTGTCCGGCAACGAGGCCTCCACCGAGGTCTGGGAGAGCGTCCACGAGGTGCCGCACGTACGCATCGGGCAGGCGGCCGATCTCGTCGTCGTCGCACCGGCGACCGCCGACATGCTGGCCAAGGCGGCCCACGGGCTGGCCGACGACCTGCTCACGAACACCCTCCTCACCGCGCGCTGTCCGGTGGTCTTCGCCCCCGCCATGCACACCGAGATGTGGGAGCACCCCGCCACCCAGGAGAACGTCGCCACGCTGCGGCGGCGCGGAGCCGTCGTCATCGAGCCCGCCGTCGGGCGGCTGACGGGCAAGGACACCGGCAAGGGCCGGCTGCCCGACCCCGAGGAGATCTTCGAGGTGTGCCGGCGGGTGCTGGCCCGTGGCGTGACCGAGCCCGACCTCGTCGGACGCCACGTGGTGATCAGCGCGGGTGGTACCCGGGAGCCGCTGGACCCGGTCCGCTTCCTCGGCAACCGCTCCTCCGGCAAGCAGGGCTACGCGCTGGCCCGCACGGCCGTCGCCCGCGGCGCCCGGGTCACCCTCGTGGCGGCCAATACCGCGCTGGCCGATCCGGCCGGGGTGGAGGTCGTACGCGTCGGGACGGCCGTACAACTGCGCGAGGCGGTGCTCAAGGCGGCCGCGGACGCCGACGCCGTGGTGATGGCCGCGGCCGTGGCCGACTTCCGTCCCGCCGAGTACGCGGGCGGGAAGATCAAGAAGAAGGACGGGCAGGAGCCCGCGCCGGTGGCGCTCGTCCGCAATCCTGACATTCTCGCGGAGATCTCCG
The DNA here is from genome assembly GCF_053591375.1 of Streptomyces sp. NPDC003034. Lineage (NCBI taxonomy): Bacteria > Bacillati > Actinomycetota > Actinomycetes > Kitasatosporales > Streptomycetaceae > Streptomyces > Streptomyces sp. NPDC003034. The sequence goes on from NZ_JBSFTS010000046.1 coordinate 13,720, forward strand.
CCGACCGGGCGCGGGACGGGCAGGTCGTGGTCGGTTTCGCCGCCGAGACCGACGACGTGCTGGCCAACGGGCGCGCCAAACTCCTGCGCAAGGGATGCGACCTCCTTGTCGTCAATGAGGTCGGGGAATCCAAGACTTTCGGTTCGGAGGAGAACGAGGCGGTCATCCTCGGTTCCAATGGATCCGAATCCCAGATCCCCTACGGTCCGAAGGAAGCGCTGGCGGACGTCATCTGGGATCACGTCGCGCCGCTTCTCGCGCTCCGACGCGCCTGAGCGCAAGCCTTCTCCTCGGCAAATCCGTGCGCCAGAATGACGTGCCGCAGGTCACATGGCTCCCATAGGGCGAGACGGGTGGTCCGGCAAACGGTGGCGACCGATAAACTGCACTCGGAACGTGACCGGGCGCAGCCCCCGGTGTGGTTCCGCCAAGTGATCAGCCAGCAGCCGCTGCAACCCCAGGGAGCGATGTGTCCCGCCGCCTGTTTACCTCGGAGTCCGTGACCGAGGGCCACCCCGACAAGATCGCTGACCAGATCAGCGACACGATCCTCGACGCCTTGCTGCGGGAGGACCCGACCTCGCGTGTGGCCGTGGAGACCCTCATCACCACCGGTCTCGTGCACATCGCGGGCGAGGTGACGACGAAGGCGTACGCCCCGATCGCGCAGCTCGTCCGCGACAAGATCCTGGAGATCGGTTACGACTCCTCGAAGAAGGGCTTCGACGGCGCTTCCTGTGGTGTGTCGGTGTCGATCGGTGCGCAGTCCCCGGACATCGCGCAGGGTGTCGACACGGCGTACGAGCAGCGTGTCGAGGGTGACGAGGACGAGCTCGACCAGCAGGGCGCGGGCGACCAGGGCCTGATGTTCGGTTACGCCTGCGACGAGACGCCCGAACTGATGCCGCTGCCGATCCACGTGGCGCACCGGCTTTCGCGCCGGCTGTCGGAGGTCCGCAAGAACGGGACCATCCCCTACCTGCGCCCGGACGGCAAGACGCAGGTCACCATCGAGTACGACGGTGACAAGGCCGTGCGCCTGGACACCGTCGTCGTGTCCTCGCAGCACGCCTCGGACATCGACCTGGACTCGCTGCTCGCTCCCGACATCCGCGAGTTCGTCGTCGAGCACGTGCTGGCCCAGCTCGTCGAGGACGGCATCAAGCTGGACACCGAGGGCTACCGGCTGCTGGTGAATCCGACCGGGCGTTTCGAGATCGGCGGCCCGATGGGCGACGCCGGCCTGACCGGCCGCAAGATCATCATCGACACGTACGGTGGCATGGCCCGCCACGGCGGCGGCGCGTTCTCCGGCAAGGACCCGTCCAAGGTGGACCGCTCCGCCGCCTACGCGATGCGCTGGGTCGCGAAGAACGTGGTCGCGGCCGGGCTGGCCTCGCGCTGCGAGGTCCAGGTGGCGTACGCGATCGGCAAGGCGGAGCCGGTCGGCCTGTTCGTGGAGACCTTCGGCACCGCCAAGGTCGAGGTCGAGAAGATCGAGGACGCCATCGGCCAGGTCTTCGACCTGCGCCCGGCCGCCATCATCCGCGACCTGGACCTGCTGCGCCCGATCTACGCCCAGACCGCCGCCTACGGCCACTTCGGCCGCGAGCTGCCGGACTTCACCTGGGAGCGCACCGACCGCGTCGACGCCCTGCGCGCCGCCGCCGGTCTGTGAGCACACGGCAGAACGCCGTAGTCGCAAGAACGAAGAACGCCTGAGGGAAGGGCCCGGACCGGGAACGGACGCTGTCGCACAGCGGCCGGAAACGGTACGGGCCCTTCCGTCTGTGCTCGCACCCGCTCACCGCCGGCGTTGTCGGTGCCGTTTGTAAGAATGCCGGTGTGAGCAGCACGAACGATTCCCAGGAAGGGTCCCCGCACGGGCCCGGCGAATGGTCCGGGGAGCGGTCCGGGGACGGCGGTCCCGGCGGGCCGCCGCAGCAGCTCGCTCTGATGCGGGACATGGTCGCCGAGGCCAAGGCCAAGGCGCCCAAGGCGAAACCGCGCACCTGGCGGGGCGCCGCACTCGCCCGGGACCTGCCCGTCGCCCAGATCCTCGTCAACAAGGGCGTCCTCCACCTCGACCAGCTGTGGGACTACGCCGTCCCCGAGGAACTGTCCGAGTCCGCTCAGCCCGGCGTCCGCGTCCGGGTCCGCTTCGGCGCCGGCTCCCACCAGGTGCACGGCGGCCGCCGCGAGGGCGGCGGCCTCATCGACGGCTTCATCGTGGAGCGCCGAGCCGACTCCGACTACAACGGAGCCCTGGCCGCCCTCGCCCACGTCGTCTCCCCCGAAGTGGTGCTCAGCCCCGGCATGCTGGCCCTCGCCCGGGCCGTCGCCGACCGGTATGCCGGCAGTCTGGCCGACGTACTCCAGCTCGCCCTGCCCCCGCGCAACGCCCGCGCCGAGGCCAAGCCCTCACCGGAACCGCTGCCCCCGCCCGCCGCGCCCGAGCCCGGCGGCTGGGAGCGGTACGGAGCCGGGCCCGCCTTCCTGCGCGCCCTTGCCACCGGCGGGGCCCCCCGCGCGGTGTGGACCGCCCTGCCCGGCCCGGGCTGGGCCGACGAGCTCGCCCGGGCCATCGCCGCCACCCTCGCCTCGGGCCGGGGCGCCCTCGCCGTGCTGCCCGACGGACGCACGGCCGCCCGCGTGGACACGGCGCTCACCGCCCTGCTCGGCCAGGGACGGCACGCCCTGCTGACCGCCGAATCCGGGCCCGAGAAGCGGTACCGGCAGTGGCTCGCCGTCCACCGGGGCTCGGTGCGGGCCGTCATCGGGACCCGCGCCGCGATGTTCGCGCCCGTACGGGACCTCGGGCTGGTCGCCGTCTGGGACGACGGGGACTCCAGCCACAGCGAGGACCGCGCGCCCTTCCCGCACGTCCGGGAGGTACTGGAGCTGCGCGCGGTCAGCGAAGGCTGCGGCTTCCTCGCCGGGAGCACCAGCTGCACCGTGGAGGCCGCCCAGCTGGTCGAGTCGGGCTGGGCCCGGCCCCTGGTCGCCAGCCGCGAGACGGTGCGCGCCAGCGCCCCGCGGATCCGGACGGTGGGCGACGAACTGCTGGCCCGGGACGGGGCGGCGCGGACCGCCCGGCTGCCGACCCTGGCGTGGGAGACCGTACGGGAGGGGCTGAAGACCGGGCCCGTCCTGGTACAGGTGCCGCGGCGGGGCTATGTGCCCCGGCTGGCGTGCGAGCGGTGCCGTACGCCCGCCCGCTGCACGGTCTGCGCGGGGCCGCTGGAGGCCCCCGACGAGCGGGACCTGGAGTGCGGATGGTGCGGGCGCGGCGAACAGTCCTGGCACTGCGAGGAGTGCGGTTCCTTCCGGCTGCGGGCCCGGGTCGTCGGCGCCCGGCGGACGGCCGAGGAGCTCGGCCGGGCCTTCCCGGCCGTGCCCGTCCGGACCTCGGGGCGCGACCACATCCTGGACGAGGTGCCCGACCGCCCCGCGCTGGTGGTGTGCACGCCGGGGGCCGAACCGGTCGCGGCGGGCGAAGGCTATGCGGCGGCGCTGCTGCTGGACGGCTGGGCGATGCTGTCCCGGCCGGACCTGCGGGCGGGCGAGGAGGCGCTGCGCCGGTGGCTGGCGGCCGCCTCGCTGGTACGGGGCGAGGGGCAGGTCGTCGTGGTCGCCGAGCCGACGCTGCGGCCCGTCCAGGCGCTGGTGCGGTGGGATCCGGTCGGCCACGCGGTCCGCGAGCTCGCGGAGCGGGCGCAGCTCGGTTTCCCCCCGGTGTCCCGGATGGCGGCGGTGGCCGGGCGGGGCGAGGCGGTGGAAGCCTTCCTGGCCGCTGCCGCGCTGCCGCCGGACGCGGAGGTCCTGGGCCCCGTGCCGCTTCCGGGGCGGCGCGGGGAGCCGTCGCCGGGGGAGCGGGCGCTCGTCCGGGTCCCGCCGGGCAGCGGTTCGGCTCTCGCCGCCGCCCTGAAGGCGGCGCAGGCCGCCCGCCTGGCGCGGGGCGGGCCGGCGTCGGACGCGGTCCGGGTCCGCATCGACCCCCTGGACATCGGCTGACAGAGCCCCAGTGGCCCCAGCGGCTGGAGCGGCCGCACCGGGCGGGGCAGTACGGCGGCGGCACATCGGCCCACCGGGCGGGGGCAGTCGGGGCCGGGGCGGAGCCGGAGGAGATACGGGCGGGCTGGGCCGGGGCGGCCGCGGGCGGGACGGGCCGGCCGGGGCGCCGGGGGCTTGGTTCATCCCGCCGGCCCGGGACCGGCGGGGCGGTCGGCCGGTGATAGCGGCGCGCGAAAACCCCCGGCGGGACGACCGCTCGGGTCGCCCGCCGGGGGCGGGGTTCAGGCACGGAGGCTCGGAGGTCGGCCGTCGGGGGTCGGCGTCCCGGCGGTTGGGAGCAGGGAGCGGTCAGCCGTTGCGGGGCCCGGGGAAGGCCGCCTGGCGGGATGCGCCCGCCGCGGCCTGGGTTTCCTCGCGCACGAGCTGCGGCGGCACCGAGCGCGCCGCCGGGACCGTGGAGAGCGGCGCCAGGGTCCGGGTGGTCGCCCCCTCGGCCAGCGGCTCCGCGGACTCGGCGCTCTGCGCGCGGCGGGCACCGTAGCGGCGGTGCACGGCCTGCTTGGTGACACCGAGCGCCGAGCCGACCGCGTCCCACGAGAAGCCGAGCGAGCGGTCGAAGTCGACCGCTGCCGTGACCAGCGTCTCGACGCTGTCCCGCAACTCCTGCGCGAGGCGGACGGTGGGCGCGGGCGCCCGGCCGTAGACGACGAAGCCCGTGGAGGGACCCGAGCGGCGCGGGCGGTACACATTGCCGAGCTGGGCGGTGAGCGTGCGCAGGGCATCCACCTGCCGCCTGACCCGCTCGATGTCCCGCACCAGGAGGTGCAGGCTGGCCCGGGCTTGGGCGTCGTGGGTGGCGTGGTCGGCCATGAAGAAGCCTCTCGAACCGGTGCTGAAGGGCGGATCGGGCCGCAGACACCGTTCAAACGCGGCCCGTTTTGGTCAATCTCTCTTGACCAACGCGTCACCCGGCGCCCAGGTCACGCTGTGGGGGCGTGTCGGCATATGCGAGGGGCGCGTCCCTGTCCGTACGCCCCCTAGGGGCCGTACGCCGTGCCCCCGGCCCCGTCGCCGAAGCGGCCCCCCGCGGCGACACACCCCTACGTTCTGTCGGGGCGGTCTTCGTGGATCAGGCCGCGTTGTCTGGTGCGGTGCATCGCAAGGCGAGGGGCGCAGCTCGTACGTGGCCGTACTCGCGCGCTCCGACAACGCAGGGAGGCGCCGTGCCAGGCAGCGCGGGCCCGCGGAGATCGCCCGGACAGGGCCTGGGCGGGGGCATGGCGGCCGGCCGGCCGCGCGGAGCCCGGCAGCGCACCGGCCCGTTCTCGTCGCCGGGACGCCCCCTGAGGCACCCGCCCCATAGACTGGTGTGCTGCTGACAGCCGAAATAGCGAGGTAGGACCCCAGTGAAGCTCGTCTTCGCAGGCACCCCCGAGGTCGCCGTGCCCGCCCTGGACGCCCTGATCGCCTCCGGGCGGCACGAGGTCGCGGCCGTCGTCACCCGGCCCGACGCACCGGCCGGCCGCGGCCGGCGGCTCGTCGCCAGCCCGGTCGCCGAGCGCGCCGAGGAGGCCGGCATCGAGGTCCTCAAGCCCGCCCGGCCGCGTGACCCCGACTTCCAGGCCCGGCTGCGGGAGATCGCCCCGGACTGCTGTCCCGTCGTCGCTTACGGCGCGCTGCTTCCCCAGAGCGCCCTGGAGATCCCCAAGCGCGGATGGGTCAACCTGCACTTCTCGCTGCTGCCCGCATGGCGCGGCGCGGCGCCCGTCCAGCACTCGATCATGGCCGGGGACCAGGTCACCGGTGCGTCCACCTTCCTGATCGAGGAGGGCCTGGACTCCGGTCCGGTGTACGGAATCCTCACCGAGGAGATCCGGCCGACCGACACCAGCGGCGACCTGCTCACCCGGCTCGCCTTCGCCGGCGCCGGACTGCTCACCGCCACGATGGACGGCATCGAGGACGGCACCCTGCGCGCCGTCGAGCAGCCCGCCGACGGCGTCTCGCTCGCGCCGAAGATCACGGTGGAGGACGCCCGGATCGACTGGACCGCCCCGGCGATGCGTGTCGACCGCGTGGTGCGCGGCTGCACGCCGGCGCCGGGCGCGTGGACCGTCTTCCGGGGAGAGCGGCTCAAGCTGGTCTCGGTGGGCATGGTGCCCGACCGCACCGACCTGGCGCCCGGCGTGCTGGCACCGGCCAAGAACAACGTCTACGCGGGCACCGGCTCGCACGCCGTGGAGCTGCTCTGGGTGCAGCCGCAGGGCAAGAAGCCGATGCGCGGCGCCGACTGGGCGCGCGGGGTGCGGATCGCTCCCGGCGAGCGGCTCGGCGGGGCCGACGTAGGCTGATTCCAGGCAGCCGCGCCCCCGCCGTACGCACCATCCCCCTCACCCGGAGCGCGTACCTTCCGTACCGCACGCGCGGTACGCGCGGTACGCACGCCTCCCGTACGACTCCTAGCAGTCGTCGTCACAGCATTCGTCAGTACGCCAGTACGTCTCGTAACCCCGGAGCACCTTTCACGTGAGCGAACAGACCGGTCGCCGACCCGCCGCCGCCCCAGGCACGGCCGGCAAGGCCGCCAAGCAGGCCAAGCCGCACCGCCGGCCCAAGAAGGACCCCGTGCGGATGCTCGCCTTTCAGGTGCTGCGGGCGGTGGCCGAGCGGGACGCGTACGCGAACCTCGTACTGCCCCCGCTGCTGCGCAAGGCCCGCCAGGACGAGGCCTTCCAGGCCCGGGACGCGGCGCTGGCCACCGAGCTGGTCTACGGGACGCTGCGCCGCCAGGGCACCTACGACGCCGTCATCAAGGCCTGCATCGACCGGCCGCTGCGCGAGGTCGACCCGCCGGTGCTGGACGTGCTCTCCCTCGGCGCGCACCAGCTCCTCGGCACCCGGATCCCGACGCACGCGGCGGTGTCCGCGAGCGTGGAGCTGGCCCGCGTGGTGCTCGGGGACGGGCGAGCGAAGTTCGTGAACGCCGTCCTGCGCAAGATCGCCGCGCACGATCTGGAGGGCTGGCTGGAGCGGGTCGCGCCGCCGTACGAGGACGACGCCGAGGAGCACCTCGCGGTGTACCACTCGCACCCGCGCTGGGTCGTCAGCGCCCTGTGGGACGCGCTGGGCGGCGGCCGCGCCGGGATCGAGGACCTGCTGGAGGCCGACAACGAGCGGCCCGAGGTGACCCTCGTCGCGCGGCCCGGGCGGTCCACGCCGCAGGAGCTGCTGGAGGCGGTGGGCGAGGACTCGGCGCTGCCCGGCCGCTGGTCCCCGTACGCGGTGCGGATGGCCGAGGGCGGTGAACCGGGCGCGCTGGAGGCGGTGCGCGACGGGCGCGCCGGGGTCCAGGACGAGGGCAGCCAGCTGGTGGCGCTGGCCCTGGCGGCGGTGCCGGTCGAAGGCCGCGACACCCGCTGGCTGGACGGCTGCGCCGGACCGGGCGGCAAGGCGGCGCTGCTCGCGGCCCTGGCCGCCGGGCGCGGGGCGTTCCTGCTGGCCTCCGAGAAGCAGCCGCACCGGGCGCGGCTCGTGGAGCGCGCGCTCGCGGGCAACCCCGGCCCGTACCAGGTCATCGCGGCCGACGGCACCCGGCCGCCCTGGCTGCCGGGCTCCTTCGACCGCGTCCTGGTGGACGTCCCGTGCACCGGCCTCGGCGCGCTCCGCCGCCGCCCGGAGGCCCGCTGGCGCCGCCGCCCGGAGGACCTGGAGGGCTTCGCCCCGCTCCAGCGCGGGCTCCTGCGGGAGGCGCTGTCGGCCGTGCGGGTGGGCGGGGTCGTGGGCTACGCGACCTGCTCGCCGCACCTGGCGGAGACGCGGGTGGTCGTGGACGACGTCCTGAAGGGACGCGGCGCGGGCGCGACGCCGGTGGCGGCGGAACTGATCGACGCCCGGCCGTACATGTCGGGCGTCCCCGCCCTGGGCGACGGCCCGGACGTCCAGCTCTGGCCGCACCTGCACGGCACGGACGCGATGTACCTGGCACTGCTGAGGCGCACGGCGTAAATGCCCCGGCCCGCCGCACCCCGGCACGGGGTCCTGAGGCGGGAGCGGTCCGCGCGGGTGCGCCGGCCCCGCGCGGGGCCGGCGCACCCGCGCGGACCGCTCCCGCCTCAGGACCCCGT
>NZ_JBSFTS010000047.1:0-21191 GCF_053591375.1 Streptomyces sp. NPDC003034
TCCGACCAGGACATCCGTGAGGCCCTGTCCGGCAACCTCTGCCGCTGCACGGGCTACGAGAAGATCCTCGACGCGGTCCGCCTCGCGGCCGCCCGCCAAGACCACCACAACCCTCAACAGCCTAAGGGCCATCAGAAACCACAGGAACCTCAGGAACGTCCGGAAGGGGCGGTCTGATCATGGCTGGTACCACCACGGGTATTCCCACCAACGTCACCCAGGGTTCGCAGACGAAGGGCGGCATCGGCGAGTCCACACTGCGCCCGGACGGCACCCTCAAGGTCACCGGTGAGTTCGCGTACTCCTCGGACATGTGGCACGAGGACATGCTGTGGGGCCAGATCCTGCGGTCCACGGTCGCCCACGCCGAGATCGTGTCCATCGACGTGTCCGAGGCGCTCGCGATGGACGGCGTCTACGCCGTCATGACGTACGACGACCTGCCGGCCGAGACGAAGAACTACGGCATGGAGTTCCAGGACACTCCGGTCCTGGCCCACGGCAAGGTCCGCCACCACGGTGAGCCGGTCGCACTCGTGGGCGCCGACCACCCGGAGACCGCCCGCCGCGCGGCCGCCAAGATCAAGATCGAGTACAAGGAGCTGCCCCTCGTCACCGATGAGGCGTCGGCGACCGCTCCCGATGCCGTACTCGTGCACGAGAACCGCGATGACCACCACTCCGGTCACGTCCCGCACCCGAACATCGTGCACCGCCAGCCGGTCATCCGAGGCAACGCCGACGAGGCCGCCAAGAAGGCCGACGTCATCGTCAAGGGCGAGTACACCTTCGGCATGCAGGACCAGGCCTTCCTCGGCCCGGAGTCCGGCCTCGCCATCCCCGCCGAGGACGGCGGCGTCGACCTGTACTGCGCCACCCAGTGGCTGCACTCGGACCTCAGGCAGATCGCCCCCGTCCTCGGTCTCCCCGAGGAGAAGGTACGCATGACGATGGCCGGCGTCGGCGGCGCGTTCGGCGGCCGCGAGGACATCTCGATGCAGATCCTCGCCTGCCTGCTCGCCCTGCGCACGAGCAAGCCGGTCAAGATCGTCTACAACCGGTTCGAGTCCTTCTTCGGCCACGTCCACCGGCACCCGGCGAAGCTCTACTACGAGCACGGCGCCACCAAGGACGGCAAGCTCACGCACATGAAGTGCAAGATCGTGCTCGACGGCGGTGCCTACGCGTCGTCCACGGCCTCGGTCGTCGGCAACGCCGCCTCCCTCTCGGTCGGGCCGTACGTCATCAACGACGTCGACATCGAGGCCATCGGCCTCTACACCAACAACCCGCCCTGCGGCGCCATGCGCGGCTTCGGCGCGGTCCAGGCCTGCTTCGCCTACGAGGCCCAGATGGACAAGCTCGCGGCCAAGCTGGGCATGGACCCGGTGGAGTTCCGGCAGAAGAACGCGATGGAGCAGGGCACCATCATGCCGACCGGGCAGCCGGTCGACTCTCCGGCGCCGGTCGCCGAGCTGCTGCGCCGGGTCAAGGCCCGCCCGCTGCCGCCGGAGCGCCAGTGGGAGACCACCGACGGCTCCGACGTCCGCGCGCTGCCGGGCGGCCTCTCCAACACCACCCACGGCGAGGGCATCGTCCGCGGCGTCGGCTACGCGGTCGGCATCAAGAACGTCGGCTTCTCCGAGGGCTTCGACGACTACTCGACCGCCAAGGTGCGCATCGAGGTCATCAACGGCGAGCCCGTCGTGATGATCCACACGGCCATGGCCGAGGTCGGCCAGGGCGGCGTCACGATCCACGCGCAGATCGCCCGTACCGAGCTCGGTGTCACGCAGGTGACCATCCACCCGGCCGACACCCAGGTGGGCTCGGCCGGTTCGACCTCCGCCGGCCGCCAGACGTACATGACCGGCGGCGCCATCAAGCATTCCTGCGGACTCGTCCGCGAGAAGGTCCTGGAGATCGGCCGGCGCAAGTTCGGCTCGTATCACCCGGCCTGGGCCTCGGCCGAACTGCTCCTGGAGGGCGGCAAGGTCATCACCGACGGCGGCGAGGTGCTCTCCACGCTCGTGGACGTCCTGGAGGACGAGGTCGTGGAGGTCGAGGAGGAGTGGCGCCACCGCCCCACCGAGGCCTTCGACCTGGTCACCGGCCAGGGCGACGGCCACGTGCAGTACTCCTTCGCCGCGCACCGCGCGGTGGTGGAGGTGGACACCGAGCTCGGCCTGGTCAAGGTCGTCGAGCTGGCCTGCGCCCAGGACGTCGGCAAGGCGCTCAATCCGCTGTCCGTCGTCGGCCAGATCCAGGGTGGCACCACCCAGGGCCTCGGCGTGGCGATCATGGAAGAGATCATCGTGGACCCGAAGACCGCGAAGGTGCGCAACCCCTCCTTCACGGACTACCTGATCCCGACGATCCTCGACACCCCGACCATCCCGGTCGACTACCTGGAGCTGGCGGACCCGAACGCGCCGTACGGAGTACGCGGCATCGGTGAGGCCCCGACCCTCTCGTCCACCCCGGCCGTCCTCGCGGCGATCCGGAACGCGACCGGCCTGGAGCTCAACAAGACGCCGGTCCGACCCGAGCACCTCACCGGGACCTGACCGACACCCTTCGCCGGCCTCGTTTCCGGGCGGCGGCACGTGTGCGTGCGTGCCCGTGCCGGTACGCCGCGCCGCCGCCCGGGAGCGGACTGGAGGTGTACACACACGTGCACCTCACAGGGGAGGGAGAGGGCCAGGGCTGCTTTCGGCTCAGTGGACGGAGAACCCGCCGTCCACGAAGATCGACTGACCGGTGACGTAGCCGGAGGCGCGGCTCGCCAGGAACACCGCCGCTCCGGCGAAGTCCTCGGCCAAGCCGTTGCGCCCGACCATCGTGCGCGCGGCCAGCGCCGCCACCTTCTCCGGGTCGGACGACAATCGTGCGTTGAGCGGGGTCATGACGAAGCCGGGCACCAGCGTGTTGCAGGTGACGCCGTGTGGCGACCACGCCTCGGCCTGGGAGCGGGCCAGCGACTCCAACGCCCCCTTGGAGACCCCGTAGGCGCCGCTGTGGACGAACGCCCGGTGCGCCTGCTGGGAGGTGATGTGGATGATCCGCCCGAAGCACCGCTCGGCCATACCGGGGCCGAACCGCCGGCCCAGCAGGTAGGGCGCCTCAAGGTTCAGCGCCATCGTGGCGTCCCACACATCCTCGCTCAGCTCGTCCATCGGCGGCCGCAGGTTGATTCCGGCGCTGTTGACGAGGATGTCCGGCTCGCCGAACACTTCGGCTGCCTGCTCCGCCGCTGCGCGTACGCCGTCGCGGGTGCTGAGGTCGGCGCTGACCCAGGCTGCGCGGCAGCCGTCCGCCGTCAACTCGTCGACCACGGCCGACAGTTCTGCCTCCTTGCGTGCCACGATCACCACGCCCGCCCCCGCCCGCGCGAGAGCCCCGGCGATGGCTCGGCCGATGCCGGAACTGCCCCCGGTGACCATGGCGACCCGGTCGTCCAGCGAGAACAGTTCGGAGAGGTAATTGCTATGCGAGACCATGCCCGCACCCTAAACGGCGCAACGGTGACAGACCCCGGTGGGAATGCGTCGGAACGGGCGGTGGGCGGCCCCGCCGCCGTCGGCACACGACTGCGGCGCGGCGACTGCGGCGGGATTGAGACCCCTTCAACTCCCCTTCAAGGCCCCCTGCGCACGCTGAGATCCGCATATTCTCGTCGTGACCTGTCGGTGCGGTGACACGAAGGACGCGGGGATGAGCGGAAGCAGGGGCGGTGGCGAGGCGCCGTGGAATCCATACGGAGGGCAGCCGCCGCCGCAAGCGGGTTGGCCGCCCGTGCCGCCACCGGGCCCATGGCCGTCGGCCCCGACCCGACGGCTCACCTTCGGACGTCTCTTCAACCCCATCGCCGTGGGGCGCGCGGTGTTCACGCCGTCCCGGCCCGACCGGGTGCACGACCCGGTGGTGAAGAAGGTGCAGGTCTTCCGTACGATCGTCGGCCTGGTCGCCATCAGCTGGATGCTGCTGTCCTACGGGCTGGCGTCGGACGCCGACGCCGTGGTGGACGACCGCTTCGACCAGATCCGCACCACCCTCATCACGCTGGGGGTGACCTTCCCGGTCGCCGTAGCCGCCTTCATCGCGGCGGCCCGCCCACCCAACCGGCGCCTGTTCTTGCGCCGGGTGGGCAAGCCCGCCGGGGCGCTGCTCGCGCTGGTCGTCACGCTCGCCGTGCCGAGACTGATCACGGGGCTGGGCTACGTGACCGAGAACACGGACTGGACGGCGTCCGCAGGCCGGGTGGTGCTGCTGTTCGCCCTGGGTGCCTTCATGCTGTGGCTCACCCCCTTCGCCTTCTACGGCATCGCGCAGTCGCTCGTGCACGTCTTCCGGACGGCAGACCTCCACGAGACTGTTCCACCGCTGCTCGCCACGCTCCTCGTATGGGAAGTCGCCCTCTTCGACGTGTTCCGGGGCGCCTACGACAGCGTCCCGCTCGGGATACGGGTGGCCATCACCCTGGGAGCCCCGCTGTCCGTCACCGCCGTGGCGCTGTGGGAACTGCGACGGCTGCGTACGCGGCACGGCATCACCCTGCGTGGAGCACTGCTTCGCTGAACCGCCGCGGCGGGGGGCATCGTAGGCGGCGGCGTCAACGGGGCAGGTGTGCGGGGCCGGCGTCGAGGCCGGGCCCGTTGCTGGTGCCGGATTGCGCGAGGAGGTGCCGGAGCCAGCGGGTACGGGCGTTGCGCGCGTCCTGGCTGAGGGCCGCCTGTGGTGCCAAGCTGTCGAAGCCGTGGCAGGCGCCTGGCCATACGTGCAGTTCAGCCTGTCCGCCGGCCTGCCAGATCGCGTTCGCGTACGCCACGTCCTCGTCCCGGTACATCTCCGCCGAGCCGACCTCGATGTAAGCCGGGGGGAGTCCGGAAAGGTCCGTGGCACGGGAGGGGGCGGCGTAGGGCGGCAGGTCCGCGGCGCCGTAGCGGTCGCCCAGCAGTGCCTGCCACGCGGTCGCGTTGGAGGTGAGGTCCCACACGTCGAGGCCCGTCATCTGATGAGTGGAGAAGGTGCTGTTGCGGTCGTCGAGCATGGGGCAGAGCAGCAGCTGCCCGAGTGGCTGGGGGCCGCCGCGACCCGGGTCAGCAGTGCGAGGGCCGCGGCGAGCCCGCCACCGGCACTCTTCCCTGCGACGATGATGCGGTCGGCGTCGATGTTCAGTTCGGCCGCGTGCGCGGCGGCCCAGACGAGTCCGGCGTAGCAGTCCTCCAGTGGTCCCGGATACCGCGTCTGTGGCGCCAACCGGTACTCAACCGAGATGACGGCCAGCTCCAGCGGGAGGGCCCACTCGTGAAGAACGCGCGGAAGCACGGACCACGCGTTGCCCATGACCATTGCGCCGCCGTGCATGTAGTACAGCAGAGGCAGCGGCCCGACGAGCCCGGACGGCCGGGCGCTCACGAGTGTGACGCCGGGTCCGCCCGGCGGTCCCGGCACGCAGAGCTCCACCACGTCGAAACGGCCGTCGGCTCGAAGTCCCTTGGCTGTCGGTCTGGGTCGGGTGGAGGCGTCCCGTTTTTGGCGGGCTTCAAGATTGTCCGGGGTGAGTGGCTCTCTGGGCTCCCGGCTCAAGGCGGCCAGTCCGGGGCTCAGTTCGGGGTCGAAGGGGGGTGGGGTGTTCGGGTCGGGCGGGCGGCTGGGTGTGGAAGGTGTGCGGCGGAGGTTCATGAGGCGCCGCGGGCGGGTTCGCCGAGCGGCGGATCTTCCCGGTGGCCACCGTCTTGAACGCGATCTTTTCCGCTGGAGCGACGCGCGTCTCAAGGCCGTTGGCGGTCCCGATCCGCAGGACGTCCAGCGTGCTGCCCGCGGCCGCGAGGCGGCCCTGCAAGGTACGGATCCGGTCAGGTCCGGGTAGGTGTGACCACCGGTCCCTGCGCCCGTTACGGGCAGCCGGAAAGAATGGGGGAGCGAGGAAGTGTCACCCGGGTAACCCTACTGTCCTGGGGCTTCGAGGACGGCGTATCGAAGGTTCGCCAACGGTCTGTGCGTACGTTGTGCTTGGGGGCGCTGTTGGTGGGCCGGGTGGTATCGGTGTTCGGTAGGTCGGCTTGTTTGACGGGCTTGGTGAGGGCGGTCGGGTGTTGTGGCCGTGTAGGTACAGGGCCCGGGCCAGGAAACCGGCGGCGGTCGTGTACAGCAGTGTGCGCCATAGGTTCGCGCGGGCCCAGGGGCCTTCGAAAGCGCGGCGCACGGCAGCCGGATCGGTGATGCGGCCGGCCGGTCCGGCTTTCTCCAGGGCGTTGTTCAGCGGGATGTTCACTTTGTTGGTGACACCCATCGACAGGATGTAGCACACCAGCGCCGCGGCCAGCGGGGGCAGCACCTCACGTCCGTCGGGGGGGATGTGCAGGGCCGGGGCCGGCGTGGTGGAGAGGAACGCGCCGATGTAGCCGAGGGGGAACCAGCCGTTGAGGATGGCCACGTTGATGCGCTGCGTGACCTGGATGACCGTACGGTCATCGGTCCGCTTCAGGCCGGGCGTCACGGGGACGGAGAATCCGTGGAACAGGCCGTTGATCAGCCCCATTGTGAGTGTTGCGGCGATCAGCGAGGCCAGACGTGCGTTCTCGATCGTGGGTCCCCCTGCTCGCCCGTCCTCGCCGGCACGTGGGTGATCGATTCTTCGGGAACGGGTCATGGTCATCGGATCGTTCGGATGGTCAGGTCACCGCGATGATACGGCCGCTCGGCCCGGGCCGGGCCCGGGTTCGGGCAGCCCTCGGCCATCTCTTGAGGGCGGCCGGTCGGCGGATTTCTCCGCCGGAGGCGGGGGCGGGAGTGCGCCCGGCTGGGCGTGTCGGGCGGGCGGGCCGCCGGCGGCGGTGTGACGCTGTGTTGTGAGGGCTCACCGTGGGTGTGGGCTCCGGTTGGACAGGCATCCGGCACCGCCGGGCAGCGCCCGAGGTGGGCGAGAGGATACGGACCCCGCAGATGGAGCAGGCATGGCCACCCAGAAGAACCTTATCGCCAACCGCGCGTCCTTCTTCCACAAGGTCCGCTACGCCGCGCGCCGCCCCCGGCGCATCGCCCCGTATCTGAAGCGGGCCGCCCGCGACCGCTGGCTGGCCTTCAAGTACCCCGGCCATGTCGACTACTACCGGGCGGTGATGGCCTGCGACACCCGCCGCGACCCCGAGGCCGCCGTCGGCAGCCCGACGCACGAGCGCTGGCTGGCGCTGGGGCAGATGCAGTTCGACTACCTCCTGGGCCACGGGCTGAAGCCGCAGGACCGCATGCTGGACATCGGCTGCGGCAACCTCCGCGGGGGCTGGCGCTTCATCGAATACCTCGACGCGGGCCACTACTACGGCATCGACATCTCTCCCGACATCCTCATCGCCGCCAAGCAGACGCTGACCGACCGGGGGCTGCAGGCCAAGGTCCCGCACCTGACCATCACCAAGAACCTGAGGCTGGATTTCCTGCCCGAGGACCACTTCGAGGTGGTCCACGCCCACAGTGTCTTCTCCCACTCGCCGATCGAAGTCATCGACGAGTGCTTCGCCCACGTCGGCCGGGTGCTGGCCCCCGGCGGCTACTTCGACTTCACCTTCGACCGCACCACCGGCGCGGAACACCAGGTGCTGCGCGAGGACTTCTACTACCGCACCGAGACCCTGCTCGGCCTGGCCGCCCAGCACGGGCTGAGAGCACGGTTCATGGAGGACTGGGAGGGACTCGGCCACGGCCAGTCCAAAATCCGCGTCACCACCGACTGACCGGCCGAGCAGCTGACCGGCCGACCGGCCGAGCAGCTGGCCGGCTGGTCGGCTGGCCGGTGGGCCGGTGGGCGGACCGGTGGTCTCAGGGGCGCAGCGCCCCCCCGCAGGGACAGGTTGTGGTGGCGGCGCAGCCGGTGCACTTCCCAGCGGGGCAGGGCGGTGACGCTCGGGGGCGCCGGGTTGCCGCATGCTGCCCGCGGCCTCCGCCGCTCAGCCGCCCCCCGGGCCGGGACCCGTGCCCGAAGCCGGCGGCGGAGCGGCGGGGGAGTGGGTGCCGTAGCCGTCCGGGAGGGGCTGTTCGGCCCAGATGGTCTTGCCGCGGGCGTGATAGCGGGTGCCCCACAACTGGGCGAGCTGGGCGACCATGAACAGTCCGCGTCCCCCCTCGTCGGTTTCCAGGGCGCGCCGGATGTGCGGGGAGGTACTACTGGCGTCGGTGACCTCGCAGATCAGAGTGCGGTCGCGGATCAGCCGCAGCTGGATCGGCGCACTGCCGTAGCGCACGGCGTTGGTGACCAGCTCACTGACCACCAGCTCCGTGGTGAAGTCCAGCTCCCGCAGCCCCCACTGTGCCAGCTTCCCCGCCGCCAGGGCCCGGGCCCGGGCCACCGTCTGCGGCACGGCCTCCAGATCCCAGGTGGCGTGCAGGTCCGCCGGCAGCTCCCGTACGCGCACCACCAGCAGCGCCACATCGTCCTCGGGCCGGTCGGGCACCAGCCGGGCGACCAGCCGGTCGCAGATGTCATCGAGCCCGGCCGCCCGAGCGCGGTCACCGGCCGCCGCCGTCCTCACGGCCTGCGCCAACGCCGCGGTCACCGGCCGCCGCCGTCCTCACGGCCTGCGCCAACGCCTGCACCAGCCGGCCG
This sequence comes from Streptomyces sp. NPDC003034, assembly GCF_053591375.1. Classification (NCBI taxonomy): domain Bacteria; kingdom Bacillati; phylum Actinomycetota; class Actinomycetes; order Kitasatosporales; family Streptomycetaceae; genus Streptomyces; species Streptomyces sp. NPDC003034. The sequence continues at coordinate 8,606 of NZ_JBSFTS010000047.1, forward strand.
GCGCCCGGACCGGTGACGGCACCGGCACCCGGACCGCTGCCCGGGCCGCTGCCCGGGCCGCTGCCTTGGCCCGCCGGCTGCACCAGGCCCGCGGTGTACAGCACGAGCAGATCCCCGTCATCGAGGGTGAGTTCACCGCTCTCGAACGGGGCGCCGGCCGGGCCGAGCGCCAGGCCGCCGCCCGGCCGGTCGAGGACCTCGGCCCGTCCACCGGCCGAGACCTTCACGGGAGGCGGATGCCCGGCCCGCGCCACCGCGCACGAACGGGAGACCGGATCGAAGACGGCCGTACACGCACGTCGTGCCGGCCGCCCGGCCGGCGAGGTCCTTACCGTACTCGTCCTGGAACCGGTTGACCTGGTCATTGAGGTGCGTGAGCAGTTCCTCGGGGGACAGGTCCAGATCGGCAAGGGTCCGCACGGCGGTACGGATGCGCCCCATGGTCACCGCCGCGTGCAGGCCCTGCCCCGGCACGTCGCCCACCACCAGCGCGACGCGGGCCCCCGACAGGGCAATGACATCGAACCAGGCACCTCCCAGCCCGGCGTGCCCGCTGGCGGGAAGGTAGCGCGAGACCGCTTCCACGGCGGCCAGGGCGGGCAGCTCCTGCGGGAGGAGACTGCGCTGCAGCGCCAGAGCCGTCGTGCGTTCGCGCTGGTAGCGGCGGGCGTTGTCGATGCAGACGGCGGCGCGCGCCACGAGCTCCTGAGCGAGCAGCACATCGTCCTGCTCGTAGGGGCGGCTCGGCCCGAAGCGTACGAACTCCACCGCGCCCAGAGCGGCGCCCCGCGCGGACATCGGCACCAGCAGCCACGAGCAGATGCCCTCCTCCAGCGTCTGCTCGGCCGCCCGCGGATCGATCGGCGCGAGCGCCGCGGCCAGCTCCTCACCCGTCATCAGCAGCGGCTCGCCCGCGGTCATGGCGCCGGTGAACAGCGGCCCCGCACTGGAGATGAAGGGATCGACCTCGCCCACCCCGGCAACCGTGGCGGCCGCAGTACCCGCCACGGCGGCCATGGCCGTGCGGCGCAACGGCATCGCCTCGCCCACCGGACCGGTCACCGGCTCCTGCCCGCCGAAGACGGGAGTCAGCAGATTGACGTAGGCGTGGTCGGCGAACCGCGGCACGCTCACACTGCACAACTCCTGCGCGGTCGGCAGCACATCGAGCATGCTCCCGATCCGCGTGCTCGCCTCGTTCACCAGCGCCAGGCGCTCACGCGCCCGGGCCTGCTCGGTCACATCCGCCACCGCGTGGGCCAGCGCGATCACCTCCCCGCAAGAGTCACGCAACGGCAGGATCGTCTCCAGCCACACGTACTCATGACCCGGGTCGGCGGGCAGCCGGCCTTGCACCTCGCTCTGCACCAGGGCCCGCCCGCTCTCCAGGACCTGCCGCTGCCGCGCCTCGAAGGCATCGGTGTCCAGCAGCCCCGGCGGCGCCACCTCCGCCATCGTGTGCCCGGTGAAATCCCGGCCCCCGAACCACCCCGCACGGCGCCGCCCGGCATTCTGCGCCAGGAACCGCAGCCGCGTGTCGAAGACGTCGATGTCGAACGGCGACTGCGTGAACAAGCCCCTCACCAGAGCGGCACCCAGCTCCCGGCGCCGGGCGGTGTCCGCGTCCGACGCCTGGACCAGCCACTGACGCTCACCGCCCGTCGACACCAGCCGGCGCACCTGCACCACGGCCCGCACCCGGTGACCAGCGCGGTGACGCAGCGCCACCACACCCAACCGCACCACCTCGCTGCCCGCCTCCCCCCACCGCACGGCCGGCCCGGCGGCATCCGGCCCGCCCTCCAGCAGATCACCCGCCCGCCGCCCCCGGACCTCCCGCGCCGTATAGCCGAGCAGGCGCTGCGCCCCGGGACTCCAGGCCACCAGCGCGCCCCGCCCGTCCACGACGGCGTAGGCCTCCTCACCCGGCTCCGCCAGCAGGCCGGCGCCGGCCTCAAGGACGGGGTCGTCCATCACTCCACCCCACTCGGTGATCCGCTGGTGCACGGGCCAACGCCCCACTCTGCGGCCTCGCCCCATGATCCGCCGCACCCCCGCCCCGCGCCCCGTCACCGCCAGGCGTGTCGCGGCACGGCGCCGAGCGCTCCACCCGAAGCCGGGAGCGGCACCGCCCAGGCCAAAGCAGCGCAGGGCAAGGAGGGTTGGGCCGATACCAGTGACGTTTCTGTGGTGAACGGGCTACGCCGTTGGGGTGAGTAAAGGCAGCGCAGGGAGAGATTCTCCGGATGGCCAGGAAATGATCAGCTTTGGGTAAAGAACCGCCGTGTCGCGGCCCCTGACCCTTGCCCCTTATGTAAAGACGCAACCCCTTCGGAGGAACCGGACGATGACTTACGGGACCAAGCTGCGAGAAGCGATCGCCGAGCCGGGCACGACCCCCCTCATCGGCGTCTACGACATGTACTCGGCCTCGGTCGCCGCCGGCCACTACGACGGGATGTTCGTCTCCGGCTTCGGCTTCGCCGCCTCGTACTACGGGCTGCCCGACATCGGCTTCATCGCCTGGCCGGACATGGTGGCCTTCGTCCAGCGGCTGCGCGGCGCCTTCCCCCAGCACCACCTGCTCGTGGACATCGACGACGGTTACGTCGACCCCGAGGTGGCCTGCCACGTGGTGGAGGCACTGGAACGCGGCGGTGCCTCCGGCGTCATCCTGGAGGACCAAAAGCGCCCGCGCCGGTGCGGGCACGCCGACGGCAAGCAGGTACTGCCGCTCGCGGAGTACCTGGAGAAGCTCGACATGGTGCTGGCGACCCGCAAGGACATGGTCGTCGTCGCCCGCACGGACGCCACCGAGGAGGCCGACATCCTCCACCGGGCCGAAGCCCTCGCCGCCACGGACGCCGACGTCGTCCTGGTCGACGGGGTGCGCAGCGTGGAGTGGATCCGGCGCATCCGCGAGGTGACCGGCGGCAAGCCGCTGCTGTTCAACCAGATCGCCGGCGGAAAGTCGCCGCGCCTCTCGCTCAGCGAGCTGACCGGGCTCGGCGTCGACGTGGCGATCTACAGCACACCCTGCCTCTTCGCGGCGCACCGGGCGATGGACACGGCCCTCACCGAACTGCGGGTCGCCGACGGACGGCTGCCGCAAACCGACGAACGCGGTGAGGTGGGGGTCGGTGAGTCCACCAGGCTGTTGACGCAGAACATCGCGCGGCACCGCGCCGTGCCCGCCGCACGGGAAAGCGTCGGCGTGTGAACCGTGCGCGGATCCGGGCCGCCGCGGCCGTCGCCGTGGCCCTGATGGCGGGCGCCGCGGCGCCCGCCGCGGCCGGCGAGAGCCTGATCACCGTGATCGACAACTCCCACGCGGACTCCGTGGTGGAAGTCGACCGGGCCGCCAACCTCCAAAGCGGCAGCGGCACCGCCGGCAGCGACCACGAGGGCAGTGACGACGACGGCAGCGCCGTGGAGATGCTGTCCACAGTGATCGAGGCGGTCCACTCCCGGTGAACGCGGCCCTTCACACCACCGGCCCGGGCCGGGCGCGGACGGCCGCACACCTGCCCGGGGTGTACTGACCGCTCTGAGCACTCCGACCGTTCTGAGCGCTCTGAGCGCTCTGAGCGCCGTGAGTCGCGGTGCCCGGCGTTACGGGCAGACCCGGGCCGGGCCATGGCGCCGCAAGCCCCCCGGCCCCCGCCCCGCCCGGCACCGCACCCCCGCCGCGCGGCCAGGGACGCCCGCAGTACACGGGCGCCCCTGCGCCCGCCCGGCGGGGCGCAGAGGCGCGGCAGGATCCGGAAAGACACGCCCTGCGGGCGTTGCGTCATTCGCCGCCCCCGCAGGAGGAGCCCCCGCCGCCGCAGGACGAGCCCTCTCCGCCTGCGCCTCCTCCGCGCGAGCGGCCTCCGCGCGAGCTGCCGCGCGGAGGCCCGCCTCCTCCTACCGCCGCGATGAACAGCACGACAAGGACGATCCCCACGCTCACCGGATACTCCATGTCCTCCACCCCCCTGCCCGTTCTCACCTGGGTGCGGGTGATGCCCCGCACGGCCGGCGCGCCCAGCACACCTTGAGGAACTCCAGAGCTTCGGCCCCACCCGCACCGCGGGCGGCCGGCCCGGGCGTTCACCGCGCGAGACTGGGTAGCCGGGCACTGGAGGTTCCTGCGGCACGTGACCGTTCGTGGAGAGGCTGAGCGACGTGACCATTCCGGAAAAGAGCAAGAGCGCCGGCAGCCCGGCGCCGCTGGCCGGGGTCAGGCCCCTGGCCGCGGTGGACCTGGCGCTGAAGAACCTGGCCTCGCCACCCCAGGGGCCGGAGCAGTTCACCGTCGGCGCGGCCCTCGCCTACCAGTGGGCGCTGGGACGCAGGGCCCGCGCCCCCGTCACCAGCGCCGATGGCCGCGGCGTGCCGGACCTGCCGCTGCTGACGGCCGAAGTCGATGCGGCCGTCGTCCAGCTGGATGACCCCACCACCCCCGCCGACCTGCGTGACTTCACCCGCGGGGTACACGACGCCCTCGGCTGGGTCTGCGGGTACAGCGACCAGCGCCCGTGACCGGCCGGGGCCCTGCCGGCCCCCGGCCAGATCCTCGACCGTGCCGCCGCCCTGCCCTGGCCTGCCCGCGCCCGCCCTGCCCTGGCCTGCCCGCGCCCGCCCTGCCCTGCCCTGGCCTGCCCGCGCCCGCCCTGCCCGCGCCCGCCCTGGCCTGCCCGCGCCCGCCCTGGCCGCACTGCGTTGGTGCTCCTTGCCCCGCCGGATCATGCTTGTCAGTGGAGGCCCCTGGCCGTGCAGGTTCCCGTGGGACAGCGGGCAGGAAACTAGCGAGGGCGAGATGAGCGGCGATGGAGCGACTTCCCACCTCTCCTGGTGAACGGCCGCAGGAGACGGACGCCTCCCCACAGCCGGCATACCCGGCCGAGACCACCTACACGGCCTCGGCCAGCATCAACGAGGAGGGCACCGTCACCGAGTGGAGTGAAGGTGCCCGCCGGCTGCTCGGCTACCTGCCCTCCGAGGTCGTGGGACTGCCCGCCGACCGCCTGCTCGCCGACGGCCTCAGCGATACCGCGCGGCGGATCGCGCCCGGGCAGGAACAGTGGAGCGGCACCGTGGCGCTGCGCCACCGGGACGGCCGGCGGCTGGAACGGGCCCTGATCGCACACCGCTGGACCTCCAGCGGCGGGACCGCCAAATGGTTCGTGGTGTCCGCCGTTACGAGCACCCCCTCCACACCCCTGGACCAGCCGCTCAAGGAATGGGCGTTCACCCAGTCCCCCTGCTTCCTGGCGATCTTCGACGCGGACCTGCGGCTGGTGCGGGCCAATGCCGGCATGGAACGCACCCTTTCCCTCACCGAGGCCGAGATGCGCGGACTGCGCCTGCCCGAGCTCGCGCCCGACCCCGTCAGCGACGAAACCGAGCGCAGGATGCGCCTGGTACTGGAGAGCGGGGAGCCCCAGTACCTCGATGCCTTCATCCGCCCCACCGGCGAGAGCACCGAACGCGGCTGGGCGACCTCGCTGGCCCCCCTGCGCGACCCGCAGGACCGGGTGTGCGCCGTGTACCTGGCCGCGCACGACCGGACCGGAATCGAAGCCGACCGCCAGGAGATGCTCCTGCCCAACCTCGCCGACGCCCGCATCGGCACCACCCTGGACAGCGCCCGCACCGCGCAGGAACTGGCCGACACCGCCGTCCCCCGCCTCGCCGACTTCGCCGTCGTCGACCTGCTGGAACCTCCCCCGCGCGGCGACGAGCCGCCCTCCGGCCCGGTGGCAGGGCCCGTCACCGTACGCCGTACCGCCGTGCGCTCCATCCTCGAAGGCAGCACGCAATCCCAGATCGCGGTCGGAGAAAGGACCATCTACCCGCCGCTCTCACCGCCCGTCGAGTGCCTGGCCGCGGGCCGCGGCGCCGTGTACGGGACAGCCGACCCGGCCGTGGCCCGATGGGTGAGCCAGGACCCGGGGGCCGCCTGGATCAGCGAGTACGGCACCCACTCGATGATGGTGGTGCCCCTGCGCGCCGCCGGCCTCACCCTCGGCCTGGTGATCTTCAGCCGCCACCAGCGCCGCGAGCCCTTCCAGCCGGAAGACCTGTGGCTGGCCGAGGAACTCACCACCAGAGCCGCCGTCAGCATCCACAACGCGCGCCGCTACACCCGCGAACACACCACCACCATGACGCTGCAGCGCAGCCTGCTCCCGCACACACTGCCCCAGCAGGCCGCACTGGAGATCGCCACCCGCTACCTGCCCGCCGGCAGCGGCGCCGGCGTGGGCGGCGACTGGTTCGACGTGATCCCGCTGTCCGGCGCCCGGGTCGCCCTCGTCGTGGGCGACGTGGTCGGCCACGGCATCCGTGCCACCGCCACCATGGGCCGGCTGCGCACCGCGGTACGCACCCTGGCCGACGTCGACCTGCCGCCCGACGAACTGCTCACCTACCTCGACGACCTCATCATCCACCTGTCCGCCGACGAGGCCGACCGCGACGCCGCCGGGGAAGCCGCCGGAGGCATCGGCACCACCTGCCTGTACGTGGTCTACGACCCGGTCACCCGCCGCTGCACCGTCGCCCGGGCCGGCCACCCCCCGCCCGCCGTGGTCTCCCCGGAGGGCTCCGTGTACCTCCTCGACGTCCCGGCCGGACCGCCGCTGGGCCTGGGCGGCCTGCCCTTCGAGACCGTCGAGGTCGAACTCCCCGAGGGCAGCATCCTCACCCTCTACACCGACGGCCTGCTCCAGGCCCGCGAACACGACATCGACGAGGCCCTCGACCGCATGTTCGCAGCCCTCATCCTCCCCGCCTCCACCCTGGAGACGGTCTGCGACCGCGTACTGACGGCTCTGCTGACCCACCCTCCCGAGGACGACGTCGCCCTGCTCGTCGCCCGCACCCGGGCCCTGCACAGCGACCAGGTCGTCGTCTGGGACCTGCCCAGCGACCCCTCCGTCGTCGCCCGCGCCCGCCGGCACGCCACCGACCAACTGACGGCCTGGGGACTGGAGGAGGCCTCCTTCGTCACCGAGCTGCTGGTCAGCGAACTGGTCACCAACGCCATCCGCTACGGCGAGCCGCCCATCCAGCTGCGGCTGATCCACGAGAACACCACCCTGATCTGCGAGGTCTCCGACGCCAGCAGTACCGCCCCGCACATGCGGCGCGCCCGCATCTTCGACGAGGGAGGGCGCGGCCTGCTGCTGGTCGCCCAGCTCGCCCAGCGCTGGGGCACCCGCCACGCCGCCGTCGGCAAGACCATCTGGGCCGAGCAGTCCCTGACCGGGTACTGAGGCCTCCCTCGCCGGACAGGCATCGGACAGGCGCCGGACAGGCGGGCGGCGGCGTGGCCCGCAGGCGACGGTGTGGCCTGTGACACGCCTGTGACAGACGGCGGACACCGTCATGAACTCCCACGAGCAAGCTTTTCGGTAGGGACAAACAGCGACATTCACGCATATGTCCCCTGCTTCCGAAGGCGCGAGCAGCGATGACCGAGCCGATTCGTCGGAGGAAATCCCATGAGCCTCACCCTCACCCCGCCGCACGCCGCAGCCGCCGCACCCGCGCTGGCCCCGCGTGAGCAGGAAGCACTGCGGCACATCGCCGCCGGACGCACCTACCTGCAGACGGCCCGCCACATGGGACTCTCCAAGCACACGGTCGACGCCTACCTGCGCCGCATCCGGGCCAAGCTGGGCATCAACAGCACGGCGGAAATGACCCGCCTGGCCATCTCCCTGGGGCTGTGACACCGACCGGCCTCACGGACAACCGCCGGCCGGGAAACCGGCCCCCGTACCCCTCCCGGCCCCGTGCACCTCGCGCGCCCCACCCGCATCCGGGTGGGGCGCACCCGCTTGTACGAAGCGCGACGCTCTACGGCCCGCCGGACAGGCCGCGGAAGACCGGCCGGGCCCAGGCCGGAGGCTCCGGCGCCGCCACCACCGTCCCCGCGGCCCCGGCAGGCCGCTGCCCCGACGGGGACGGCGCATCGGCGCCCTTGCCGGCGCCGCCTCCCGTGGCCGCGCGCAGGGCCGCCACGAACTCCAGGCAGGAGCCGTAACGGTCCTCGGGGACCTTCGCCAGCGCCTTCGCCATGACCTCGTCGGCCGCGGGCGCGATCCCCGGCCGCCTCTCGGTCAGCGCGGGGGGCTGGTCGTACTGGTGCGCCCACAGCAGCGCCACGTCCTCGTCACGCTGGAAGGGCGGCCCGCCGGCGAGGGTTTCGTAGACGACACAGGCGAGGCTGTAGAGATCGCACCGGCCGTCCACCGGCCGGCCGGAGATCTGCTCCGGCGCCATGTAGTCCAGCGTGCCGACGAACTCGCCCGCGGTGGTGAACCCGGTCAGCGACAGCGATTTCTTCGTCAGCCCGAAATCGGTGAGATAGACGTGCTCGGGGTGGTCGCTGTCGGTGCCCGCGGCGACCAGGATGTTGCCCGGCTTGACGTCCCGGTGCACCAGATCGTGCTCATGGGCCGCGTCGAGTGCGGAGGCCACCTGGGCCGCGATGCGCAGGGCGGTCGCGACGGGCAGCGGACCGTCGCGGTCCAGCAGGGCCCGCAGATCCAGACCGGCCACGTACCGCATGGCGATGTACAGGACGCCGTCGGTCTCACCGGCTTCGAAGATCGGCACGATGTGCGGGTGGTCGATCTTCGCGGCCACCCGCGATTCGTGGGTGAAGCGGCGCCGGAAGGTGTCGTCGCGGGCCCGCTCCGGGGCGATCAGCTTGAGCGCGACCGTACGGTCCAGGCGCAGGTCCTTCGCACGGTAGACGACGGCCATGCCACCGCGGCCGATCATCCGCTCGACCCGGTAGCCCGCGATCTGCTTCCCGATCAGACCGGAGGCCCGGCCCGTGTACATGCTCAGGTCAGATCCCGAGCTCATCAGGCACCCCCCTCAGCCGGCCGAACCGGCGGGGCCCAGCGCCGCTGCGCTGCCTATGGGCGAAGGTGCCGATCATGCCGACCCCGTCCTCGATAGTCCGTGACGTCCTCGATGGTCCGTGACCGGCCTCCGCACGCACCGCCGTCTCGCGCCGCCGGACACGGGCGCCGTCCACCGGAGACCTTGCTCAACGGGCCGCGCTCGCCGCGACGGTGCCGACTGGGGCGCGCAGTCGACGCGACAGGCCGCCCTTCCCTACCTGAAAGTCTATCCAGTGATCCATACGCGTGCCCGGTGATGCGTAGGGGGGCAGCCGGTGATGCGTACGGGGGTCAGCCGGCGCCGCCGTCACCGCCGCGGCCGCCCTGACCGCTGCTCTGGCAGCCGGCCCCGACGCAGATCCCGCCGTTGCCGCCCCTGCCGCCCTTGCCGCCGTCACCGCCGGCCGGCGCGTCCCCGCCCCTGCCACCGTTGCCGCCGTTGACGCTGCCGTGGCAGACCCCGACACAGGTCCCGCCGTGGCCGCCGTTCGTGCCGTCGCCGCCCGGCCGGCCCTGGGTGCCGTTGCCGCCGTTGGCGCTGCCGTTGCACAGCCCGACACAGGTCCCGCCGTTGGTGCCGTTGGTGCCGTTGACCGTTCCGGCGCAGTTGCCCACACACACCCGATCGCCGACGCGGACACCGCCCTTGCCCACGCTGACGCCACCCTTGCCCGTCTTGACGCCGCCCGAGCGGCCGTCACCGTCCCCGAAGGGGGAACCGGCGAGGTGGCCGAGGGATACCGCGGCCGGCTGGCTCGGCTGCGCCGGAGCCGCCGTGGCGGCCGGCGCCATCGCACCGGCACCGATCAGGGTCGAGGAGATGACGATACCGAGACGGAACTTCCAAGAACGCACACGCATGACATTCACCCTTGCCGAGAAATCGCTTTTCCATGGGACGCGGTCGTGCTCGCTCGCTCGATTACTTCTCGCTTGCTTGCCGCTCGCTTGCTTTCCGCGCCTTTGTCAGCTGGAGGCCGGCGGTCCGAACCGCCGGCCTCGTCTGCTTCCCCCAGTCCTTCCGCCCCGGCTCAGGAGGGGAAAGAACCCTTCATCAGGGCGAACCAGTTGCCGTCGAGGTAGTCCTTCTTCCAGGTGTCGAGCTGCTCGTGCGAGACGTCGTACTTCTTGGCGATCTTCTCCTTCGTCGTGTCCGATTCGTCGGCCAGCATCACCATGACGATGTAGACCTTGTCCACCACCGTCAGCTTCGACTTCGGCTTGTCGGGCAGGTCATCGAACCGCAGGCACCCCGGGCGGCCGGGCTTGCCGGGCTCACCCGGCTGACCGGGCTTGCCCCCCTTGCCGCCCTCTCCGCCCTTCCCGCCCTCTCCACCCTTGCCGATCACGGCGCAGGGTTCCGGGTGGTCAGCGGCGGCCGAGGAGCTGATGCCGGCCGGGGCGTGGGACTCCGATGCCTGCGCGGCGCACGCCGTGCCGGTGACGAGAGCCAGGGAGGCCGCCGCCAGGATGAGCGGACGCTGCCAGGGACTTCTGAACATGGGGGTTCTCCGTTTTTTCCGTAAGCACGGGTTTCGCTTGCGGGGTGGTGATGGGGGGTCGTGGTTGAGGGGGTGGGGGTGGAGGCCTCGGCGGCCTCCACCCCGTCGGGCCGGGTGCCGGGGTCAGAAGATGCTGATGCCTCCAGCGCCACCGCCGCCGCCAAGGCCGCCGAAGATGCCGCCCTTGCCGCCCTTGCCGCCCTTGCCGCCGTTGCCTCCCTCGAAGACGCCGTCACCGCCCTTGCCGCCCTTGCCGCCGTTACCGCCGATCAGGACACCGTCGCCGCCGCCACCGCCGGAGCCGCCGCTGCCGCCGAACAGGCCGCCACCGCCGGCCCCGCCGCCACCGCCGTTGCCGCCGATCACGCCCTCACCGCCGCCACCGCCGCCGCCACCGCCACCGCCGGACAGGACACCGGTGCCGCCCTTGCCGCCGTTGCCGCCGTTACCGCCGGTTCCCTTGACGCTGCCGCCACCGGAGCCGCCGGAGCCGCCCCCGCCGCCGACGAGGCCGCCCCCGCCCTCACCACCGTCCCCGCCGGCGCCACCGGCGGCCGGGAAAGCGGCAGCCACCTGGGCGGGCATCGGAGCGGCCGTCGCCACCGACGCCGGAAGGACGATCCCTCCTCCGATCACAGCGGCCGAAGCAACCAGCGTCGCAAGGCGAAAGCCCCGCCGTCCGGGACGAACAACATTGTTGGTGCGAATCTTGCGGTTCATGATTTTCTCCTACTGAATGAGAGGGAATGGGGTGCCCCGAAATCCGGGACGATGCGGTGACATCGGCGAGAGAAAGAACCCTCCGAGAGGTATTCCGTTTCCTCCGTGCTGCCTCATTTCCTTTTCGGTGAGGCCCGCACCACAAGTAAGCCCCGGCCGGCACACCCCGGTCACGTTCCGGAAAGTCGGGACTTGACAGGCCCCAGAACACCGACTAAAAGACCGCCTGCACGCCCGCCCCCCGGGCCCTCGGCACCCGGACACGACAGGAGCCCGGCTGGGAAAACCCAGCCGGGCTCCTGTCTGAACTGCCGGCCGCCACACCTCGGTGATCACGTGGTGCGGGGGCCGGGGAATCCGCTCACGGCGGGCCCGGAGCCGTCACTCCCAGGCGCCGGGGGACCGCAGGGGTCATTCGTATCCCCCCTCGGTGTCGGGAGCCTTGTCGGGGACCTTTTCGAGGACGTTGTCGGGAACGGTCTCGGGCTTCTGGCCCGGGTCCGGCCCGGCCGGGCTGCCGGGGGCCTTCTCCGGCGCCTTCTCCGGGGCCTTGTCCGGCTTCTGCTCGGGCTTGGCGGGAGCCTTGTCGGGGTTCTCCTCGGGCTTGGCCGGGGCCTTCTCCTCGGGCTTGGCCGGGGCCTTCTCCTGGTTCTCCTTGGGCTCGGCGGGAGCCTTGTCGGAGTTCTGGTCGGGCTGGTCGTCCGGGGCCTTCTCCGGCGCCTTCTCCGGGGCCTTGTCCGGCTTCTGCTCGGGCTTGGCCGGGGCCTTGTCGGGGTTCTCCTCGGGCTTGCTGCCGGGGACCTTCTCCTGGACGTTGTCGGGGACGGTGTCGGGATCCTGATCCGGGTTCCCGTCGGGCTGGTTGCCCTTGTCAGGGGCCTCTTCGGGAGCCTTGTCCGGCTTCTCGTCGGGCTTGGCCGGGGCCTTGTCCGGCTTCTCGTCAGGCTTGTCCGGGTTCTGATCGGGCTGGTTTCCCTGGTCGGGCTTCTCCTCGGGCTTGGGCTTCTGGTCCGGCTTCTGCTCGGGCTTGTCCGGGGCCTCGTCCGGGTTCCGGTCAGGCTGGGTGCCCTGGTCGGGCTCGCCGGGAGCCTTGTCGGTCTCCTCGCCCCGTTCCTTACCGGGATCCGTCCCCTTGTCCTTGTCCTTGTCGTGGTCGTGCTCCCCGCCCTTGTCCTTGTCGGGCAGCTTCTCCACTGGTCCGGGCTGGGGCTGGGGCAGGACCGGGTACGGCGAGTCGGGGGTCTGGCCCTTCGGGGGCGGGACCTCGTAGTCGTGCTTGCCCTGCACGTCACCGCTCGGGCGCTCGTACCATCCCTTGCGGTCGTGGTCGAACATCGTGACGCTCTTCACCGGCTTCTCGGCGGGTTTGACCGCGACGAGGTCGGTGGACTGGAACGAGGACCACTCCTTGCCGCTGTACGTCTGCTTGCCCTGGACGGCGACGGGCGGGGCCAGGGG
>NZ_JBSFTS010000048.1:0-17149 GCF_053591375.1 Streptomyces sp. NPDC003034
CTCCCCCCCCGCCGCCCCCCGCGCCCCCCCCCCCCCCCCCCCACGCCCGGAAGCCGTCAGGGATGGTGCCGGTCCAGGTCGAACTCGCCGTCCCTGGCCCCCAGTACGAAGGCCTCCCACTCGGCCGCGGTGTACCGCAGCACGGTGTCCCGGTCCAGGGAGGAGCGCATGGCCACGGCGCCCTCGGGCAGCCGCGCGATCTCGACCCGCTCCTCGTCCGGGCTGCTCCCGGGAGGCCCCTCCCACTCGACGCCGCTGATGTCCAGCGCGTACAGCTCGTCCTTCTCCTGCTGGGTGCCCATGTGCGGCCTTTCCCTCGGTGGCGCGGTGTTGCACGGTATCCGCTGCCGATTATCGGTGGTGGCGGCCCGCCCGGGGGCGGGTTTTCGCCCGAAGCGTGCGCAGTGGGCGGCCCCCGGCAAGCGGGGACCCCACGGCGGTGCTCACATCCCGGGCGCCGCCGGTACCCGGCCCAGCTGCACCAGTGACGTACCCCGCTTGCGCGAGACGAAGTAGCCCCGGCCCGGCGGCATCGGACGCGGTCGCGCGGTGCCGACGAGGTCGCCCTCGGACGGGTCGCCGGACAGGACGATGCCCTGCGCGCCCAGCTCCTTGATCCGCTGCATGAACGGTTCGTACAGCGAGCGCGAGGCCCCCGCGGAGCTGCGGGCGATGATGAAACGGACGCCCGTGTCCCGGGCGAAGGGCAGGAACTCCACCAGGGGCGCCAGCGGATTGCCCTGGCTCGTGGCCACCAGGTCGAAGTCGTCGATGACGATGAACACGTCCGGGCCGGTCCACCAGCTGCGGTCGCGCAACTGCTGCGGGGTGACGTCATCCGGCGGCTGGCGCCGCGAGAACACCCCGGCCAGCGCCTCCATGTGCATCTGCAGGGAGCCGGCCATCGGCGCGTACTCCAGCAGGTGCTCCTCCGGCAGCGCCCCGAGCAGGCCGCGCCGGTAGTCGCCCACGACGATGCGCGCCTGTTCGGGGGAGTAGCGGTCCGCGATCTGCCGGGCGATGAGCCGCAGCAGGTTCGTCTTGCCCGACTCGCTCTCGCCGAAGACGAGGAGGAAGGGGTCGGACTCGAAGTCGACGAAGACCGGCTCCAGATCCGTCTCGCCGATGCCGATCGCGATCCCGAGGTCGGGATGTTCCCCGCCCTTGGGCAGCTGATCGGCGTGGAGCAGCCGCGGCAGCAGCCGTACGCCGGGAGCCGGGGCGCCCGCCCAGTTCTGCTTCACCGCCGCCACGAAGGCCGCCGTGCCCTCCGACACCGTGGCCGCGTCGTGCGAGCCGTCGATCCGCGGCAGCGCGCCGAGGAAGTGCAGCTTCTCCGCCACCTGACCGCGGCCGGGCATGCCCTGGGGTACGTTCGCCGCGACCTTCCGGTCGAATTCGGAGTCCATGACATCGCCGAGCCGCAGCTCCAGCCGGTTCAGCAGCTGGTCCTTGAGCGCGGACCGTACCTCCATGTAGCGCGCCGCGGTGATCACCAGGTGGATGCCGTAGCCCAGACCGCGGGCGGCGATGTCCGTGACGATCTCGTCCAGGCCGTCGTACTCGCTCCGGAAGCCGCCCCAGCCGTCGACGACGAGGAAGACGTCTCCCCACGGCTCGCCGGGCAGCTCGCCTGCGGCCCGCCGGCGCCGGTAGGTGCCGATGGAGTCGATGCCGTTCGCGCGGAAGAACTCCTCACGGCGGCCCAGGATGCCGGCCACCTCCGCGACCGTGCGCCGCACCCGCTCCGGGTCCAGCCGCGAGGCGATACCGCCCACGTGCGGCAGCTCGGCCACCGAGGACAGGCTGCCACCGCCGAAGTCCAGCCCGTAGAACTGCGCCTCGCGCGGGGTGTGCGTGAGGGCGAAAGCGCAGATCAGCGTCCGCATCAGCGTCGACTTGCCCGACTGCGGACCGCCGACCACCATCATGTGGCCCGCCGCCCCCGAGAAGTCGCGGTACAGCACCTCGCGCCGCTGCTCGAACGGCTTGTCGATGAGGCCGAGCGGTACGACCAGCCCACCGGGCCGCGTGTACCCCTCGGCGTGCAGTCCGCGCTCCGCCGAAGGCGCCAGCGCCGGCAGCAGCTGGTCCAGCGGCGGCGCCTGGTCCAGCGGCGGCAGCCACACCTGGTGCGCCGGCACGCCCTGCCCCTCCAGCCGGCTCACGATCACGTCCAGCACCGTGTCCGCGAGCGCGTCGTCCTCCCGCGCCGTCTCGGCCGCCAACTGCGCCGGATCGGGGGCCGCGTACACCACCGGCACCGGATGCGCCGTGAACAGCACGGGCCGCCGTTCCACCGGGAAGAGGCCCACGGACAGGTCCGGTCCGCCCGAGCGGTGAGCACCCGAGACGTACGCCGCCTTGAAGCGGGTCATCTCGTCCGTACCGAACTTCAGATAGCCCGAACCGGGCACCGACGGCAGGTGGTAGGCGTCCGGCACACCGATCGCGGTCCGCGACTCCGCCGCCGAGAAGGTCCGCAGACCGATCCGGTACGACAGGTACGTGTCCAGCCCGCGCAGCTTGCCCTCCTCCAGCCGCTGCGAGGCCAGCAGCAGGTGCACACCCAGCGACCGGCCGATGCGGCCGATCTGGATGAACATGTCGATGAAGTCCGGCTTCGCCGTCAGCAGTTCGCTGAACTCGTCGATGACCAGCACCAGCGAGGCCAGCGGCTCCAGCGCAGCGCCCGCCGCGCGGGCCTTCTCGTAGTCGTGGATGTTCGCGTAGTTGCCCGCAGAGCGCAGCAGCTCCTGGCGGCGCTGCAGTTCGCCGCGGATCGAGTCGCCCATGCGGTCCACGAGCGTGAGGTCGTCCGCCAGGTTGGTGATGACGGCGGCCACGTGCGGCATGCGGCCCATTCCGGTGAAGGTCGCACCGCCCTTGAAGTCGGCGAGTACGAAGTTCAGCGTCTCCGAGGTGTGGGTGACCGCGAGACCCAGGACCAGCGTGCGCAATAGTTCCGACTTGCCGGAGCCGGTCGCCCCCACGCACAGGCCGTGCGGGCCCATGCCCTCCTGCGCCGCCTCCTTGAGGTCCAGCATGACCGGAGCACCGTCCTCGCCGACCCCGATCGGCACGCGCAGCCGCTCACCGGCCGACCGCGGCCGCCAGGTCCGGGCCACGTCGACCGCCGCAGCGTCCCCCAGGTTCAGCAGGTCCGTGAAGTCCAGGTTGGCCAGCAGCGGCTCGTCGTCGTCCCCGCCGCCGGTGCGCAGCGGCGCCAGCTGCCGGGCCAGCGCCTCGGCCGCGGGCAGCGACAGGGTGTCCGGCGTGCCCTCGTACGCGCCGCCCCCGCCCGACTCCAGGCGCAGCCGGCCCGGGCGCACCACGACCGACAGCGATCCGCGCGCGGGGGCCTCCCCGGCCAAGCGGGGGGACTGCTCCAACTCACCCGCCACCACCTCGACGATGGTCACGCCCTGCAGCCCCTCGGCCGCCGCCAAAGCCGAATCCGCCGGCACCATCCCGCCGTCCAGGACGACCACCAGGTGCGGCTGGTCCAGCACCGGGGACACCTCCCGGCTGAACCGCGGCCGCCCCTCCAGCCGGGGCGCCAGCAGCACCTCCAGCTCGGCGAGGTCGTCACTGAACAGCCGCTTCGTACCGGCCCCGTCGAGCTGCCCCGGCAGCTGGGTGTGCGGCAGCCACTTCGTCCAGTCCCACGAGGGCAGCGCGCCGGGCGAGGCCACCACGGCCACCACCAGGTCCTCCGGGGAGTGCAGCGTCACCAGCTGCGCCACCAGGGCCCGCGCCGTCCCGCGCGCCGCTTCCGGCTCACCGGAGACCGTCACGTGGTAGAACGCCCGCAGCGACACCGCCATCGGCAGCCCGTCCAGCGAGGAGTGCACCTTCAGGAAGCGCTGCATGGCGCCCGCCGTCAACGGCTCCAACTCGTCCACCGGCGCCGTTTCGGGGGCCACCAGCGCGGTCGCGAGGCGCTGCGAGCCCAGCCCCAGCCGGGTCTGCCCGAAGTCCCGGTCGCCGACCCGCCGCTCCCACAGGCGCGAGCCCTCCGCCACCACCGACCACAACTGCTCCGGAGCGGGGTGCAGGTACAGCTGCGCGTCGCGCTGCGCCCGCGCAGTCCGGCGGACCTGACGGCGGGTCTGCGCGAGGTACTTGAGGTAGTCCCGGCGCACATCGGCCATTTGCCCCTGCGTACCGCGCCGGTGCCGCACCAGCTGGGCGATGACCATGGCCACCGTGGACACCAGCATCAGCACGCCCATGACGCGCATGAAGGCCGCCGCACCCGGCATGAAGAAGAAGACGACCGAGGAGCCCATCCCGAGCATCGGCAGGAGCTGTATCAGCATGCCCTCCTGCTGCCCCCGCGGAAGCTCCGGCGGAGCCTCCAGCCGCAGCTCCTCCGAAGGCACTTCGGGCGGCAGCGACCGCGGCGGGCGTTTGACGACGATCTGGCTCACCGGAGCACCAATCCCTCGAAGGCGGATGGGCGTCGCGACCGACGCCCCGCGTCCCGGGCGTTCAGGGGACTGCGCCGCCCGGGGTACCCGCCGGCGTCGGCCGGGGAGGTGATCCTACGTGCCGACAGTCCGTCACATCGCGCCGCCCACCGCCCGGGAGGCGCCCCCTGTAGGGTGACGCGCGCAGCATGCGCATCCGCGAACCGTCCGCCGGCGCGGGAACCAAGCAGGGGGTCACGCAGGTGAGTACGGCCGCAACGACGGGCTTCCGCAGGGTCACCGTCGTGGCTCCCGACAGCCGCATCGACGTCGCTCTGCCCGAGGACATCGCCGTCGCCGACGTCTACCCGGAACTGCTGCGCCTGACCGGGCAGACCCAGCCCGTCGGCGCCCCCACCGGCTTCCACCTCGTACGCCGCTCCGGCGCCGTCCTGGACGGCGCCCGCACCCTCGCCGCCCAGCGGGTCCTCGACGGCGAGGTGCTCAGCCTGCGCCCGTTCGCGCAGTCGCTGCCGCCCGCCGTCTTCGACGACGTCTCCGACGCCGTCGCCTCCGCCGTCGTCCGCGACCGGCACCGCTGGAGCGACGACATGCTGCGCGGCGCGGGCCTCGCCGGCGCCGCGCTGCTCCTCCTCCTGCTGGGCCTCGTCCTCTGGTACGCCGACCCGGTCCGCCACGAGACGCACGGCCTGCCCGGCATCATCGCCGGGGCCGTGGGCGTCCTGCTCACCGCCGTGGCGGGGGTGCGAGCCCGGGTCTACCGGGACCGCGGTTCCGCCGTGGCGCTCGGCCTCGGCGCCCTCCCGCACCTGCTGATCGCGGGCTCCGGCATCATCGCCCCCGCCGCGGGGCAGGGCCCCGGCCGCCTCCAGTTCCTGTTCGGCTGCGTGTGCGTGCTGGTCGCCTCCGCCGCCCTGGTCGCGCTCACCCCCAGCGGCGACGCCCCCTTCGTCGCGGCCACCTTCGTCGCCGCCACCGGAACCCTGGCCGCCTTCGCGGCCATCACCGCCGAGGCCTCCGCGACCGCGACCGCAGCCGTCTGCGCCCCCGTCGCGATCGGGCTCGTCGCCTTCCTGCCGGGCCTCTCCGCGCGGTTCGCCCGGCTGCCCATCGGCTACGCCGCCCCCCGCAGCGCCACCCAGTACACCGAGTACCCGCAGACCCCGGACCGCTACGAGAGCGACCCGTACGGCGACCCGTCCGGCACCGACCCCCACGAGCAGGACGCCCCGCTCGACGCCGAGCAGATCGCGGCCCAGGCCCGCCGCGGCCACGAGATGCTCCTCGGCCTCGTCGGCGGCTGCGCCGCCGTCTGCGTCGGGGCCGCCGCCGTCCTCGGCTTCAGCGACGACACCTGGGGCCGGCTGCTCGCCCTGGCCACCGGCCTCGCCATGCTGCTGCGCGCCCGCCTCTTCCGCTACACCTCGCAGGTGGTGTGCGCCCTCGTCGCCGGCCTCGCCGCCGTCGGCCTGCTGATCCTCGGCCTGGCGCTGCGCCCGCCGCCGCACCTCGTCGAGGCGCTCGTCACGGGCCACGACCGCGGCGACCCGGACCTGCGTACGATGTGGTTGTCCGCCGCGGTCATCGCCGGCGCCGCCCTCCTCGCCACCATCGCGCTGGTCATTCCCCGCAAGGGCCTGTCACCCTTCTGGGGGCGCTCGCTCGACCTCACCGAGGCCGCGGTGCTGCTCAGCCTGGTGCCGCTCACCCTGGCCGTGCTCGACGTCTACTCCCGGGCCCGCGCTCTCACCAGCTGAGACCTGGCCGAGCGGCAGCCTGGTACGCTGTGTGACGGCCGTTTGTGTACGCGCTCCCGGAGTCCTCTGGGGGCTGCGCTCAGCGGACCCCGCCTCCCGAGTTACGGAAGCTCCCCAGAGACACAGACCTGGGGCACTCGGTGGCTATGTAGACCTAACACGAGGAGTACGCGTGCCGCTCGACGCCGCTACGAAGAAGCAGATCATCACCGAGTTCGGTGCCAAGGAGGGCGACACCGGCTCCCCCGAGGTTCAGGTCGCGATGCTCTCCCGCCGGATCTCGGACCTGACCGAGCACCTCAAGACGCACAAGCACGACCACCACTCCCGTCGTGGTCTGCTGATCCTGGTCGGCCAGCGTCGCCGCCTGCTGCAGTACCTGGCCAAGAAGGACATCCAGCGCTTCCGTACGCTGGTCGAGCGCCTCGGCATCCGCCGCGGTGCGGCCGGCGCCAAGTAACACGCCGTGAAGGGAGCGGTTCCCGCCTGAGGGGGCCGCTCCCTTTGCTGTACGTGCGGGACGGACCGGACCCTTTGTAGTCTGGAACGGACGCACGTGCCCGTCCTCCCTCTGAGGAAGACGTGCACAACTGAAGAGGAGGAGCGCCCTCCCTACGCCGCCGGTCCTCGGTAGTGGCACCCGGAATGCCCCCGCGGGCACCGAACCGGGTGCTTCGATCGAAGACCGGCCCGCACGCCGGGAGCGCTTCTCCGCAACCGTCCACCGCCATACGGGCGGCGGACGGAGACGACGAAAATGGAGAAAACGCTAGTGGAGAACGAGACCCACTACGCCGAGGCCGTCATTGACAACGGTTCCTTCGGCACCCGCACCATCCGCTTCGAGACGGGCCGTCTGGCCCGCCAGGCCGCCGGCTCCGCCGTTGCCTACCTGGACGACGACACGATGGTGCTGTCCGCCACCACCGCGTCGAAGAAGCCCAAGGACCAGCTCGACTTCTTCCCCCTCACGGTGGACGTCGAGGAGCGGCAGTACGCCGCCGGCAAGATCCCCGGCTCCTTCTTCCGCCGCGAGGGCCGGCCCTCCGAGGACGCGATCCTCACCTGCCGCCTGATCGACCGCCCGCTGCGCCCGTCCTTCAAGAAGGGCCTGCGCAACGAGATCCAGGTCGTCGCCACGATCATGGCGCTCAACCCGGACCACCTGTACGACGTCGTCGCGATCAACGCCGCGTCCGCGTCCACCCAGCTGGCCGGCCTGCCCTTCTCCGGCCCGATCGGCGGCGTTCGCGTCGCGCTGATCCGCGGCCAGTGGGTGGCCTTCCCGACGCACACCGAGCTTGAGGACGCCGTCTTCGACATGGTCGTCGCGGGCCGCGTCCTGGACGACGGCGACGTCGCGATCATGATGGTCGAGGCCGAGGCCACCGAGAAGACCATCGCCCTCGTCAAGGACGGCGCCGAGGCGCCGACCGAGGAGGTCGTCGCCGCCGGTCTCGACGCCGCGAAGCCCTTCATCAAGGTCCTCTGCAAGGCCCAGGCCGACCTGGCCGCCAAGGCCGCGAAGCCCGAGGGCGAGTTCCCGGTCTTCCTGGACTACCAGGACGACGTGTACGAGGCCCTCGCGGCCGCCGTCAAGGGCGAGCTCTCCCAGGCGCTGACCATCGCGGGCAAGCAGGACCGCGAGACCGAGCTGGACCGCGTCAAGGAGCTTGCCGCCGAGAAGCTCCTGCCGGCCTTCGAGGGCCGCGAGAAGGAGATCTCCGCCGCCTACCGCAGCCTGACCAAGGCCCTGGTGCGCGAGCGCGTCATCAAGGACAAGGTCCGCATCGACGGCCGCGGGATCACGGACATCCGTACCCTCGCCGCCGAGGTCGAGGCCATCCCGCGCGTGCACGGCTCGGCGCTGTTCGAGCGTGGCGAGACCCAGATCCTGGGCGTCACCACCCTGAACATGCTCCGCATGGAGCAGCAGCTGGACACCCTCTCCCCGGTGACCCGCAAGCGCTACATGCACAACTACAACTTCCCGCCGTACTCCGTCGGTGAGACCGGCCGCGTGGGCTCGCCCAAGCGCCGCGAGATCGGCCACGGCGCGCTCGCCGAGCGTGCGATCGTGCCGGTCCTCCCGACCCGCGAGGAGTTCCCGTACGCGATCCGCCAGGTGTCCGAGGCCCTCGGCTCCAACGGTTCGACGTCCATGGGCTCGGTCTGTGCCTCCACCATGTCGCTGCTGAACGCCGGTGTGCCCCTCAAGGCCCCCGTCGCCGGTATCGCCATGGGTCTGATCTCCCAGGAGATCGACGGCAAGACGCACTACGTCGCCCTCACCGACATCCTCGGTGCGGAGGACGCCTTCGGCGACATGGACTTCAAGGTCGCCGGCACCAAGGAGTTCGTGACCGCCCTCCAGCTCGACACCAAGCTGGACGGCATCCCGGCCTCCGTCCTGGCCGCGGCCCTCAAGCAGGCCCGCGACGCCCGCCTCCACATCCTCGACGTGATGATGGAAGCGATCGACACGCCGGACGAGATGTCCCCCAACGCCCCGCGGATCATCACCGTCAAGATCCCCGTGGACAAGATCGGCGAGGTCATCGGCCCCAAGGGCAAGATGATCAACCAGATCCAGGAGGACACCGGCGCCGAGATCACGATCGAGGACGACGGCACCATCTACATCGGTGCCGCCGACGGTCCGGCCGCCGAGGCCGCCCGCGCCACGATCAACCAGATCGCCAACCCGACCATGCCGGAGGTCGGCGAGCGCTACCTGGGTACGGTCGTCAAGACCACCACCTTCGGTGCCTTCGTCTCCCTCATGCCGGGCAAGGACGGTCTGCTGCACATCTCGCAGATCCGCAAGCTCGCCGGTGGCAAGCGCGTGGAGAACGTCGAGGACGTGGTCGCGGTCGGCACCAAGGTGCAGGTCGAGATCGCCGAGATCGACTCCCGCGGCAAGCTCTCCCTGGTCCCCGTGATCGAGGGCGAGACCGCCGACGCTGAGACCGACAAGGACGACTCCGACAAGTGACGTCGCGTAGTTCCCGTGTGACGGCCCGCCCCTCTTCCGAGGGGCGGGCCGTCGCCCGTACCCAAACCCTCCTCAAGGGGCAGAACGGCATCGGCACCGTCCGGCGCACGGTCCTCCCCGGCGGACTGCGCATCGTCACCGAGACGCTGCCCTCCGTCCGCTCCGCCACCTTCGGCATCTGGGCGCACGTGGGCTCGCGTGACGAGACGCCGACGCTCAACGGTGCCACGCACTACCTGGAGCACCTCCTCTTCAAGGGCACCGAGAAGCGCAGTGCCCTCGACATCTCCTCCGCGATAGACGCCGTCGGCGGGGAGATGAACGCCTTCACGGCGAAGGAGTACACCTGCTACTACGCGCGGGTGCTCGACACCGACCTGCCGCTGGCGATCGACATCGTCTGCGACATGCTCACCGGCTCGCTGATCCGCGAGGAGGACGTCGACGCCGAGCGCGGCGTCATCCTCGAAGAGATCGCGATGACCGAGGACGACCCGGGCGACTGCGTGCACGACCTGTTCGCGCAGACCATGTTCGGCGACACCCCGCTGGGGCGTCCCGTCCTCGGCACCGTGGACACGATCAACGCACTGGGCTCCGAGCGGATCCGGCGCTTCTACAAGAAGCACTACGACCCGACCCACCTGGTGGTGGCCGCCGCGGGCAACGTCGACCACAACAAGGTCGTACGCCAGGTCCGCGCGGCCTTCGAGAAGGCCGGCGCCCTCGGCCGCACCGACGCCGAGCCGGTCGGCCCGCGCACCGGCACCAAGCGCGTCCGCACCGCCGGCCGCGTCGACCTGGTGACCCGCAAGACCGAACAGGCCCACGTGGTCCTCGGCATGCCCGGCCTCGCCCGCACCGACGAGCGCCGCTGGGCGATGGGCGTACTGAACACCGCCCTCGGCGGCGGCATGTCCTCCCGCCTCTTCCAGGAGGTCCGCGAGAAGCGCGGCCTGGCCTACAGCGTGTACTCGTACACCTCGGCCTTCGCCGACACCGGCCTCTTCGGCGTGTACGCGGGCTGCCGGCCCAGCCAGGTCCACGACGTGCTGCGGATCTGCCGCGACGAACTGGACAAGGTCGCGGCGGACGGGCTCAGCGACGAGGAGATCAGGCGGGCCATCGGCCAGCTCTCCGGCTCCACCGTCCTCGGCCTCGAAGACACCGGCGCGATCATGAACCGCATCGGCAAGAGCGAACTGTGCTGGGGCGACCAGATGTCGGTGGACGAGATGCTGGGCCGCATCTCCGCCGTGACCCCGGAGGAGGTCCGCTCGGTCGCACAGGATGTACTGACCCAGCGGCCCTCGCTCGCGGTGATAGGCCCGCTGAAGGAAAAGCAGGCCGCCCGCCTCGACGAAGCCGTGGCCTGACGCGAAGCACGCGACCGGACGCCGGCTGGGGCCGGCGTCCGGTCCGTACGACAGGCCCCGTACGACAGGAAGCGAAGGAAGCACGAGTATGAGCAGCAAGCTGCGGGTCGCGGTCCTCGGTGCCCAGGGGCGCATCGGCGCCGAAGCCGTCCGGGCCGTCGAGGCCGCCGACGACATGGAACTGGTCGCCGCCCTCACCCGCGGCGACAAGCTGGAGACGCTGGCCGAGACCGGCGCCCAGGTCGCCGTCGAGCTGACCACCCCCGCCTCCGTCATGGGCAACCTCGACTTCTGCGTCCGGCACGGCATCCACGCCGTCGTCGGCACCACCGGCTGGACCGAGGACCGCCTCGCCCAGCTGAACACGTGGCTGGAGGGCTCCCCGGAGACGGGTGTGCTCATCGCCCCGAACTTCTCCATCGGCGCCGTGCTCACCATGAAGTTCGCCGCACAGGCGGCCCGCTACTTCGAGTCAGTCGAGGTCATCGAGCTGCACCACCCCGGCAAGGTGGACGCGCCCTCCGGCACGGCGACCCGTACGGCGCAGCTCATCGCGGCCGCGCGCGCCGAGGCCGGCTGCGCCCCGCAGCCCGACGCCACCACGACGGCCCTCGACGGCGCGCGCGGCGCGGACGTCGACGGCGTCCCGGTGCACGCCGTCCGCCTGCGCGGCCTGCTGGCCCACCAGGAGGTGCTCCTCGGCGGCGAGGGCGAAACCCTGACCATCCGTCACGACTCCCTGCACCACAGCAGCTTCATGCCGGGCATCCTGCTCGGCGCACGCCGTGTCGTGACGACCCCGGGCCTCACCTTCGGCCTGGAAAACTTCCTCGACCTGGGCTGATTCGACGTCATGCGCGCGAAGATCACGTACTTCCTCACGGCCGCCGTTCTGGTCGTCTACTTCGTCCTGGCCGGCAGCCGGGGCCTGATGCTGATCCGCCAGGGCACCTGGCTCACCGTGACTTTCGGGGTGGCGGTGCTGATCCTGCCGGTCATCGGTGTCTGGTTCCTGTGGAAGAACACGCAGTTCGTCACCAAGGCCAACCGGCTCGGAGCCGAGCTGGAGGCCGAGGGCGGACTTCCCGTCGACGAGCTGGAGCGCGACGCCTACGGCCGGATCCTGCGGGACTCCGCCGACGAGGTCTTCGCGCGCCGCAGGGCCGAGACTGAGGACGCGCCGGGGGACTGGCGCACCTGGTTCCGCCTCGCCGTCGCCTACCACGACGCCCGCGACACCCCGCGGGCGCGCAAGGCCATGCAGCGGGCGATCGCCCTGCGCGACGCGGCGCCCGTACCGGAGGGGCCCGTACAGGCCTGAGCCGTTACAGGCCCGGTCCCGTACGGGCCGGACCCCGCGGGGCCTGACCCCGTACGGGCTCGATCCCGTACGGGACCCGACGTGCCGTCAGGCGGGCACGGGCCGGTGCTCCTCCGCCCAGGCCTCGACCGTGTCGGCGGCCCGGTCGAAGGCCTCCGGCCGCGACAGGAAGTCGGCGTTGTGGTCGGTCATCAGGACCGACGGCCCACCGCCGCCGCGTCCGGCCACCGTGAGGGCCTGCCCCTGCACCGTCCTCGGCAGCCCCAGCCAGCGCACCGGCTGCTGCACCGTACGGACCTCGTCGATCTCGCTCCATGCGATCGAGCGGGTCCCGAGGAGCCCGACCCGGCGCAGCCCCGTAGGGCTCACCCAGACGCCCGCGCGCAGTATCCGCACGGCCGCGCCGACGACGCAGAGCGCGGCGGCCAGGCAGACGCCGGCCCCCGCCCAGGTGCCCGCGAAGGCGATGATCATCGTCGCCAGCAGCATGAAGGCGGACAGCAGGAGCAGTATGGCGGCGATGGCGACCCGCCACGGACCGGGTCGGTAGGGCCGTCGCCAGCGGTCGTGGTCGGCATGGGCCAGTACCTCGTCGCCGGCGTCATGTGCGTCGAAGACGCCGTCGGCCGACAGGAAGGGCAGGGGCACGGCTGGACCTCACTCACGTGCACGTTCGGTTGGGCAGTGCCCGTGAGGCTACCGCCCCTCGGACGCCTGTGACTGCTGTGACTTCGCGGGTGCCTTGCTCGGCTGCAGTGCGGGCATGCCGAAGAGCAGCGAGCCGACGAGCCCCGCGACCACGGTCAGTCCGACCAGACTACGGGCGGCGATCTGGGTGATCCCCAGACGCTCGCGCGGCGGCGGAGTGACGTTACTGCGGAAATGGTCGGCCTCGGCGACGAAGGCGAACGGGACGGGTTCGCGCCGGAGGAACATGGCGGCGACTCTCCTCACGATCAGGGCCCTGGGGCGGCGTGGCAGGCGGATGTGCCCTCTCCCGCGGTAAGACGTACGAACGGCCCGATCGGTGCCGCGATCCGGCACATCGACCGAAGGCCATCGCGTCCGTCGGCCGTCCGGGTGGTTGTGGACCCGAGTGGGTTTGCGCGGTGGGCCGCGGAGGGCGACGTAGAGTTGGGCGCGCCCCAGGTAACGCACGTTTGGAAGGACCCCGGTGAGCGAAACCGCCGCTTCAGATCTGAAACCCAGCTTCCGCAGTGATGTCACGGTGGAGCTGGTGAAGCACTCCGCGAGCGACTCCGACGTGCTGTGGGCCGCGCGGGTCTCCACGGCCGGCGAGCAGTCCCTTGAGGAACTGCGCAAGGACCCGGAGCGTTCCAAGGGCCTCATCAACTATCTGATGCGGGACCGCCACGGCAGCCCCTTCGAGCACAACTCGATGACCTTCTTCATCAGCGCGCCGATCTTCGTCTTCCGCGAGTTCATGCGCCACCGCGTCGGCTGGTCCTACAACGAGGAATCCGGTCGCTACAGGGAGCTCCAGCCGGTCTTCTACGTCCCGGACGCCGAGCGCAAGCTCGTGCAGGAGGGCCGCCCCGGCAAGTACGTCTTCGTGGAGGGCACCGAGGCGCAGCAGGAGCTGACGGGCCGCGTCATGGAAAGCGCCTACCGGGAGGCCTACGAGGCCTACCGGGAGATGCTCGCGGCGGGCGTCGCCCGCGAGGTTGCCCGTTCGGTCCTGCCGGTCGGTCTTTTCTCCTCGATGTACGCCACGTGCAACGCTCGCTCGCTCATGCACTTCCTCGGCCTGCGTACGCAGCACGAGCTCGCGGCGGTTCCGTCCTTCCCGCAGCGGGAGATCGAGATGGTCGGCGAGAAGATGGAGCAGCACTGGGCGCAGCTCATGCCGCTCACGTACGCGGCCTTCAACGGCAACGGTCGCGTTGCCCCGTAAAGGGCAGATGCGCGTGGAACGTACAGATGTACTAAGTGGAGTCCCAAGTGTCCGTATTGCGGCGTTTCGCGAAGTTCATCTAGGCTGATCAGACGGACCCGGCACTGCTTGAACCCCCGAGCAGGCAGTGCCGGTGTCCAACACACTGTTGACGTCCCCCGAGGGGACACCGCGGGTATGGCAGCGAGTAGCGTGTTACCCATGGCTCCGATCTCGACTCCGCAGACCCCCTTCGGGCGGGTCCTCACCGCCATGATCACGCCGTTTACGGCGGATGGCGCACTCGACCTCGACGGCGCGCAGCGGCTCGCCGTCCACCTGGTGGACGCAGGCAACGACGGCCTCGTCATCAACGGCACCACCGGCGAGTCGCCGACCACCACCGACGCGGAGAAAAACGACCTCGTACGAGCCGTGCTCGAAGCCGTCGGAGACCGCGCCCACGTGGTCGCCGGCATCGGTACCAACGACACCCGCCACACCCTGGAGCTCGCCCGCCAGGCCGAGCGGACCGGCGCGCACGGCCTGCTCGCCGTGACGCCGTACTACAGCAAGCCGCCGCAGGAGGGCCTCTACCAGCACTTCACGGCCATCGCGGACGCCACCGGGCTGCCCGTCATGCTCTACGACATCCCCGGCCGCAGTGGTGTCCCGATCCACACCGAGACGCTGGTCCGGCTGGCCGAGCACCCCCGCATCGTGGCCAACAAGGACGCCAAGGGCGACCTCGGCAGCGCGAGCTGGGCCATCGCCCGCAGCGGTCTGGCCTGGTACTCGGGCGACGACATGCTGAACCTGCCGCTCCTGTCGTTGGGCGCGGTGGGCTTCGTCTCCGTCGTCGGCCACGTGGTCACCCCCGAACTGCGCGCCATGCTGGAAGCCCACCTGGGCGGAGACGTCCAGAAGGCCGCGGAGATCCACCAGAAGCTGCTCCCCGTCTTCACCGGCATGTTCCGCACCCAGGGCGTGATGACCACCAAGGGCGCGCTGAACCTGCGGGGCCTGCCCGCTGGCCCGCTGCGGCTCCCGCTCATCGAGCTGACCGCCGAAGAGACGGCCCAGCTCAGGACCGATCTCGCCGCCGGCGGGGTACAGCTCTGACAACAGACTTCACAACTGAACAAGCAAGACCAGAACAGACAACTGAAGTGCACGAATGACGGTGCACGAATGACATGCACGCCACGTGCCTGGGGTACGTGGCGTGCGTGGTGAGGAGATACTTTTGAGCCATCCGCATCCTGAACTCGGTCCGCCGCCGAAGCTTCCGAAGGGCGGCCTGCGGGTCACCCCTCTGGGCGGCCTCGGTGAGATCGGCCGCAACATGACCGTCTTCGAGTTCGACGGCCGCCTGCTGATCGTCGACTGCGGCGTCCTCTTCCCCGAGGAGGAGCAGCCGGGCATCGACCTGATCCTGCCGGACTTCACGTCCATCCGGGACCGCCTCGACGACATCGACGGCATCGTCCTCACGCACGGCCACGAGGACCACATCGGCGCCGTCCCCTTCCTCCTCCGGGAGAAGCCGGACATCCCGCTGATCGGCTCCAAGCTGACGCTGGCCCTCATCGAGGCGAAGCTCCAGGAGCACCGCATCCGCCCCTACACCCTTGAGGTGAAGGAGGGCGAGCGCGAGAACCTCGGACCGTTCGACTGCGAGTTCATCGCGGTCAACCACTCCATCCCCGACGCCCTGGCCGTCGCCATCCGCACCCCCGCGGGCCTGGTCGTCGCCACGGGTGACTTCAAGATGGACCAGCTCCCGCTGGACAACCGCCTCACCGACCTGCACGCCTTCGCGCGCCTGAGCGAAGAGGGCATCGACCTCCTCCTCTCCGACTCGACCAACGCCGAGGTGCCGGGCTTCGTCCCGCCGGAGCGCGAGATCTCGAACGTTCTGCGCACGGTCTTCGCGAACGCCCACAGCCGGATCATCGTGGCCAGCTTCGCCAGCCACGTGCACCGCATCCAGCAGATCCTCGACGCCGCGCACGAGTACGGCCGCAGGGTCGCCTTCGTCGGCCGCTCGATGGTCCGCAACATGGGCATCGCCCGCGACCTCGGCTACCTGAAGGTCCCGGCCGGTCTCGTCGTGGACGTGAAGACCCTCGACGACCTGCCGGCCCACGAGGTCGTCCTGGTCTGCACGGGCTCCCAGGGCGAGCCGATGGCGGCCCTGTCCCGCATGGCCAACCGGGACCACCAGATCCGGATCGTCCCGGGTGACACCGTGATCCTGGCGTCCTCCCTGATCCCGGGCAACGAGAACGCGGTCTACCGCGTGATCAACGGCCTGACCCGATGGGGTGCCAACGTCGTGCACAAGGGCAATGCCAAGGTGCACGTCTCCGGCCACGCCTCCGCCGGCGAGCTGCTGTACTTCTACAACATCTGCAAGCCGCGGAACCTCATGCCGGTCCACGGCGAATGGCGCCACCTGCGCGCCAACGCCGAGCTCGGCGCCATGACGGGCGTCCCGAAGGACCGCATCGTCATCGCCGAGGACGGCGTGGTGGTCGACCTCATCGACGGCAAGGCCCGCATCTCGGGCAAGGTCCAGGCCGGCTACGTCTACGTGGACGGCCTCTCGGTCGGCGATGTCACCGAGGTCCACCTCAAGGACCGCCGCATCCTGGGCGAAGAGGGCATCATCTCGGTCTACGTGGTGGTCGACAGCACCACGGGCAAGGTCGTCAGCGGCCCCAGCATCCAGGCCCGCGGCTCCGGCATCGAGGACTCGGCCTTCGCCGCGGTCCTGCCGAAGATCGAGGAAGCCATCGCCCGCGCGGGCGCGGACGGCGTGGCCGAGCCGCACCAGCTCCAGCAGCTGATCCGCCGCACGATGGGCAAGTGGGTCTCTGACGGCTACCGCCGCCGCCCGATGATCCTCCCGGTCGTGGTCGAGGTCTGACCTCCTCCGTAGCGCCCGACATGGAGCGGGGCAACCGGATTTGCATCCGGGGGCCCCGCTCCAGTACGTTTACGTCTCACCTCGCAGGGCTTCCCGGCACACACGTGTGCCCGGACATGTCGTGCGGGCGCGGGCGGGTCATGAAGACGCCAGGGAGACCTGATAAAGTCTGAACCGCCCGAAAGGGAAAGGCCCTCCGCAGGCCATCTGAATTCGAATCCAGCCGGAAACGGCACGGAATGGAATCTGATAGAGTCGGAATCGCCGGAAAGGGAAACGCGAAAGCGGGAACCTGGAAAGCGAAACCCGCTTCGACCGGGAATCGGACACGAAAGAGTCTGATAGAGTCGGAAACACAGAACGAAGCCCGGAGGAAAGCCGCAGCCGATGTGCTGAGGTGAGTACAAAGGAAGCGTCCGTTCCTTGAGAACTCAACAGCGT
>NZ_JBSFTS010000049.1:0-8933 GCF_053591375.1 Streptomyces sp. NPDC003034
GTCTCCTTCGACATCGACGCGAACGGCATCATGCACGTCACGGCCAAGGACCTCGGCACGGGCAAGGAGCAGAAGATGACCGTCACCGGCGGCTCTTCGCTCGGCAAGGACGAGGTCGACCGCATGCGCCAGGAGGCGGAGCAGTACGCGGAGGAGGACCACCGCCGCCGCGAGGCCGCCGAGTCCCGCAACCAGGGCGAGCAGCTCGTCTACCAGACGGAGAAGTTCGTCAAGGACAACGAGGACAAGGTCCCGGCCGAGGTCAAGACGGAGGTCGAGGCCGCTGTCACCGAGCTGAAGGAGAAGCTCAAGGGCGAGGACACGGCTGAGATCCGCACCGCGACGGAGAAGCTCGCCGCGGTCAGCCAGAAGCTCGGCCAGGCCATCTACGCCGACGCCCAGGCTGCCGGCGCCGCGGGCGCGGGCGCCGAGGGTGCCCAGCAGGCCAAGGACGACGACGTGGTCGACGCCGAGATCGTCGACGACGAGAAGCCGAAGGGTGGCGCTGCCTGATGTCGGAGGAGACGCCGGGTTTTGAGGAGCCCGAAGTCCCCGCCGGCGCGACGCCCGACGACGCCGCCGAGCCGAAGGCCGCCGACTCCTCCCCGAAGGACGAGGCGGCCCCGGCCGGGGACTCCGCAGCAGCACAGGCCGCGGACCGCTCCGCGGCGCAGTCCGCGAGCCAGGAGGTGGCTCTGCTGGCGCAGCTGGACCAGGCCCGTACGGCGCTCTCCGAGCGCACCGCGGACCTCCAGCGGCTCCAGGCGGAGTACCAGAACTACCGCCGCCGGGTGGAGCGGGACCGGATCACCGTCAAGGAGATCGCGGTCGCGTCCCTCCTGACCGAGCTCCTGCCGACCCTGGACGACATCGGCCGGGCGCGGGAGCACGGCGAGCTGGTCGGCGGCTTCAAGTCGGTGGCCGAATCGCTGGAGACGGTCGCCGCGAAGATGGGCCTGCAGCAGTTCGGCAAGGAGGGCGAGCCCTTCGACCCGACGATCCACGAGGCCCTGATGCACTCGTACGCGCCGGACGTCACGGAGACGACCTGCGTGGCGATCCTGCAGCCTGGGTACCGAATCGGCGAGCGTACGATCCGTCCCGCGCGCGTCGCGGTGGCCGAGCCCCAGCCGGGTGCGGCCGCCAAGTCCCCGGGCTCCGAATCGGCGGTCGCGGAAGGCGATGCGGCGTCGGACAAGGACGCGGATGCCCCCGACGAGGGCTGATGCACTTCACGTAGCGGCACGGGAGGAGGGACACCGGGGATGAGCACGAAGGACTTCGTCGAGAAGGACTACTACAAGGTCCTCGGTGTCCCGAAGGACGCCACCGAGGCCGAGATCAAGAAGGCGTACCGGAAGCTCGCCCGCGAGTTCCACCCGGACGCCAACAAGGGCGACGCATCGGCCGAGGAGCGCTTCAAGGAGATCTCCGAGGCGAATGACGTCCTCGGCGACCAGAAGAAGCGCAAGGAGTACGACGAGGCCCGCGCGCTCTTCGGCAACGGCGGCTTCCGCCCCGGGCCGGGGGCGGGCGGCGGCTCCTTCAACTTCGACCTGGGCGACCTCTTCGGCGGCGGCCAGCCGGGCGGCGCGGGCGGCGGCTTCGGCGGCGGTCTGGGCGACGTCTTCGGCGGCCTGTTCAACCGGGGCGGCGCCGGCGCGGGTACGGGGACCCGTACCCAGCCGCGCCGCGGCCAGGACATCGAGTCGGAGGTCACCCTCTCCTTCACGGAGGCGGTGGACGGGGCCACGGTGCCGCTGCGGATGTCTTCGCAGGCTCCCTGCAAGGCGTGTTCGGGCACCGGCGACAAGAACGGCACCCCCCGGGTGTGCCCCACGTGCGTCGGCTCCGGCCAGGTCTCGCGGGGCAGCGGCGGCGGCTTCTCACTGACCGATCCCTGCGCGGACTGCAAGGGCCGCGGCCTGATCGCGGAGACCCCCTGCGAGGTCTGCAAGGGCAGCGGCCGGGCCCGCAGCTCCCGCACCATGCAGGTCCGGATCCCGGCGGGCGTCTTCGACGGCCAGCGGATCCGGCTGCGCGGCAAGGGCGCGCCGGGCGAGCGCGGCGGTCCCGCCGGCGACCTCTACGTCGTCGTGCACGTCGGTGCGCACCCGGTGTTCGGCCGCAAGGACGACAATCTGACGGTGACCGTGCCGGTGACGTTCGCGGAGGCGGCGCTGGGCGCCGACATCAAGGTGCCGACCTTGAACGGCCCTCCGGTGACGCTGAAGCTCCCGCCGGGTACGCCCGGCGGCCGGACGATGCGCGCCCGCGGCAAGGGCGCGGTCCGCAAGGACGGCACCCGCGGCGACCTGCTGGTGACGGTGGAGGTCGCCGTCCCGAGGGAGCTGTCCGACAAGGCACGTGAGGCGCTGGAGATGTATCGCGAGGCGACGGAGTCCGAGGACCCGCGCTCCGCGCTGTTCGAGTCCGCGAAGGGAGCCTGACATGGACGGCCGCCGCAGCCAGCCCCGATTCGGCAACGGGGCTTACCAACTCACCGACGAGACCCCGGTCTACGTGATCTCGGTGGCCGCCCAGCTCTCGGGGCTGCATCCGCAGACCCTGCGCCAGTACGACCGCCTCGGCCTGGTCTCTCCCGACCGCACGGCCGGGCGCGGCCGGCGCTACTCGGCCCGTGACATCGAACTGCTCCGCACGGTGCAGGCGCTGTCGCAGGACGAGGGCATCAACCTGGCGGGCATCAAGCGGATCATCGAGCTGGAGAACCAGGTGACCGCGCTCCAGCAGCGCGTGGCCGAGCTCTCGGCGGCGGTGGACGGCGCGGCGGCCACGCTCCGGGCCCGCGAGGCCCAGGTGCACGCCTCCTACCGGCGCGACCTGGTCCCCTACCAGCCCCCGCAGCCGGGCAACGCCCTGGTGGTCTGGCGCCCGGCCCCCAAGCGCCCGCTGGACTGAGCGCCCTGCGCGTACGCGCGCCCGACGAGGCGGCGTACGCGCGCACGGCCAGGCCCCGCCCGGATGATTCCGGGCGGGGCCTCGTCGTGCGGCGGGGGGCGCCGGCGCTCGCTGCCGTGCGTCCGGGCCGTCAGAGCCGCGGTTCCTGGGCCGGGCCCGAGACGCGGCCCAGGATGCCCGACTGGGCGATGAGGTAGCCCAGTTGGGCGCGGCTGCCGCTGCCGAGGGCGGTGGCCAGCTTGGCGATGTGCGCGCGGCAGGTCCGTACGTTCATGCCGAGGCGGCGGGCGATGGCCTCGTCCACGTGGCCTTCGACGAGGAGCTGGGCGATGGAGCGCTGCACGCCCGAGATCCCGGACGGGGTCGGTCCGTAGGGGATCTGTTCGTTGAGCGGGGTGGCCCGCCGCCACAACTGCTCGAAGACCCTGACCAGATAGCGGACGAGCGCCGGGTGCCGCAGCTCCAGGGCGATCTGCTGGTCGTCGCTCGCCGGTATGAAGGCGACCGATTCGTCACAGATGATGAGCCGTTCAACCAGTTCCTCCAGCGTCCGGATCTCGACCTTGCCGCTGGCCATCCGGTCGACGTAGGCCATGGTGCCGCGGCTGTGCCGGACGGTGTGCTGGTAGAGCGTGCGCATGCTGACGCCGCGCCGGATGAGCGGCTGGTCCCGTTCTATCGCCTGGTTGAGGATGTTCTCCGAACGCCCGCCGCCCGGCTGGATGGTGAGCATTTCGGCCTGGCACTCGGCGGTGGCGACATTGAGAGCCGCGTTGATCCTGTTGAATCCCTCCAGCACGGTGATCGCATGCGTGGGCGCCGGCGTCAGCGCGCTGATGGCCATGAATGGCTCAAACGCTTCGGCGAGCTCGATGGAAGAGCGCCTGCGTTGCAGGATCTCCCGTTCGAGCGGGTGCAGGCGTTGAGCCAATGCCACCGAGGGCGGAACCGGACGGAGCCAGTTGTCGTCGTCCGGATCGGGGTGCAGCAGCGCGAATTCCAGCAGGCAGGGCGTCTGCTCGACTTCCTCGCGGGCGATTCGACCGGAGCTGAGGGCACTTGCGTACAGCTCGGCTCCCAGGTCGCACAGATCGGTCACCGCATGGGGATGTGTCTGGTTTATGCGCATAGTCGGCAAATCTCCCACCCCCAGGGTCCTGCATGTACAGGAACATGATGCATCGCCACGGTGGCAATGACGTGGCTCGATCAGTCATCGTCTGAGATGCGGGGGAGAGGAATCCATCAAGTGAGGACAACGTCGACCATGTACAAGAAATTGCTTCGCTCGGTGGCTGCCATTGCTCTCTCTACGGCTGCTGCTGTCGGTGGACTCTCGCTCGCGGACAGCGGCTGGGGGAGCGCGCCCGCGGACAGCGGATGGGGAGCCGGTCCCACCGGCAGCGACAGCGGGTGGGGCAGCGTCAGGGCCGACAGCGGGTGGGGTCCCGCGCCCGGCAAGAATGACAGTGGCTGGGGTGTGAACGGGAAGACCTCCGAGGCATGACCCCCGACGACCGCGGCTTCCGCCGCGAGATGGCCTCCGCTTACCGGTCGGGATGGCAGTTCATCGACCTGGCCACGGCGATCCCCTACGCGGGCGACTCGCTGATGGTCACCCTGTTCGGTCAACCGATCGTCGTCGTGCGCGAGGAGGACGAGGACGTACGTGCCTACCGGTGCCTGCGCCGCCCGCGGGGCGCGCCGCAGCCCGTCCGCTGCGAGGTGCGCTACGGAATGGTCTTCGTCAATCTTGATCAGCGCGATCACCAGCTCTTCGAAACCGACATCACCACTGCCACCCCCCGAAGTGCCTGACGCGATTCCCCCGTCGTTGCAAATCGCTCAGGCGCTACCCCCACACAGCGGCGCCATCGTGGACCTGACCACGATGGCGCCGCTGTGATGTCCGCGTCCAGTAGCCGACCGGACAAAAAAAGATGAAAACCGAACCGGTTGCCCTCCGGGCACCGGACGCGCCCAGGCGCCTTCCCCGGGCCGTACGCGCCTCAGGCGCGGCCCATCGCGCGGTCGAGGGTGATCTCCATGACCACCCGGTCGGGGTTGGGCGACGGCGTCCGCCCGTACCGCTCCGCGTAGCGCGCCACCGCGTCGGCGACCGACGCCTCGTCCGTACGGATCACCGCGCGGCCCTCCAGGGTGGCCCAGCGGCGCCCCTCCATCTGGCAGACCGCGACCCGCGCCCCGCCGGGCTCCACGGCCTGGGCGGCCAGGATGTTGCGGATCTTCTTGCTGTGCTTGTTGCTGATCACCCGTGCGAGGCCGGCCTGAGGGTCGTAGGTCACGCCCACCGGCACCACGTGCGGCGTGCCGTCGGGGCGCGGGGTGGTCAGCGTGCAGACGTGCCGCTCCCGCCAGAAGGCGAGGTACTCGGGCGTCGGGTTGCGTACGTCGTGGGACATGGCCCGAAGGGTACGTGCCGAGGCGTGCGAAGCCGCCCTTGAGTGGAATAGACTCAACTTTGCATAGGTTGTCTTTGTCAGACTCCAGACATCACTCATCACTCACATCGTTGTCCTGTCCAACCCTCCGGAGAGGAGAAGCCGCCCGTGGACGCCGAACTGACCAACAAGAGTCGCGACGCGCTGAACGCAGCCACCAGCAGGGCCGTCAAGGACGGCCACGCGGATCTGACCCCCGCGCACCTCCTGCTCGCCCTGCTGGCCGGCGCGGACAACGAGAACATCACCGACCTCCTCGCCGCCGCCGAAGCCGACCAGGCCGCCGTACGGGCCGGCGCGGAGCGGCTGCTCGCCGCCCTGCCCAGCGTCACCGGCTCCACGGTCGCGCCCCCGCAGCCGACCCGCGACCTGCTCGCCGTACTCGCCGAGGCCGACGCGCGGGCCGGCAAGCTCGGTGACGAGTACCTGTCCACCGAACACCTGCTCATCGCCATCGCCGCCAAGGGCGGCCCGGCCGCTGAGCTCCTTACCGCCCAGGGCGCGACCGCCGACCGGCTGTTGGCCGCCTTCGAGAACGCACGAGGAGGACGGCGGGTGAACACCCCCGATCCCGAGGGCCAGTACAAGGCCCTGGAGAAGTTCGGCACCGATTTCACGGCCGCCGCCCGCGAGGGCAAGCTCGACCCGGTGATCGGCCGCGACCACGAGATCCGGCGCGTCGTCCAGGTCCTCTCACGCCGTACGAAGAACAACCCGGTGCTCATCGGCGAGCCCGGCGTCGGCAAGACGGCCGTGGTCGAGGGCCTGGCCCAGCGCATCGTCAAGGGCGACGTCCCCGAGTCCCTGAAGAACAAGCGCCTGGTCTCCCTGGACCTCGGCGCGATGGTCGCGGGTGCCAAGTACCGCGGTGAGTTCGAGGAGCGGCTCAAGACCGTCCTCGCCGAGATCAAGGCGAGCGAAGGCCAGATCATCACCTTCATCGACGAGCTCCACACGGTCGTCGGCGCGGGCGCCGGCGGCGACTCCTCCATGGACGCCGGCAACATGCTCAAGCCCATGCTGGCCCGCGGCGAGCTGCGCATGGTCGGCGCGACGACCCTGGACGAGTACCGGGAGCGGATCGAGAAGGACGCGGCGCTGGAGCGGCGCTTCCAGCAGGTGCTGGTCGCCGAGCCCAGCGTCGAGGACACCATCGCGATCCTGCGCGGTCTCAAGGGCCGCTACGAGGCCCACCACAAGGTGCAGATCAACGACAGCGCGCTGGTCGCGGCCGCCACCCTCTCCGACCGGTACATCACCTCCCGCTTCCTGCCCGACAAGGCCATCGACCTCGTGGACGAGGCCGCGTCCCGGCTGCGCATGGAGATCGACTCCTCCCCGCTGGAGATCGACGAGCTCCAGCGCTCGGTGGACCGCCTGCGGATGGAGGAGCTGGCGCTGAAGAACGAGTCCGATCCGGCCTCGCGCGAGCGTCTCGAAAAGCTCCGCAAGGACCTGGCGGACAAGGAGGAGGACCTCCGGGGGCTGACCGCCCGCTGGGAGAAGGAGAAGCAGTCCCTCAACCGGGTGGGTGAACTCAAGGAGCGCCTGGACGACCTGCGCGGCCAGGCCGAGCGGGCCCAGCGCGACGGCGACTTCGACTCCGCCTCCAAGCTGCTCTACGGGGAGATCCCGGCGCTGGAGCGGGAGCTTGCCGAGGCCACGGAGGCCGAGGCGGAGGTCGCCAAGGACACCATGGTCAAGGACGAGGTCGGCCCGGACGACATCGCGGACGTGGTCGGCGCCTGGACCGGCATCCCGGCGGGCCGCCTCCTCGAAGGGGAGACGCGGAAGCTGCTGCGGATGGAGGCCGAGCTGGGCCGCCGCCTGATCGGCCAGGACGAGGCCGTACGGGCCGTCTCGGACGCCGTACGCCGCACCCGCGCCGGGATCGCCGACCCGGACCGCCCGACCGGCTCCTTCCTCTTCCTCGGCCCGACGGGCGTCGGCAAGACGGAGCTCGCCAAGGCGCTCGCGGACTTCCTCTTCGACGACGAGCGGGCCATGGTCCGCATCGACATGTCGGAGTACGGCGAGAAGCACACCGTGGCCCGCCTGGTGGGAGCCCCGCCCGGGTACGTGGGCTACGAGGAGGGCGGCCAGCTGACCGAGGCGGTCCGCCGGCGCCCGTACAGCGTGGTCCTGCTGGACGAGGTCGAGAAGGCCCATCCGGAAGTCTTCGACATCCTGCTCCAGGTCCTCGACGACGGCCGCCTCACGGACGGGCAGGGCCGGACCGTGGACTTCCGCAACGCCATCCTCGTCCTGACCTCGAACCTGGGCAGCCAGTTCCTGGTGGATCCGGCCACCCCGGCGGAAGAGAAGAAGCAGCGGGTCCTGGACCTGGTCAGGGCGAACTTCAAGCCGGAGTTCCTCAACCGGCTGGACGACCTGGTGGTCTTCTCGGCGCTGACCGGTGAGGAGCTGGCCCACATCGCGGAGCTCCAGATCGGCCGCCTGGCCAAGCGCATGGCCGACCGCCGCCTGACCCTGGACGTCACGCCCGGAGCCCTGGCCTGGCTGGCGGAGAAGGGCAACGACCCGGCGTACGGGGCCCGGCCGCTGCGCCGCCTGATCCAGACGGCGATCGGCGACCGGCTGGCCAAGGAGATCCTCTCGGGCGAGGTCAAGGACGGCGACACCGTACGGGTCGACGTGGCCGGCGAGGAGCTGCTGGTCGGCAAGGCCTCCTGACCGGGCCCGTCGTCGGCGGGTCCCCGTTGCGCCGTCCGTGTGCTTGCCGCCGGCCTTCCACGGGCCTGCCCGGGGGCCCGGCACCGCCTTGCCCGCGCCGTGTTCGCTGCCTGCTCGATGTCCGCCCGGAGCGGATCGGGGGTCCGGGGGTGGACACGGGGCGGGCGCCATGGTGGAGGATGAAGGTATCCGCACGAAGGGAATATCACGGTGAGCATCGACCCGGCCTCGATTCCGAACTTCGGAGGGCAGCAGCCCGAGCCGCAGGGGGCCACAGGACCGGCGGGCCCCGTCGTCCCCGACCAGGATCTGGTCAAGCAGCTGCTGGAGCAGATGGAGCTCAAGTACGTCGTCGACGACGAGGGTGACCTCGCGGCGCCGTGGGAGGAGTTCCGCACGTACTTCATGTTCCGCGGCGAGGACGAGCAGCAGGTCTTCTCCGTGCGGACCTTCTACGACCGTCCGCACAAGATCGAGGAGAAGCCCCAGCTTCTTGAGTCGATCGACGACTGGAACCGCCGCACCCTGTGGCCCAAGGTCTACAGCCACACCCACGACGACGGATCCGTCCGCCTGATCGGCGAGGCGCAGATGCTGATCGGCACCGGCGTCAGCCTGGAGCACTTCGTGTCCTCCACGGTCAGCTGGGTCCGCGCCTCCATCGAGTTCGACAAGTGGCTCGTCGAGCAGCTCGGCCTGGAGAAGGACATCGACTCCTCCGGCAGTGACGGCGACGACGCGAGCTGAGCCCCGCCTGCCGCCCGGGCGCGCACCGCGCGCCATGAGCGGCGGGCCTGGGGCGTGAGGTAGGTGACGTGGAGGGCTACGGGGGCCCGGCCCGAAGCCAAAAAAAAC
>NZ_JBSFTS010000050.1:0-8355 GCF_053591375.1 Streptomyces sp. NPDC003034
CACGGCCGCGACGAGGACGGCCGCGCACACGAGTGCGGCCGCGGCGAACAGCAGGCCGATCAGGAGACCGGTGAAGATCGTACCCAGAACGCTGCCGAAGAACCCGAAGGTGATGTCGTGCGGGCCCACGTCCGAGAGCGAGACGAGGTCACCGCCGAGGGCCGCCGCCATCAGCCAGACCACCCCGGCTCCCAGCGGCAGCGTGCTCAGCGCCTTCAGGGGGCCGACGACGCGGCGCGCGTACGCGCGGCGCAGGGGCGACGGGGCCGAGAGGACGCACAGGCCGACGCCGATGACAGCGGCCGCCAGGATGATGGCGCAGCCGATCAGCAGTTCCTCCAGCTTGCCGAGTACGAAGTCCTGTCGACCGTCGCGCAGCGGGTAGGCCAGCAGCAGCCAGGACATGCTCGCCACCCCCAGGGCCGTGCGGATGCGCTGCATCCTGGAGATGACCGGATCCTCGATGCGGTGCGGGGTGGAGGGGCTGGTCAGCGCTCGGGCCGCCGCCAGGGGGTTGGGCAGGGCGCCTGCCCGCGCGCCGAGGTGCTGACGCGTGGTCAATTGAGCTCTCCGGAACATGTGTGCTTACGCCGAGGGGGCCTGACTTAGTCACCGGGCTTCGTCACCGGGCGTGCGCCACCCTAGTCGATCATGTTCGCGTCCCCTATTATCGTCATGGAGACGATAATAGGGTTATGATCCACCTCATGGACAACCAACTGCGGGACGAGAACACCGACAAGCCCTGCTCCGTCGGCACGGACGAGGAACTCGCGTGGCGAGCCGCCGCGTTGGCGACCGCATGGGTCTGCCCGGGCACGCCGCTCTCGCAGCGCCAGGGGTGGGACCTGGTGGGTCTTCAGCACATGGGCTCCGCGCAGGGAGAGACGTACGCC
This sequence comes from Streptomyces sp. NPDC003034, assembly GCF_053591375.1. Classification (NCBI taxonomy): domain Bacteria; kingdom Bacillati; phylum Actinomycetota; class Actinomycetes; order Kitasatosporales; family Streptomycetaceae; genus Streptomyces; species Streptomyces sp. NPDC003034. The sequence goes on from NZ_JBSFTS010000050.1 coordinate 897, forward strand.
TGGGGGCGGGTGCTGAAGTGGGAACGACGGCTGGCCGAGGCCTTGACCTGCGCCGAGGTCCCGACCGTGGACGACGATGCAGGAGGGGTCATGTCTCGCCACCGCCTGGCGGAGGCGCGACGGGTGGCCACCTCGGCCATGCGTGACATGCTGCTCGCCGGAATAGCCTCCGGGGAGCAGACCAACCAGATCTGGCGGAACGGTTCGGGCCCCGATCCGCGGGAGGAGTTGCGCGCCTTCATCGCATCGCACGGGGGATGAGCCCCGCCGCTCAGCCCGCCCGCTCACCCTCGCCCCCCGCCTCGGCCGGATCGGCTCGCGTACTGCCCTGCTCCGGCCCGCCCGGCCCTCGTGGCTGCTCCCAGCCCCTCCGCGGCTAGCGCGGCGTGTCGGCGTCAGCGTGGGCGTCAGCGTCGGCGACGGTGTCCGTGTCCGCCTGTGCGTCCGCCTGCGTCGCCACCGCCTTCGCCCAGCGGTAGTCCGCCTTGCCGCTGGGGGAGCGCTGCACGGCGGGTGCGATGACCAGCTGCCGGGGGATCTTGTAACCGGCCAGCCTGGTGCGGCAATGGGCCTGGATCTCGTCCAGGGTCGGCTCCGGCGAGCCGGCCCTGACCTGCACCACCGCGGCGACGTGACTGCCCCACTGCGGGTCCGGGACGCCGGCCACCAGCGCGTCGTACACGCCCGGATGGGACTTCAGCGCCTGCTCGACCTCCTCCGGGTAGACCTTCTCGCCCCCGGTGTTGATGCACTGCGAGCCGCGTCCGAGGACCGTGACGATGCCCTGCTCGTCGACGGTCGCCATGTCGCCCAGCAGCACCCAGCGTTCCGTGCCCTTCTGGAAGAAGTTCTCGGCGGTCTTCGCCGGGTCGTTGTAGTAGCCGAGCGGGACGTGGCCGCGCTGCGCGAGGCGCCCCGGTTCGCCCACCCGTACGGGCTCGTGCGTCACCGGGTCCACCACCTGCGTACGGTCGTTGACCTCCAGGCGGAAGCCCTTCTCCGGGCCGGAGTCATCCGTCGCCCTGCCGTTGGAACCGGACTCGGACGACCCGAAGTTGTTCAGCAGCAGCACATGCGGCACGAGCCGCTGGAACTCGGCTCGCACGGTCTCGGACATGATCGCCCCGGATGAGGAGACGCTGAACAGCGAGGACAGGTCCGTCCCCCGGAGCGGGCCGTTCAGGGCGTCGATCAGGGGCCGGAGCATGGCGTCGCCCACCAGCGACACGCTGGAGACCTTCTCCTTCTCGACCGTACGGAGCACTTCCTCGGGGACGTACTTGCGGTGGATGACGATCCGCTGGCCGTAGTTGAGAGCGACGAACGAGGTCAGCGTCGACGTGCCGTGCATCAGCGGGGGAGCGGGGAAGAAGGTGAGCCCGGCGCCGCCCGCCGCCACCCGCTCGGCCAGTTCCTCGGGCCGCTTCACCGGCTCACCGGCGGGGTCGCCGCCGAAGAGCCCCGCGAAGAAGAGGTCCTCGGCCCGCCACATGACGCCCTTCGGCATGCCGGTGGTGCCGCCGGTGTAGATGATGAAGAGGTCGTCCGCCGACCGGGCCAAAAACCCGCGCTCGGGAGAGCCGGCCGCCTCCGCGTCGGCGTACGCGACCGGCGTGACAGCGGGCTCCGGGGCGCCCTCGGGGGCGGGCCCGACCCGGATCAGGTGGCGCAGCTTGGCGCTCTGCGGCAGCGCGGCCGCCACCCGTTCGGTGAACTCGCCGTCGAAGACCAGCGCGGCGAGGTCGGCGTCGTTGTAGAGGTAGACCAGTTCCTCCTCCACGTACCGGTAGTTGACGTTCACCGGTACCAGCCGGGCCTTCAGGCAGGCCAGGACGGTCTGCAAGTACTCGATCCCGTTGTAGAGGTGCAGGCCCACGTGCTCGCCGGGCGTCAGTCCGCTGTCCAGCAGGTGGTGGGCGATGCGGTTCGCCGCCGTGTCCAGTTCCGCGTACGTGAGGCGGCGCTCGGCGCCGGTGCGGGGGTGGTCCACGTAGACGAGGGCCTCACGGTCCGCAACCACGTCCACGACCGACTCGAACAGGTCGGCAAGGTTGTACTCCACCGTTCCTCCTGACCCCGGAAGTCCCCGTGGCGGAACGCACGGGCGGTCTGCTCCGGCGGTCATTACAGCGCCGCCGATCCCAACTGGGAAGGGCGCCGCCCAAGAAAACTGACTGTGTGTCAGAAAACTATTGAACTGCGACCGCCCCTACTGCAACCTGTTCTAGGTCTGGAGAGGGAGGACGGCAATGGGTGGGACGGAACACCTGACCGTGGAACGGCACGGCGCCACTCTGGTGCTCACCATGAACAGACCCGAGGCGAAGAACGCGCTCTCGCTGCCGCTGCTGGTGGGCCTGTATGACGGCTGGCTGGAGGCGGACGCCGACGACGAGATCCGCTCCGTGGTGCTGACCGGCGCGGGCGGGGACTTCTGCGCCGGCATGGATCTCAAGGCGCTGGCCGGCGGTGGCGGGGGGATGGCGGGCGACCACTACCGCGACCGGCTGACGGCCGACCCCGACCTGCACTGGAAGGCGATGCTCCGCCACCACCGGCCCCGCAAACCGGTGATCGCGGCGGTGGAGGGGTACTGCGTGGCCGGCGGGACGGAGATCCTCCAGGGCACCGACATCCGCGTCGCCGGTGAGGGCGCCACCTTCGGGCTGTTCGAGGTCGCACGAGGCCTCTTCCCGATCGGTGGCTCCACGGTCCGGCTGCCGCGCCAGATTCCGCGTACGCACGCCCTGGAGATGCTGCTGACCGGGCGTCCGTACCCGGCCGAGGAGGCAGCCCGGATCGGCCTCGTCGGGCACGTGGTGCCCGACGGAACGGCGCTGGACAAGGCCCTGGAAATCGCCGAACGGATCAACGCGTGCGGGCCGTTGGCTGTCGAGGCGGTGAAGGCTTCCGTGTACGAGAGCGCCGAGCTCACGGAGTCGGAAGGGCTGGCGGCGGAGCTCCGGCGGGGGTGGCCGGTCTTCGACACGGCGGATGCGAAGGAGGGGGCGCGGGCCTTTGCGGAGAGGCGGGCGGCGGTGTATCGGCGGGAGTAGCCGCCCTTGGCCTCCCGGCCCGGGCGCCGGTGTCTGTACCCGGGGCCTGCCGGCCCCCGGGCCCCGACGCTGGGCAGCTCGATCCGGTCCCTGCGGGCCGGCTGTTGGGGCGCTGCCCCAGGCCCCGCGCCTCAAACGCCGGCGGGGCTGGATATGCCGGCCGGAGGTGTCCCCGGGGCTGCCAGCCCCGGGCCCGGTCGCGGGCCGGCTGTTGGGGCGCTGTCGCAGGCCCCGCGCCTCCTCAAACGCCGGCGGGGCTGGGAATGCCGGGCTGGAGTCGTTGCACCGTTACGGAGAATCGGAGAGTCAGCATGACCGCTGCGTCGCCACCCGAAGTGCTGCGCGCGCCACTCGTCGTGGAGTTTCCCTTCACCCGGTCACTCGGGCCCGTACAGAGCGCCTTCCTCACCGGGCTGCGCGAGGGCGTCGTGCTCGGCGTACGGACCTCCGACGGCAGGGTGATGGTGCCGCCCGCCGAATACGACCCCGTCACCGCCGAGGAGATCCGCGAGCTCGTCCAAGTCGCCGCCACCGGCACCGTCACCACCTGGGCCTGGAACGGCCGGCCCCGCTCCCACCAGCCCCTCGCCACCCCCTTCGCCTGGGTGCTGGTCAAGCTCGACGGCGCGGACACCGCCCTCCTGCACGCCCTCGACGCGCCCGGCCCCGAGGCCGTGCGCACCGGTATGCGCGTCCGCGTCCGCTGGGCCGCCGAGCGCACCGGATCCATCACCGACATCGCCTGTTTTGAACCGGACATGGGCGCCGAGGCCGCCGCCGAAGGCGTCGAGCCACCCCGCCCGGTCCCGCACGACGGCGTGTTCACCGACCCCGTCACCGGCATCGTCGCCGCCGCCCGCCTGGACTACACCTACAGCCCCGGCCGCGCGCAGACCGCCTACATCAACGCCCTCGCCGAGCGGAAGACCGTCGGCGAGCGCTGCCCCTCCTGCCACAAGGTGTACGTCCCGCCGCGCGGCGCCTGCCCGACCTGCGGGGTCGCCACCACCGACCGGGTCGAGGTCGGCCCGGCAGGCACGGTCACCACGTACTGCATCGTCAACATCAAGGCGCGCAACGCCGGCAACGACGACATCGAAGTCCCGTACGTCTACGCCCACATCGCCCTCGACGGCGCCGCCCTCGCCCTCCACGGCCGCATCGGCGGCATCCCGTACGACCAGGTCCGCATGGGCCTGCGCGTCGAACCGGTGTGGAGCGACGGCGGCCGCTACCCCGACCACTACCGCCCCACCGGCGAGCCGGACGCGGACTACGACGCGTACAAGGAGCTCATCTGATGCCGACGCCGCCGACGACGCCGACGACGCCCGTAACACTTCTGACACCCACGAGGCCCAGGCCCGCCCGTGACGTCGCCGTCGTCGCCTTCGCGCAGAGCGACCACACGCGCCGTAGCGACGAGCTCAGCGAAGTCGAGATGGTCATGCCCGTGCTGCACCAGGTACTTGCCCGGACCGGGCTGAAAGCCGGCGAGATCGGTTTCACCTGCTCCGGCTCCAGCGACTACCTGGCGGGCCGGGCCTTCTCCTTCACCATGACCCTCGACGGGGTCGGCGCCTGGCCGCCGATCCCGGAGTCGCACGTCGAGATGGACGGGGCCTGGGCCCTCTACGAGGCCTGGGTCAAGATCCAGACCGGCGAGGCGGACACCGCCCTCGTCTACGGGTACGGGAAGACCTCGCCCGGATCCGTACGCGATGTCCTGACCCGCCAGCTCGACCCCTACTACGTCGCCCCCCTGTGGCCCGACTCGGTCTCCCTGGCCGCCCTGCAAGCCCAGGCACTCATCGACGCGGGCCATACCGACGAACCGGCCCTGGCCGCCATCGCCGCCCGCAGCCGGGCCGCCGCCGAGACCAATCCGCACGCACAGCTCACCGGCGCCGTCCCGCAGGGCGACTACCAGGTGGCGCCGCTGCGCACCGGGGACTGCCCGCCCGTCAGCGACGGCGCCGCCGCGGTGATCCTGGCCGCCGGAGACCTCGCCCGGCGGCTCTGCGAGCGGCCCGCCTGGATCACCGGCATCGACCACCGCATCGAGGCCCACGGTCTGGGCCTGCGCGACCTCACCGACTCCCCGTCCACCCGGCTGGCCGCCGAGCGCGCCGGAGTCTTCGAGCGGCCGGTGGACACGGCCGAACTGCACGCCCCCTTCTCCTCCCAGGAGGTCGTGCTCCGCAACGCGCTCGGGCTCGGGCCGGACGTCGCCGTCAACCCGTCGGGCGGGGCGCTCGCCGCCAACCCGGTCATGGCCGCCGGCCTCATCCGCATCGGTGAGGCGGCAGCCCGGATCCACCGCGGCGCATCCCACCGGGCCGTCGCGCACGCCACCTCCGGCCCCTGCCTCCAGCAGAACCTGGTCGCCGTCCTGGAAGGGGAACCGGCATGAGCGGGACGGGCAAGGAACCGGTCGCGATCGTCGGCATCGGCCAGACCAAGCACGTCGCGGCCCGCCACGACGTGTCCCTCGCGGGGCTGGTCCGCGAAGCCGCCGCCCGCGCCCTCGCGGACGCCGAGCTGACCTGGGCGGACATCGACGCGGTCGTCATCGGCAAGGCCCCCGACTTCTTCGAGGGCGTGATGATGCCGGAGCTGTACCTGGCGGACGCGCTGGGCGCGGTGGGCAAACCGATGCTCCGCGTGCACACGGCGGGCTCGGTCGGCGGTTCCACCGCCCTGGTGGCCTCCCAGCTCGTCGCGGCCCGCGTGCACCGCACCGTCCTCACCCTGGCCTTCGAGAAGCAGTCCGAATCCAACGCCATGTGGGGCCTGTCGCTGCCCGTCCCCTTCCAGCAGCCGCTGCTGGCCGGCGCCGGCGGCTTCTTCGCCCCGCACGTGCGGGCGTACATGCGGCGCACCGGCGCCCCCGCGACCGTCGGCTCGCTCGTGGCCTACAAGGACCGCCGCAACGCGCTGAAGAACCCGTACGCGCACCTGCACGAGCACGACATCACGCTGGAGAAGGTCCAGGCCTCGCCGATGCTGTGGGACCCGATCCGCTACTCGGAGACCTGCCCCTCCTCCGACGGTGCCTGCGCGATGGTCCTCACCGACCGGGCGGGAGCGGCCCGTTCGCCGAAGCCGCCGGCCTGGATGCACGGCGGGGCGATGCGCAGCGAACCCACGCTCTTCGCGGGCAAGGACTTCGTCTCTCCGCAGGCGGGCAAGGACTGCGCCGCCGACGTCTACCGGCAGGCGGGCATCTCGGACCCGCGCCGCGAGATCGACGCGGTCGAGCTGTACGTGCCGTTCTCCTGGTACGAGCCGATGTGGCTGGAAAACCTCGGCTTCGCGGCGGAGGGCGAGGGCTGGAAACTCACCGAGGCCGGGGTCACCGAACTCGGCGGCGACCTCCCGGTGAATCCCTCCGGCGGCGTCCTGTCCACCAACCCGATCGGCGCCTCCGGCATGATCCGCTTCGCGGAGGCGGCCCTCCAGGTCCGCGGACAGGCCGGTGAACACCAGGTGCCGGGAGCCCGCCGGGCGTTGGGACACGCGTACGGAGGGGGCGCGCAGTTCTTCTCGATGTGGCTGGTGGGGGCCGAGCAGCCGACCTCCTGAGGAGGACCTGCCCCGCCGCGAGCGGAGGGGGCGGGTGCCGGACCGGCCGCGTGTGACTGTACGTGGTCTGTGCGGCACCCGCCGCGATGGTTAACCTTGCCCCCGGACGACGTACCGGGAGGAGCACGCACGTGGCCGAGAGCATGACTTCACAGCCCCTGGCCGGCTGGGGCAAGCCGGACCTCGATCTCACCGGAGCCGACTGGCAGTCGAGCAGCCGGGGGGCCGGTGACGTTCAGATCGCCTTCGTCGAGGGCTTCATCGCGATGCGCAACGGCGACCGCCCCGAGAGCCCCTCGCTGATCTTCGCGCCGGACGAGTGGCGCAGGTTCGTACTGGACGCCCGGGGTGGCGAGTTCGACCTGACGTAGGGCGGCGGCACCCCCGCCGCCACCGCCTGCTACGTCCTGTCCGGGCGATCTTCGTGGATCAGGTCGCGTTGTCTGGTGCGGTGCATCGCAAGGCGGAGGGGCGCAGCAAGTACGTGGCCGTACTCGCGCGCCTCGACGACGCGGAGAGGTGCCGTGCCAGGCAGCGCGGGCCCGCGGAGATCGCCCGGACAGGGCTAGGGGGGCGGGGCGTTCGCCGGTAGCTCACGGGGAGCGGATCCGCCGCCCGGCGGGCAGGGTGGTCCGCACGGACCACCCTGCCCGGCTCTCCCACTTCCGGCACGAAGCGGCGGTCTTCGAAAAGACCGTCCGCCGGGCCGTCGGCCCCGGGCGGCCCGCGCCGGCGGTCCCCTCCTGCCCCGGCGCCATGGTGTCCGACCTGATCGGGCACCTGGGGAGTCCAGCGGTACGTTGCCCACCTCCTGCCGG
>NZ_JBSFTS010000051.1:0-6574 GCF_053591375.1 Streptomyces sp. NPDC003034
GGCCGGTCCGTCAGCCACAATGCCGATCTCTACAAGGAACGGAACACCGTCGAACGCCTGATCAACAAGCTGAAGGCCTGGCGCGGAATCGCCACCCGCTACGACAAGGCGCCGGAGAGCTACCTCGCCGGCCTCCAACTCCGAGCCGCAATGATCTGGATCGACGACCTCCTGAAAGCCACCAACTGATCACAACCTCACACAGGCCCTAGGCATCTCCCCCTGCCGCGACCAGGCGCTGCCCGCCCGCCCGGAGAACCATAACCCCTGTCAGCTCCAGCGGATCAGCGAGACCCGGTGGTCGTCCGCGCCATCGAGAGGCTGCTCCAGTTCGGCGATCTTCACCGGCTGAGCACCCGGCGTGGCGAAGGCCGCTCGGTAGAGCACCCACTGCTCGCTGTCGGTCTCAGACAGGAACACGAAGCTCTTGCCGTCCGGGGAAGGCGTCGGAGATTGGACGCCACGGTCGCTCTCGGGGAGCAGGTTCTCGGTCTTGGTGACGCGCTGGTAGTCCGCGCTGAAGGTGAGCTGCTTGAGGCTGTCGTGTCGGCAAACGAGGGTGGTGTCGTCACGCCAGAAGGCCGGGTCGCAGTGCTGCCGCACCCCGGTGTCCCCGGGGATCGAGCCAGGCACGCGCAGGGCAGGCGACTTGATCTCCTTCAGGAGTCCCTCACTGCCTGGACTCACTCGGAACAAGCCGAGCCCCTCGCTGGTGCTGGCCTGCGCCACGACCCCCGAGGGAGAGATGGGCGAGTCGTCCTCGCTCGCCGCCAGGACCGTGGTGGCAGTCTGCCTGTCCTTGGTCATGTGGCTCGCGAGCTGCGCGTACGGCACCATCTGCTGGGTTCCCGCACCGCCCTTTGGATCCCGGAAGTACCGCGGCAGGTTCACCCCGTAGTGGGATGGGTCGGAGTCGTACCAGAGCTGATTGGTCACGGGATGGAAGACAGCGGCGTTCGACCCCAGATCCTTGCCGAAGGCGTCCGGATCGGGAGGCGCTATCTCCGCACCTGTCGACGTGTCGACAGCCGCGGCCCGGGAGTCCTCGGAGAGGCCCGCCAGCATCGTGAGGTCCTTGCTGAACGCGTGATGCGCTGCGATACCCGGGCCGTCGCCCTTGCAGCCGGCCGTGGGCTTGAACCCGGGCGGCAGCACGGAACTGCGCTCGGCCACCAGCTTCCCGTCCTTGACGGCGTAGGAGCGCAGGGTCACCCCGTACAGGGTTCCTCCCTTGGCGTCCGGCATGTCCGTGCAGAACATCAGCGAGATGGTGCCCTTCTGCGCGAGAGGTGCCTTCTTGACGTCCGCACCCCCCTTGCCATCCAATGCGGGAGCGTTGCCGAGCGCGCCGTCGCCTCCCGATCCTCCGCCCTCTCCACACGCACTCAGCAGCAACGTCGCCCCTGCCATGGCCAACCCCGCCCTGAACTGTCGTCTCACTGCGATTCCCCGCCTCTTTGGACATGCATGGTGCTGACGTGATCATTCAAGCAACGTTTCGGGTGTTTCCGCGAACCTCAGCGGGGCCCTCAGTTGACGTGGCATGGCCGCGCCGCCGCGTAGACCTCCGGCACCGGCGTCGGCATGCGCACCCTGGGATGCGGCTCGCTCGACCAGGTGGAATCCGAGGGTGAGCCGTGTTGGGATCGTCGCCTCGCACGGTTGGGCGAGGCATGCGGAAGATCTTTCACCTGAACGCTGCGGGCGCCCTCGCGGCCGCGGTCGTCCTGTCGACGGTGGTGCCGGCGGCCGCGGACTCCAGCTCGTGCACGCACCGCTCCTCCGGCCCCCAGGTCTGCATCCGGCTGGAGGGATCGGGCGTCTGGGCCACCCCGGTTGCGATCCGGGTCAACCCGCCGAAGAAGGTGACGTCGCGGCAGGTCTCGCTGTACGTGAACGGCGAGCGCTATCGCTTCGACCGGAACCCGGCGACGGTCACCCGGGTCGGCAAGACCCTCAGCTACACCTGGAGCCGGTCGCAGTGGGAATCCGAGTCCCGGATCTGCGTCCGCTTCAAGGACATCGACCGGATGGCCTGCGAGCGGATCAAGTCCATCAACAGAGCCCAGTTCTAGATGCCGCCAATCCCGGCCGGCGGCGCCACTCCACCCCGGTGACCGTGCCGGGTGCGGCGCCACGGGGGAGCGCCGCACCCTTGCGGTCAGCCTAACGAGGTCGGCCCCCGCCGTGCCGAGCCATTCCGCGTGGAGAAACGGGTGCACCCGTCCGCCGTCAAACTCACATCTTATGGCGAGATCTGAATGCGCGTTGAGTAACTATAAGGCTGCGCGCCGGTCTCCGGGTTCCTAACGAAGCACCTGGCGTAGATCTCCTCGCCCCCTGACTCTGTGTCTAGGCTATTGCTGCTTATGGTGAAGTTGGCCGTGCGACCCTGGTTTACAGGGCTGGGACTGGCGCTCTTGCCTCGCGTTACGAGGTCGTCATCATCGCCATCCTGTTCCCAGATGTCGCACCGAGATTGAAATGTGAATCGGTTTGTCTGGTCGAACGTGGTGAAGTTCAAGTCGTAGTCGACCTTCATATCCCACCTGGCACCGCCTGAGTGCTGACGAACTCCGTAGAGTGTGGCGCCGCTGATCCCCAGTGATGGGACAAGGTGCGGAGCATTCTCCACGGACGCCGTGGTGGAGGCTGTTGCCACGGGCACAGTCCCCATGAGCGCCAGTGCCGCCGCCGCGCATACGATTGATTTGCCAGTTCGCATGGTGACCTCCAAGGGTTAACCTTCGCCGACCTGCATGCGTAGCAGTAGTTGAAGTGCCATCGATGTCAGATGCAGCCGACTCATCAGGAAGTTGATGCTTACACCTGATGGTTCACGCGGCAAATACGTGCCGCTTCCGCGATGTTGCAGACAAACTCAGATTACGCCCGGCCTCAACCGGCCGCAGGGCGGAGGCCGGCGCCGGCACGGTGACCGGGACGTGCTGGCGGCGAAAGTTCGGATCGAAGATCCACTTACTCACCGAGAGGACCGGTCTGCCCCTGTCCGTCGGAATCTCAGGGGCGAACCTCCACGACAGCCAGGCCCTCCAGCCTCTCGTCCGTGGCATACCGCCCATCAGGTCGCGACGCGGACGCCGACGGCGCAAGCCCGGCAAGCTCCACGCCGAACGTCAGTGACAGCCCCCAGCCTGCGGATTCACCGCCCAAGCGCCACTGCACACCAACCCGCGGCGGCGCCGCGCAACGGCGGGCGGCCGGCCGGCTCAGCCGGCGGCCGCGACCGGGCCCGCCCCGAACCGAGGAACGTCCTCCATCGTCACGTCCAGACGCAGCCGCTTGAACCGCAGCGGGTGCCGGAAAACCCCGCCACGGTCCACCGCCCGGTCAGCGCTGACCTCCGCCACCAACTCGGGGCGGACCAGAACCGCGTCCAGAACGTCACGGCTCCCCCACGCCGCGGCAAACCGAACACCCTCCCACGGGTGTCCGGGGCCGGCAGCGGCCAGATACTCCACGACCTGGCGGGCCTGCTCCGGGCGCAGGGGAACGGTGCGACCGACCGTGCGCAGGCGGCCCGCCTCGTCGTGGCGGCCGAGGACCAGGAGCCCGGGGCGTGCCAGGGTGCCGGTGATGGCGCCGATGACGGCTTCGGTGGTGTCCCGTCTTCTGATCTTGGTCCACCCGCGGTATCCGGGCAGGTAGCGCTGGGCCGTGCCCTTGACCAGAATGCCTTCGACGCCGGACACGTCCGTCCAGGACTCCAGCCATTCCCGGGCCTTCGCGATGTCCGTGGTGGGACCCGCACGATCGACGTCGGCGGCCGGCTCCCTCAGCCGGTGCACGGGACGCAGCCGGTAGAACAGACCACCGTCCTCGCCCGTCGCCTCCGCCGGCAGGTCCCGGCTGTCGGCGAGCTCACAGATCTGCCCCAGCACCCCGCGCGGCGTCTCGCCCGCGGACACCGCGTACGACAGCAGCCCCCGCACGGCGACCAACACCCGGTTGATTCGGCGCCCGCACCGCACCGGCGCCGCGCCCGGGCCCGGTCGCACCACTGCCGCGACTCCGTCTCGGGGCGCAGGCGTGTACTTCAGCCAGACCATGAACAGGCCCAGATCCCGGCCGGCGTCCGGCCACGACCGGCCCGTCGCCCCGCACCAGCGCAGATACAGCGCGACGCCGCCGGCGTACGCCTTCGTCGTCAGCTCGGCCCGGTCTCGGCCAAACCGAAGGTTCCGCAGCCAGTGATCGGCCACGGTGACGGTCTCCAGATCGTCGTCAAGGACTGTCCAGTACTTCTGCCCGGACGGCATCACCACGGGGAACGCCCGCATCAGCAACTCCTGCATCGAGTCGTGCAACAACCCGCCGCAGAGCCACAACCTCCGAGAACGAGTCTCAGGAGCTCAACGAACCCACCTCACCCCACGTCACAGCTGATCCACCCCAAGAGAAAGCGGGTTCCCACCCACCCCGTACCTATGGGTGGTCTCCTGGCTTCTCTGCATTAGTCAAGGCATGACCTGAGCGGGATCGGGCGTCGCACTGAGCTGCGTCGTAGGTCCCGGAAGGTCTTCTGTCAGGGGGGTGTGTCAGAGTCTGCGCATGCTCGAGATCATGGTGAAGACGGAGAACGCGGAGCGGCACGTTCGTGTGTCTGATGAGGAACTGGCTGTGCTGGTCCGGCGCATCGGCGAGGACGGGGACCAGTTCCTGGTGGTCCATCGGATACCCGACTTGCCCGACGTCTTCGCCCAGGTCTGGCACGAGTCCGGCGGAGGCTACACGTTGGAGTACCGCGACGGTGGCGCCGACCGGCACTTCCAGGTGATGGTTGACGGTGTTGAGGCCGTGATTGAGGCTATGGCTGGCTGGGCCCGGCAGGGGTCCGGTTGGGGCACTGGTCTGGACTGGTCGCTGCTGGATATGGGCCCCACCCGCGACGTGCCGGCACTCGACCTGAGCGAAGACGAGTGCAAGGCCTTGGAGAAGCGTGTCCGTGAAACGCTGGTGGGCGGTTTCGCCGACCGCGCCGAGCTGGCGGAGCTCGCCGAGGACTACCTGGTCACCGCGGACCGTCGGCCCGTATCGCGCGAGCAGGCCGTGGCACTGGCCGACCGGATGTGGCTGGAGCGTGTCGCGGAGCAGGCCGAATGGCAGGGCGAGACCGACCCGGAACGACTCACCCGTGCGTTCACTGCCCTGCAGGAGGCAGGTATCACCGCCCGGGAGAACTTCACCTGCTGCCGCAGCTGCGGCCAGTCCGAGATCGGCGGCGAAGGCGGGACCGACGCCCGTGGCTTCGTCTATTTCCACTCCCAGTGCACGGACTCCGCCGCGGCCGGCCAAGGACTGATGCTCCTTTACGGAGGCTTCGACGGTTCACCTGAGACCACCGCAGCCATCGGCCACGAGGTCGTTGCCGCTCTGGAAGCAACTGGCCTCCAAGCCGATTGGGACGGTGACCCCAACCGGGCCATCACCGTCACCCCACTGGATTGGCGCCGCCGCCTGCTCGGCTAGAGATCCTCTCCAGAGCGTCCGCTTCGGCAACCTCGCATGCGCAGGCCACCTGTGCAGCTGTCACGGGACCGATCCAGTTAGGCGGAGCTGCTCCGCGTCGGCCACCGTCAGCCTCGCCCTGGCAAACCGGTGGACTTCAGGGCTCATTCAGGCTGCCGCGTGGTCGGGAGGATGCCAAGGGTGACGGGGGTCCTGCGTGTGAGGCGGGCGGCGTCGGCTTGCTTGGTGCGGACGAAGGTCAAGGTCATGTCGATGCCTTCGATCTCGCCGAGCCACTGCTCCTCCTCGGCGCGCCTGCGGCGGAGAATTAGGTCCTTCTCGATCTCGGCGAGCCGCGGCAGCGGGCCACGATCCAGGGCCCTGACCCCCTCCACCTTGCTGAGGTGTTCGGCCTCCACGAGAAGACCGCCATGCGCTATGCGGACTCCGCACGGGCCCTGCTGGAACAGGCCGCTGAACAGCAACGTCGACAAAACCTGCTCGACCAGGACGCACGGTGAAGGCAATCATGAGTGAGTGACGTCGACCGAAGCAGCAGAAACCGCTCTACAGGACCATGCCGCCCTCTGGAGCATGGGAGAGATCCGTGCGAGCGACGTCGTCAATGCCGCCTGCGATGCGCTCGTCGCCGGGCTCGACAGCCCGGGGCTTCGCATCCTGGCAGCCTGCACGCGTGCTGAGGCGGACTACGACGTGCACGCGTTGCTCCCCGAAGCACTCGAAGAGCTCGGCCTCACCTTCTATCCAGTTGCCAGTGAAGCCGGCCAGGAAGCCGCCGCGCGAGCCCTGGCACGCCGCATGCTCGCCGGCGAGTTGACACCTCGGGAGTTCACCTTCCGGATCCACCAGCGCCACGGACACGAACTGGCCCTGACCGAACGGCTCGCCGAACTCCACGACGAGTACGGCATCCTCGAATACGGCGACAAGACAGCGGCACAGGTCGACGCAGAGGTCACGGCAGAAGCTTGCCGCCTCGCAGCCCACCTCTCAGAGGGCGGTTCGTGACTCTTTGAGTGTTTCTGTCGTCGCCTGATGGTGTGGGTGCGGGCGGAATCCGCTGGTCCGCAGCCGGTGGTCTGTT
>NZ_JBSFTS010000052.1:0-6135 GCF_053591375.1 Streptomyces sp. NPDC003034
GGTTTGACCGCGACGAGGTCGGTGGACTGGAACGAGGACCACTCCTTGCCGCTGTACGTCTGCTTGCCCTGGACGGCGACGGGCGGGGCCAGGGGGTTGCCGCAGGCGCAGCGCACGCGAGGTACGGCACGCTCGTCGACCAGGACGGGCGTTCCGGCCTGCAGGACCGCCTGGTAACTGGTCGGCGCGCCGCTCTTGTACCCGTGGTTGGTGACCCTGGTGTCCCAGCTCAGCCGAACCGGCGTCAGCGACCGCAGATAGGAGGGGATGTCCGACTGCCGGATCTTCAGGGGGGCGGCGAAGGCCTTCCCCTTGTCCGGGTGCTGCGTGAGGAACTTGATCTGCTTCTCGACGTCGCAGCTCGCGACATTGCGCGTGCCCCCGTACAGCCCCGGGTGCGCGCCGTTGACCTCAAGGGTTCGCGTACCGCTCGTGGCGGCCTTCGGCTTACCGGTGGTGGCGGGCGCGACTTCGACCTCCTCGGAGACCGCGGCCGTGGAGGGCGTGAACGGATCGGGGCCGGCCGCCGAGGCGGCCTGGAGGAAGACCTCTCCGCCCGATGCCTTGTCCCCGCCCATGACGGTGAAGCTGAGGACCACCGCCGTGGCTATGGCCACCGCCGTGCCGGCACTGAACACGGTCCTGCGCGAGCGCCACCCGTGAGCCGCCGCCCCGCGGCGCCGGCCCGGCTCACCGGGCTCGCCGCTGCCGCCCGGCCCGCCCGGCGGAGCCGGAGGTCCCGGCGGGGGCGGGGGTTGTGGTGGTGGCCCCGCCGGTGGGGGAGGCCCGGGCGCCGTGGGCTGCTGATTCACCGGCCGAGCGGACAGCGGACCGGACGGGGGGCCGGTGGGGCGCTCGGATGAAGGAGGCAGGGAACTCACGACAGTCTCCCCCCGACGTAGGGCATCGGGAAAATGATGTTTGTCCGCATTTGCTCGCTCCTTATCGCCATTATGGCTCCACGTCCGGGGGGCCTGGGTCATTCACATTCCGCTTCCGCGAAAAAAGGTGAAGAGGCGGCCGGACCGGCCCCTGCGTTCACGATGTGACGCGGGCGGGGGTCACTTGCTGTGAGTCGTCCCAGGTCTTGAGTAAGCCCCTGGCGCCGGGTCGCGTCATGTCGCGAGTTTTCGGGACTTGACAGGCGCCAGTGGCCCCGCTGGGGCACATGACCTGCTGCCCAGCAGGTTGGACGGACGCACGCAGCGGCAGCGGAAGCCCGGGGAACTCACGCGAAGAGGCTCCCCGGGGCGGCGAGGTGATCCGGTGTGAGGGCCAGGCCCGGGAATCAGGCGCCGGTGTACTGGGCGGCGTACTCCTCGCTGGGCGGGACGACGGTGATGACGTCGATCAGGACACCGTCGGGGGCGGCGACGATGAAGTGGCGCTGGCCGAACTCCTCCGTCCGCAGGGGCAGTACCTCGGGCAGACCGGCCTTCGCCACCAGCCGCTGGTGCTCGCGGTCCACGTCGTCCACCTCGAAGTTCAGCAGCAAGCCGCCCCGCAGCGCGGCCCGGTGCCCCTCGGGGACGGTCGGGTGGGCGTGGTCGAGGAGGGCCAGCTCGTACTGCGGGGCGTCGGGCCGGCGCAGACTGACGTACCAGTCCGCCTCGAAGGTCACCTCGAACCCGAGGTGGCGGGTGTAGAACTCGCGGGAGGCCGCCACATCCCCGGTGGCGAGCACCGGGTAGAAGCCGCCGAGCCCGGCCGTGGGAATGGTGGGGAGTTCGGTCGTCATGGCAGAGCCCTTCGTCTTCACGCGCATCCATTTCGCATACCCGGGGTATGTGAACCGGGGCGTTAGCATACCCCGGGTACGTGGAATGGAAAGGGCGGTGCGCACGTGATGGCGGTCAACCGGGCGGAGCAGCGGGCGGCCACGCGGCAGGCGCTGCTGGCCGAAGGGCAGCGGCGGTTCGCCGCCGAGGGCTACCACCACGTGGTGCTGGCCGAGGTGGCGCGGGCCGCCGGCGTCACCAAGGGGGCCGCCTACCACCACTTCGACAGCAAAGCGGGACTCTTCCGGGCCGTCGTCTGCAAGGTCCAGCAGGAACTGGGGGAGCGGGTCGCGACCGCGGCCGAGCGGTACGAGGACCTCTGGGAGCAGCTCCGGGCCGGCTGCCGGGCCTTCCTGGCGGCGGGAACCGACCCGGCGGTGCGACAGATCCTGCTGGTCGACGCGCCGACCGTGCTGGGCTGGGAGGAGTGGCGGACCATGGACGAGGCCTCCTCCGCCCGGCACCTCGCGGAGGCCCTGGCGGCGCTCACCGCAGCCGGGATCATCGCCGAGCAGCCGGTGGAGCCCCTGGCCCGGCTGCTCTCGGGGGCGATGAACGAGGCCGCGCTGTGGATCGCGCGGGGCGGGGACCCGCAGGCCGCGGAGCAGGCACTCGACCGGCTCCTCGCGGGCCTGCGCACCCCGGCCTGACCCCAGGCGCCCGCACGCCGCGAGCCGCGAGCCGCGGGCCGCCGGCGCCGGGCTCGTCGTGCGGGAGCGCACCGGGCCCTGTCAAGACACGAATACCCGAGACATGACCTGCGGTCTTTCAGCCATGCCTAGTGGAACCGAGTACGCACCTCCGTACCGCGTACCGCGTACCGCCGTACATCGGCAACGACATGGGAGAGAGCAGTGGCGATGACATCTGAGAACAGCACGAAGCGATGCGGACGGGAAAGGACCGGCGGCTGCCCGGGCGTGTGCGCGCTGCGCGAGAAGTGCGGATCCCGTACGTCGGCCCTTCGCGAGGTCGAACACTGGGCGGCCGCCGATCACCTGCCGGCGGAAGCCGACGGCATCTCCCTGGCCCGGTCCCTCACGCAACACGTGCGGTGGACGGGAAAGCACTTCCTGCCCGAGCGCATGGCGCTCCAGTTGAGCGACATCAGGCAGCGGCATGCCACCAACCGCCCGCTCCTCAACGCTTTTCTCGACTGCGTGCTCGACCGACACGAGGGTCGTTTCTGGAATCGCACCTACCTCGCGCTGCCGGTCCTGGAGCTCCTCATGGATCAACGGCATTGCGCGCTGGGTGCGGACCGGATGTCCCTCATGCTCATGTCCGACGTCGTCCGTTTCGAGGTCGGGGCGGCAGGCGCCGCGCGCGAGGGGCCCGGCCGAGACCGGCCGGACCCAGCGACGCTGAGGACACGGGTGCGCCATGCCCTGCGGTTCGTCACGAAGGGCCTCGGCGGCGGCTCGCAGGCCGGAGAACTGCCGTCCCGCAGAACGCGTGCACCCCACTCCCGCCTGGAGGACCTCCTCGATCACCTGCCCCGGCCACCGGCGACGGACGCCTGGCGGTGGTTCGACGTCACCGTCCAGCCCGTCTCCGCACTGCATGACGAGTACTTCTTCATCCGCGTCCTGCAGACCCACGAAATGCTCTTCACCACGCTGGCGGCAGACATGAAGTCGGCCATCGGTGCATTGCGCGCAGGGCAATGGGAGGAAGGCGTAGCGCGAATAGATCATGCGACTGCCGTGTTCGAGCAAGCCGCCGCGCTCTTCCGCGTCATCGCCACGATGCGGGCGGAGCAATTCTCCGCTTTCCGGCAGTACACCCAAGGCGCCAGCGCCATTCAGTCCGAACAGTACAAACGGTTCGAGATCCTGTGCGGCCTTCCGCCCGTCCCGCGCTTGCGCTCGGCCGCCTTCACGAGCGTGCCCGCCGTACGGGCCGAAGCGGAAGCCGCCGGCCACGACACCGTTACCCAGGCCTGTCTCGACCTCCGCGGCGCGGGAGCCTTCGGCCGGGCGCAGTGGAACCGCCTCGACGCGGCGCTCAGCCGGCTGGAAAGCAGGCACCAGAGGTGGAAGTCCGCCCATCGCGGCCTGGCCGTGCGCATGCTCGGCGATGCACACGGTTCGGGGTACACCGACGGCGTTCCGTACCTGACGCGATGCCTGGAGAACCGGCTGTTCGGGCAGCTGGGCGCCCTTTGACCCGTGCTGCTCGCCGGGGGTCACCGCCCGATGGTGTTCACCAGGATGATCGCCAGGAGGTTGGCGAGGATGACGGCGACGACACCGATGATCATGGCCCAGGCCCTGCGCGACTCATCCAGCTGCACACGCCACCTCCCGACCCGCACCTGCCGCCCTTCCGTGCCGGACGCCCGTTACGCGGACCCATCCGGCTATTCGGCCATGATGACCCGCTTCCGCCCGCCCCACACCTCGGGCTGGGGCCGGGCGGGGCACGTGGCGCGGCCCTGCGGACGGGCTCCGAGGTCCGTGCGGCCAATACCTGAGCCTTTCGGGTCCGTCAAGTCCCGAGTCCTCGGAACATGACCCTGCCGGGCCGGTCGGGCTTACTTGAAGCACGGGCCTCGCCGGAAGGGCAAAGAGGCGGAACGGAAAGAAGGAATTCCTCGCCGAGGATGCTCCCTCTCGCCGGATCGCCGGCCGGAAAACGGTCCACCGACTGACACCCGGATTTCCGGGAATACCGAAAACCATTCATCGCTAGGAGAAATTCATGACCCGCACCGTTCACACCCCCAACGACGTCCGTCCGAAGCGGCGCGGCTTCCGCCTCGCGACCATCCTGGCCTCGGGCGCCCTGCTCTCCGGCGCCGCCATCCTGCCCGCCTCCGCCGCGACGGCGACTGCAAAGCCCGCCACGCCGGTCGTCAGCATCGTCGCGGGCCACGACAAGCATGACCACCACGACAAGCACGACCACCACAAGAAGCACAACAAGCACAACAAGCACCACGACAAGTACGACCACCACAACAAGAAGCACAACAAGCACCACGACAAGCACGACAAGCACCACGACAAGCACAACAAGCACAACAAGCACAACAAGCACCACGACAAGCACGACCACCACAACAAGCACTGACAGCGCGACCGGTGACGGCAGGGCGGCGCTCCCGCGACGTGGGGGTGATCGCCGTGACGGTACCGACTGCTGTTCCGCGGTCCGGGTGGGTGGTGAAGCCGACGGCGACGCCACCCACCCGGACCGCCGAGTTCCGCGGAAAGGCGACAAGGCGCGGGTCCGTCTCACCTGCCATACGGGCGCCTTGCTTTGACGTGGGCGTCAATGTCCAGCGTCGTCCCCCAGCGCCTGTGCGGTTGCGAACCAACCGAGGGGACGACATGATCAAGACAGCAGGCGTGGACGACGTCACGGACGCCACCTTCGCCGACGAGGTGCGGCGACTGCTGCAGGAGCTCGAAGACGTGATGTGAGGGCACGCCCGGCTGAGCCCCGCGGGCGGCCCCATCCCCGCCCCGGGCCCCCACCCGCAGCTCCCGCCCCGACGTCCCCTGGGCAGAGTCCCCTCAACCGGCGGCGGGGCCGAACCACTTGGGCAGTTGGCCGAGCAGATCCGCCTGGTCCTCACCCGCCCACGCCACGTGGCCGTCCGGCCGCAACAGCACCGCGGGCACGTCCAGTTCCTCGCTGTCGGCGACGACGTCGACGACGTGGTCGACCCGATCCGCCCAGCCCTCCACCGAGAGCCGGCCGCTCTGGTCGAGCAGCAGGCCGCGGCCGCCGTGCATCAGCTCATAGAGGCGGCCCTGCTTCAGCCGCACGTCCCGCAGCCGCCGGCCGAGCAGGTCGTGGCCCTCGCCGAAGTCGTAGCGGACCCCGACCGCGGTGATCATCTCCGTCAGGTACCGGTTCACCTCCTCGAAGTCCATCAGCTTCGAGAACAACTCCCGCAGCGCGCTCGCACCCGGATCGGTCCCCAGCAGCGTGATCTGCGCGCGGGTGTTCTCCAGTACGCGGGCGCCCACCGGGTGCCGCTCGGCGTGGTAGCTGTCCAGCAGCCCCGGCGGCGCCCAGCCGTTGACCGCGCCGGCCAGCTTCCAGCCGAGGTTGAACGCGTCCTGCACACCCAGGTTGAGCTTCTGCCCGCCGGTCGGCGGGTGGATGTGCGCCGCGTCGCCGGCCAGCAGCACCCGGCCGACCCGGTAGCGCTCGGCCTGCCGGGTGGCGTCGCCGAACCGGGACAGCCAGCGCGGCGAGTGCGCGCCGAAGTCGGTGCCCGCGACCGCCCGCAGCCGCTGCTTGAACTCCTCAGAGGGCGGTTCGTGACTCTTTGAGTGTTTCTGTCGTCGCCTGATGGTGTGGGTGCGGGCGGAATCCGCTGGTCCGCAGCCGGTGGTCTGTT
>NZ_JBSFTS010000053.1:0-5347 GCF_053591375.1 Streptomyces sp. NPDC003034
CTGCGGTCGGGGCCCGGCGGCCGGTTCGGCGTCCTGACCGGACGCGGCGGACAAGCGGTTCAGGGCGTCGCGGTCAGCCCTTGGCGTCACGCCCGCGTTTCGCGCCTGCGGCCGGCCATCGCCGCCATGGCGAGGCCGAGGCACAGGGCCAGCACGCCGGTGATCACGTTGCTGACCACCGTACGGGTCGTGTCCATCTCACCGGCGATGACCCATGGAGCGACGATCGTCCATGCTCCGAGTGCGACCGCTGTCCAGGCCATCGCGTGCGTGCGCTCGTAGGCGTTCCCGAACCCGCCCATGCAGACGCAGTACGCGATGCCGACGATCAGGTTGTTGACGGCCAGCGCGGTCAGGCCGCTGAACCCGGCGATCCAGGGCGAGGCCGCCAGGTACAGGCCCGTGATCAGGGCGAGTGCCTCTACGGCCTGCGCGCGGGGAGTGCTGGTGACCCGCTCGAAGCGAGTCCGCATCTCGGCGAGGTCGGGGTGGTGCTCGATGCTCGAATGGGTGGTCATGGCTGGCTGCCTCCTAGTGAAGCTCTTATTTGCCCTTTACCCCTCCTTCTTCGGACTATTCGGGCGAACCAGCTAAAGCGGACCTCACAGCACTCCGACCGCCGTCAGCACATCGGTTTGCGCCGGGTCCAGGTCCAAGGGGGCGTAGAGGTAGCAGATGCCCCCGGGCGCGGGAACGACCTTGCCGGCGGCGTTGTGGCGCCTGGTCCGCAGCCAGACGTTCTCGAACTGGCGGCGCTGGTAGACGCGCCGTACGGACGTGTTGTCCGGGGCGTTCGGGTCGTTGGCGATCACGTCTCCGGCGGCGGTGAAGCCGATGACGGTCATCAGGTGCCCGGCCGTGCCGTAGCCCGCCCCGGTGAGCTCCTCCGCGAGGAAGGACTGGGAGGTGATGACGGGGATGCCGGCCCGGACGAGGGTCTCCACCTCGGTGAGGGAGCCGAGGCGGGTGATGACCCCGGCGAGGCGGCGGTAGGTGGCGGCGTAGGCGGCGTTGAAGGGCCAGTTGCCGCAGCCCTTGTAGGCGGCGTCATAGGTGGAGCGGGCCGCATGGCACACCTGCGGGTCGGCGTAGGCGGGATCGACCCAGGCCAGGGCCTTGGCGCTGGCCTTGCGGCCCCAGAACTCGATGACCATCTGGGAGGAGGTGGGGCTGCACCAGGCCTCGCCCCCGTTGTCGTACTCGGGGTACTGGCCGACGTGGATCTCCTGCGAGTAGCGCGGCACCTGCAGTTCGTGCGGCCGGCCGGGAGCCGAGGCGGGGACGGTGAACCGGTCCGGCACGTCGGATGCCATGGCCCCGGCCAGCCAGACGGTGGGCCCTCGGTCGGCGCCGGGCCGGCGGTAGAGGGTCAGGCGCAGTTGCCAGTCCGCGATGCGCAGGCCGCTCGCGGGAGCGTCGAGGGCCAGCGTGTCGGTACCGACGCTGGACCGGCCGTCGCTCTGGCCGTTCACGGAGGTGCGGCGGATGTCACCGTCGCCGGAGGCCCAGCGGCCCATGACGTACCAGGGGGTGGAGGTGCCGTCGGTGTAGGTGCCGCGCAGTTCGATCTGGATCCAGGTGCCGGCGGGCGTCCGGGCGTTCCAGGAGGCGACGGCCTCGGTGGCGGGCACGGCCGAGTGGTGCGCCGGGGAGGTCCAGGTGGCGTACTCCCAGGTACTCGCCCGGCCCGTGTGGGGGTCGGCGTAGGTGGTACGGCCCGCGGGGACACCGATCTCCAGGCCGGGGCGGGGGCCGCCGACCGCCGTGGTGCCCTCGTGGACACCGGCCAGCCAGTGGTCGTACGAGAACCAGAACCGGTTGTCGACCGTGCGGCCGGCCCCCCGGGGCGCCGACGGGGCGGCGGCCGGCGCGCTGCCGCCGGAGACACGAGGAGCACCGGAGAAGCCGGTGGTGGTGGCGGTGGCGACCGCGAGGGCCGCGACGAGTACGGCCCTGCGCGGTGTGGGTGCGGTCATCGCGGGATCCCCCAAGGGGTAGCGGTCTTCGGGCCTCGGCGCTTCGGTGCCTCGGCGCTTCACCCTTCCATTTCCCGGCCGTCCGGGGCCGAAGCCGGGTGCCCGTGTCGGGGATGACGACCGGTCCGGGCGAAGGACCGTATCCGCCGTAGGGTTGCGGCGTGGAGCCACACCAGTCACTTGAACCACTCGCACGGGAGCTCGCCGCCCTGCCGCCCTCCCTCGGCCCGGTCCGGCTGATCGGCATCGACGGGCACGCCGGGTCCGGCAAGAGCACCTTCGCGGCGCGGCTGGCCGAGGAGCTGAGCGGAGCGCCCGTACTGCACCTCGACGATGTGGCCACCCACGAGGAGCTCTTCGACTGGGAGGAGCGGCTGCGCTCGCAGGTGCTGGGGCCGCTGGGCGCCGGACGGCCCGCCCGCTGGACCCCGTACGACTGGGTGGAGCGGCGCTTCGGCCCGGAGCGGGTCCTGGAGCCGGCGCCCGTGGTGCTCCTGGAGGGGGTGGGGGCCGGGCGCCGGGCGCTGCGCCCCCGTCTGGCACGGCTGCTGTGGATGGAGACGCCGCGTGCCACGTCCTGGGGGCGCGGGAGGGACCGCGACGGGCGCGAACTGTCCGACTTCTGGGACGGTTGGGAGCGCGCGGAGCGCACGCACTTCTCGGACGACCCTTCGCGCCCCTTCGCCGACATCTTGGTGCGCCAGAGCGGTACGGGATACGAGTGGTCTTCCGGGGCCAGTGCGACGGCGGGAAACACCCCTTCCCTCACGGACGGTGACGAACTCCCCCAGGCCTGACCTACCCTCCCGAACCGCATCTCCGGAGCCTGCGCCGACGTGCTTGACCGGGAGCCCGCACCGGCCTTACGTTTCCCATGCGCGGCCCTGGCGGCCGCAGCGGACGCGAAGCCCCCGGTTGTTCCCCCGTGACCGGGGGCTTCGTTCTGCCCGCACCGCTCCGCACACCACGGCCCGGGGCCGCCCACACGGGTTTTCCCTCCACCCGCCCCTCACGCACAGTAGCCGGACGGACTCGGGGTGCTCTGCGAACCGGGTCCGACGCACCCTACGTAAGGTGCGAAACCGCAGGTACGATGCAGCCCTGATTTCATCGGCGCAGTGGGCAACTCACGTGCTCGGCATGTCGGTTGCCGCGCACCACGGGGGCAGGCTTGTGGGGGACGTGATGGATTTCGGCACGCCGGGCAGCACGCACGCCCCGGCCGAACTCGCCTGGCTGCGCGGGGTCGACGCCTGCACCATGGGCGCCTATCCGCAGGCCGAGGAGGAGTTCCGGGCGGCCGTACGACTCGATCCGGCGATGGCGGACGCCTGGCTGGGCCTGCACGCACTCCGGGTGGACACCACCAACGCCTTATTGCGCATGTACGCGCACCGGGACCGTTTCGGCGAGCAGCGGGCCCGCCACCGGCGGACGCTCAACTCCTGGTACTGGCTGGGCTGGTGGGTGCAGCCGGTCCTGGAGAGCCGGCGCGACCTGCTGCTGGCCCACGCCTCGCACTGGCTGGACGGCCGCCATGTGCCCGAGCTGGACCAGGCCCTGGCCGCCCTGCCCCCGGTGGACACCGATCCGCAGGTGCGGTTCCTGCACGCCTGCCGGGCGTACCTGGTCAAGGACTGGGAGCAACTGGTGCGGCACACGGAGCCCTTGGTCAACGATCCGATGCTGGGCATCGAGGCGGGGCTGTTCGGTGGGATGGCCCGGGTCCGCCTGGAGATGTACGGGCAGGCGGAGCCGATGCTGTCGGCGGCGCTGATGCGGTGCCGCAGCGAGCAGCCGCAGCGCAAGGAGCTGCGGTACTGGCTGGCGCGGGCGCACGAGGGCACGGGGCGGAGTGCGGCGGCGCTGCCGCTGTACCGGGCGGTGCACCGGGTGGACCCGTCGTTCATGGACACGGCGGCCCGTCTGACGGCGATCGCCGACGGCGACGACGCCGACGACATGGCGGGCCTGGCGGGGTACTCGGGGTACGGGGCCTACGGCGGCCAAGGCCCGTCCCCGGCCGGCGGGGACTTCGCCGCCGTGGCGCTCGGTGGGAACGGCACGGGCACCGGACCCGTGCAGGACATCGCGGCGGACGGCCAGGTAGACGGCCAGGCGGAAGGCCTGGTGGAGGCGGAGCCGCCGCCCGACCCGCCGGACGTGCGCTTCGGGCCCGGAGCACCGCCCACGGGCCGGGCGGAGGGCGTACGGCGCAAGGTGACCGTGCCGGCGCAGGCGGCGGCGCAGGCGGCGGCGCCGGCGGGCCTGCCGGGCGGGCCGCCCGACCCGGCGGCGCTCGCGGAGGCCTTGGCGGAGCTGGAGCGGATGGTGGGCCTGGAGCCGGTGAAACGGCAGGTGAAGGCGCTCTCCGCGCAGCTGCACATGGCACGGTTGCGGGCCGGCCAGGGACTGCCGGTGCAGCCGCCGAAACGCCACTTCGTCTTCTCCGGCCCCTCGGGCACCGGCAAGACGACGGTGGCCCGGATCCTGGGCCGGGTCTTCTACGCGCTGGGCCTGCTCGGCGGCGACCATCTGGTGGAGGCCCAGCGGGCGGACCTGGTGGGCGAGTTCCTGGGGCAGACCGCCGTGAAGGCCAACGAGCTGATCGATTCGGCGATCGGCGGGGTGCTGTTCGTGGACGAGGCGTACAGCCTCTCCAACTCCGGGTACAGCAAGGGCGACGCGTACGGCGACGAGGCCCTGCAGGTGCTGCTCAAGCGGGCGGAGGACAACCGGGACCACCTGGTGGTGATCCTGGCCGGCTACCCGGCCGGCATGGACCGGCTGCTCGCCGCCAATCCGGGATTGTCCTCGCGGTTCACCACCCGGGTGGACTTCCCCAGCTACCGGCCGCTGGAGCTGACCGCGATCGGCGGGGTACTGGCGGACGCGAACGGGGACCGCTGGGACGAGGAGGCGCTGGAGGAGCTGCGCAGCATCAGCGGACACGTGGTGGAGCAGGGCTGGATCGACGAGCTGGGCAACGGCCGGTTCCTGCGCACCCTGTACGAGAAGAGCTGCGCCTACCGGGATCTGCGGCTGGCGGACTTCGCGGGCGAGCTCTCGCGGGACGATCTGTCGACCCTGCGGCTGCCGGACCTGATGCAGGCGTACGGGGAGGTCCTGTCGGGCCGGGGCCCCCAGGACCGCTCGGGGCCCCCGTCGGCTCCCTGACCGGCGGGCGCGGGGGCGCCCGACCAAGCCCGACCAAGCCCGACCAAGCCCGGACCGCACGCGACCGTGCCCGACCGTGCCCGGACGACGCAGGACGGCGGCCCCGGCCCCCGGGGGGCGGGGGCCCGGCCCCGGGGGTGGGGCCCCCCAGGGGCCCCCCGGCCGCGGGGGCGGCCGGACCGGGGGGCCGCGGG
>NZ_JBSFTS010000054.1:0-5049 GCF_053591375.1 Streptomyces sp. NPDC003034
CTCGGCCGCCAAGCCGGCCGCAAAACCAGGTCCGGCACCGGCTACAGCTACATCCACACCGCCGTCGACGACCACTCCCGCCTCGCCTACAGCGAGATCCTCGAAGACGAGAAGAAGGAGACCGCGACCGCCTTCTGGCAGCGGGCCCAGGCCTACTACGCCAGCGTCGGGATCACCGTTGAGCGCGTCCTGACCGACAACGGCTCCTGCTACAAGTCGTATGCCTGGCGGGACCTGCTGGCAGCGGCCGGGATCACCCACAAGCGAACCCGGCCCTACCGGCCCCAGACCAACGGCAAGGTCGAACGCCTCAACCGCACGCTCCTGGACGAGTGGGCCTACGCCCGCCCCTACCAGTCAGAGCAGGAACGACGCGATGCCTTCCCCAAGTGGCTCCACACCTACAATCACCACCGCGGACACACCGCCCTCGCAGGCAAACCACCCGCCAGCCGCGTCCCCAACCTCACAGGGCAATACACCTAGACCGCCCGCAGACGCGGTGGGGGCCCCGGCTGGCGCCGGGGCCCTCACCGCGTTCAAGACCGAGCGGAAGAAGGGCCTTCGTGCCCGGGATCGTCGTTGCCCCCAGCTGCCTCCCGTTCTCGGGTTCTGGCTCAACTTCTGTGGTGGGTGCACGCCGAGTGACCACTGAGGAAGCTGCGCGGAGAGAGCGTGCGGAGCAACTCTGATCCGGAACGGGTCAGCTCGCGTCCGCCGTGAACGTCACCTCTGCCGTGTCGACGGTCTTGGCGCGGCGTCCGGGTGCGCCTTGCCACTGCCAGTAGAGGTTGGTGTGCGCGATCACCTGGTGTGGGGCTGGCGCGCCGTACTCGCTGAGGTCCTGCGTCGTATGCGCGTTGCTGACCAGCGTCACGTCGTACCCGCGGACGAAGGCCCCGTGAAGAGTCGCGCGGATGCACCCGTCGCTCTGGGCACCCGTCACGACGAGCTGGCCCACCCCACGCTCGGCGAGCAGCGCCTCCAACGCAGTGCCCTCAAACGAGTCACCGTAGGTCTTGTGGACGAGAGGCTCCGCATCTCGGCGTACCAACTCCAACACGTACTGCCAGGGCTCGCTGTCCCGCTCGAGACCGTCGTCCGAATGCTGCACCCAGACCACGGGCACGTCCTCAGCGCGCGCCTTGCCCACCAGTATGTTGATGTTCGCGATCACGCCATCACGGTCATGGGCGCCTTCCACCACCCCGTTCTGGACGTCGATGACGAGCAGCGCGGTATGCGGCCGATCGGGAAGGGGCGTCAAGGGGAACTCCTGTTATCTCACGGGTCCTGTGTCGCCCTCAGAGTAGGCCGGGCCACTGACAGTGGCACGGCCGCACGAGCTGCAGGCCAGCTCACGCCAGCAGGACTCGTTTCCGGAGAAGTCGGAAGCTGGCACGACCGAACATTTGGCGCTTGAGCATCTTGATCCGGTTGACATGGTCTTCGACGACACCCGAGTTCCAGGGCAGGGTCAGACCGGCGATGAGGGCGTCCCGGTCACGGTCGATTCCGGCGGCAAGGGTGTGGAGGCTGGGCAGGTCATCTTGTCGGACGGCAGCGAGCCATTCCGGCAGGCGTTCGCCTTGGCGCTCGACGAGCATCGACGCGAAGGACCGGACGTGCCGGGTGAGTGCGTCGAGTTCGGGGCAGTGCGTCCGGACAACCTTGAGCTGGAGCTGCTCGGACTCGGTGAGGGTTTCCGGGCGGCGGAGGATCCATCCGGCGACGGCCCGGGGCGAGGGCGGGGCGGTCACCGGCCGCGGTGAGGTGCGCTTGTCGTTCAGGTAGGCGCGCATGCGCTGATAACTGCCCTTGTAGCCGAGCGACACGATCTCCTCCCACAGCTTCCACGCGTTGGTGCAGCCCTCACTCCACCGGTCGTCCAGGTAGGGCTTGAAGTCGTCCAGGACGGAGGACCGGTTCTGCCACTGACCGGTGAACAGCTCCTCCGGCGTCTCGGCGTCGGCCAACTGCTTGACGGTGCGATAGGTCATACCGAGCTGCCGCTGGACCGAGCGCCGACTGTGTCCTGCCTCCAGCAAGGCGTGAACGGCGGCGTGCCGGGCCCGGGTCCGGTCGGCGAACCGGTGTCCTCGCGGCCATGGCGAAGCGGACGGGTCCGCGGCCGGGACGGCCTCGGGTTCGGGCTGAGCTGCCGCGGGCGCCAGGACACACAGGCAGCGGCGGTGCTGGGCAACGCTCCGCTCGGTGGCTTCACTCAGGTTATGCCAGAGATGCCACCGGTCCGCGACCTGCACCGCCTGTGGTGCTCCGGTCGCGGCGCCCTCGGCGAAGAACGGCGCGCGACCTCGGCAGATGACTTCGACACCTGGCCGCTGAGCGAGCCAAGCGGCCAGGCTCGACGCCTCCCTGTCTGGGAGCGATCGATAGGACGGCGAGTTTCGACGTCCACCAGGACGGTGCCGTAGTGGCGGCCCTTGCGGGTGGCGTACTCATCGACGCCAACCACACGCGGTGCTGGCACCTCCGGCTCGGGTAGCGCGTCGACCAGGCGTAAGACCGTGCTCCGGCTGACGGACACACCGGGGACGGAGGCGAGGCGAGCACCGGCCCGGCCTGCCAGGGCGAGACCGAGGGCGGCCAGGGTCGAGCACAGCCGCTCGGTGCGCTGGCCATGCCTGCGGGTCAAGCCGGCTATCTGCTCCACGAAGGTCCGGCGCGGACACACGGTGTAGTGCGTGGCCCTGTCCCTCCCCACCCGGGATCCCGACCGACTCCGGCAAGCAGCTCGCGTCCTGCGCAACGAAGCCGTCGCCGTCGTCCTCGCACTCCTGGTCGCCGGCGACGGCCTCCGCATACCCACCGAGGCGGCCAGAGGCCGCCGCTGACACCGCCGCCTGCCGGCCCTGCGGCCAACCAGCCGCGGGGCCACCGTCCGTGCGCAAGCAGCTCGGGCGCCCAGGTGGGCCGCACTGCTGCCTGCGTGCAGCGTGACGGCTGCGGCCCCCGGATGAGTTGCTTAGCATGACTGACCCCTGTCCGATTGCCAGTACCGCCTACCGTGAAGACAGGGATCGCCGGCAGGGGGATGATGCGGATCCCGAATTTTCCCCAGGGCTTCGTTCCCCAGTCGGTTGCTGTCGGCAACGGGGGTCGGGGCCGCCCGCTCGTGGAGTGCGCGGGCCGCGCCGAGCGGTCAAGGGCGCCTTCGGCGGCGCGACGCGCTGGGCTTCGCCCACCCTGGACAGCTCGACCCGCCCCTGGATCTGGCTGGCTATCGGCCGGCCCCTCCTCTGTGGGACCCGCAGCCGCACGCCATCGACGTGCCCGGCCTGCTCGCCGAGCACCTCAAGGCCACCGATGTCGCCGAGATCCGCGAAGCGCTGCGCGGTGGCCGGACGATCCACCGCGGGCAGGGCTACTCACGTCACCGCCCCGTCCGCGCTCCACCAGGCCGTGCTGAAGCAGTGCGCCGCCCTCGTCGGCGACGGCTCCGCCCCGGCCGGGCGCAAGGCGTACCGCACCTACGCCGACCGGATCGCCACGGCGACGAGGAAGGAGTGACTGCGGCGGACCATGCTCACGAAGCTGGTGGCAGCGTCACGGACACCCGCCGTGCGGTGTGATCCAACGGTCGTCCGCCGGAATCAGGCTGCGGCGGGCAGCTCGGTGCGCGTGCGCTGGATGAGGTCGGCAACCTCGGGGCGGATGCCCTGCTTCAGGGCCTTGGTGATCAGGTCGGCAGACGGGTGGCCGGAGTTGTACTTCCCCCTTCCTCGAGGGGGGAAGTACGGCTGAACGAAGTACGCCGACAACCAGTTCAGTTGCGGTCCGTGATCACTGTTCTGGGTTGTCCGAGGACAGGGCCGCAGCAACAACGACGTCGATCGTTCCGCTCTTGGCGCGTTTGGGGTCGCCCAGCCGTGCCCGGATCAGGTATCCGAGCTGAAATCGGCTCTCAGCCCGGAAGCTCTCCATGACGTCCGCGATGTGCTTGCGGCAGGTTCGCAAGGACATGCCGAGTCGTCTGGCGATCATCTCGTCCTTCATGCCCTCCGTGAGCAGTCGCACGATCGCCTGTGCGGCCTCCGTCTTGATGACGGGCGTTCCGAAGTGCCCGGGGTTGAGGGGTGTGGCCTGCACCCACGAGTGTTCGAAGACTGCGCACAGGTAGCTGACGGTGGAGAGGTCCTGGACGACGACCACGCCCTCGTGCTCGTCGGCACGGGGGATGAAAGCGACCTTCCGGTCGACAACGACCAGTCTGCCGAACAGCTCGGGCAAGGTGCGGACCTCGCTACCCGACGAGGCGAGATGGCTGACGTAGTCCTGGGTCGCTGCCTCGTGGCGGGCGGAGTGCTGGTAGAGGGTGCGCATCTGGATGCCACGCCGGGCGAGGGCCAGATCGCGCTCGTTGGCCTGCTCGATGCGCCCTGGCGGCAGGTCCCTGCCGCGTTCGCAGGTCAGCACTTCCACCTGGCAGGCTGAAATCGCGTTCTCGAGCAGCTCTGTGGCGGATTCGAGTCCGTGCACCTCTTGGATCGGCGTATGCCTGCGCCGACTGCGCTGGGTCTCGGCGTAGAGCGAACCCAGGACGTCGAAGTCACCCTTCAGTTCGTCGATGCGGGCCAGCCTGCCGCGCAGCTCGGCCTCGGCGGTGGTGAACATGATCGCTGCCGCACTCTCCGGTGCGACAGGCACCAGCCGCTCATTTGCGGCGTCTCCGGGCAGGTGCCGGAGCAGGTGTCGGGCCCCTAGGGCCTGTGTGGTGTCGTGATCAGTTGCTGGGTTTTGCCTTCTCTGTGGGGCGGAACCCAGTAGGACAGTGGCTGTGACGCGTAGGCAACTCACCGATGCTCAGTGGAAGTTCATCGAGCCGTACCTGCCGATCGGCAGGTACGGCCCGTATCCCGAGCGGCTGCGGGAACAGTTCGAGGGGGTGATCTGGCGGTTCCGCTCCAGCGGCCAGTGGCGGGAGATGCCTTCCGAGTTCGGCCCCTGGGCCACCGTCTACGGGCGTTTCCGGGTCTGGCGGAACGCCGGCGTCTTCTCCGCGCTGCTGGAAGGCGTGATCGCCGAGGC
>NZ_JBSFTS010000055.1:0-4906 GCF_053591375.1 Streptomyces sp. NPDC003034
TTCTGTGTTTCCGACTCTATCAGACTCTTTCGTGTCCGATTCCCGGTCGAAGCGGGTTTCGCTTTCCAGGTTCCCGCTTTCGCGTTTCCCTTTCCAGCGATTCCGACTCTACCAGAAGTTCTCCACCGGATTTCACCGGCTTCGGATTCTCGAATGAAGAGTCGAGGGCGCGTCCACACGGAATCCGCCGGACGCGGCATTGCCGAACTTGTCCAGTCCGAGGCAACCGCTCAACTCTACAACCCAATCTCAGTGGTGTCAAAGCCCTCCAGCGACCCCCGCCACCTCCCCCACGGTGACGTGGTCCGACGCAGGCACAAGCCCGGGACGCTGCTACCGCGAGACGACGGTCGGGCGCCCCGGGCGGCCCCGATCCACGACGCTCATCTTGCGGCGGCCGTCCTCACTGACACGCGCAGCCGGCCCGCAGAACAACTTCCTCGCCCGAGCACTCGGCGGTATCCGGCGGGGCGCCGGACCCCCGTAGCGTGACGGAGGAGCTGGAGGGTCGTCGGCGTCCGGACCATGTCCTGGCTGTGGCGGTACAGGCCTGGGCCATGTCTCCGCAGCCCGTCATCCGCGGCCTGCGCTTCCTGGGCCAGCCTCATCGAGCGCACTTCGGTCGGCTGCGGCATTCGACCTCGCGAAGCCCCGCCACCCCGAGTTGTTCAGCGGCTCGGGAGGCGCCCGGATCAGGCCGGGGCCGTTGTTCACGAGAACGGGAGGCGCCCGGACGGTCGCGGTTGCTCGTTCGAACAGCGTCAGGTCAGCCGGCCGGTAGGGGCCACCAGCCGTGCTCAGGCCGCGGCTCTCACTTCGGTCGTCTCCATCGGATCATCGCGCAGTACGGCGATCCGTCCCAGGGTCTCCGGACTCGTGGGTGCCGAGGTGATCCCCTGCACCGGGCGTCGTTTCCTCGCAGTTCGTAGAGGGACTCGGCGTACACGTGCTCCAGCCGTCCCGGTCGATGGCGGCGAGTGCCTCCAGGTACGCGGTCCGCTCGTACGAGTGCGGTGTGTGCCCCCAGAAGCACCGCAGGTAGGGCACCGCCTCGGCGGCGTCAGGTCCGAACCGGGCCAGGCGCCGGGCCGTCCGGTCTGGACCGCCGCACCAGGCCCGCGCCATCCACCGTTCGAGGAGTTCGCTCACCAGCCCCGGCAAAAGCCTCGAGGCCGGCGTGGTCGGGCGTGGTCGGCCAGGACCTCCGCACCCAGCAGAGCCAGCCAGGGACAGTCCTCCTGTGTCCGGCCTCGCGCCGCCGGTACGGCGAGGGCGCCCAGGCGCTCAACGGCCCGCCTGAGCAAGGGCAAGGGTCGGCGGCCGTCCGCCGTGCCCACCGAGGGAACCAGTGGGATCAGCCCCTCAGCAGGCTCTCGGCCGCTCAAGGCACGCAGCGCGTCGACCTTCGTGGTGCCTTCCGTGCGAGTGCCGGCGAGCAGAGCGAGGAGTTCTGCGGTGCTGAGGCCGGCCAGTGACGGCCGCGGAACGAACGGACGACTCTGGACCTCGATGCCGAACCGCGTCCACGGCTCGGAGAACCACGGAAGCTCCGCTTCTGCGGCGATCCGGGCGCGTGCGACGTCACCGAGGTCTTCCCACCACTCCGGCGGCCAGCCAGCTGACAGCTGCTCCAGTACGCAGACCCAGTGCTCGCCTTTGCCGACATACGCCCGAAGCCCTTCCCTGGCGTCGCCCGATACGGCGAGAGCCAGCAGCTCCACTACCTCGCAGGCCCGCAAGCAAGCCCCCTCTTCCCCCGCCAGCTGGTCAACGATCGGCATGGGGGGACAGGTCCAGATCACGGACCAGCCGCGCCAGATACAGAGCCCGCTCGTCGGTCTGGTCACACCGCCAGTCACGGCGGATCCCGTCATACAGGAACACGGCAGATCGCCGCGGGTCCTTGAGCGCTCGCACCGCACCCAGGCCACGCCCCCGTTGCAGCAGGCCTCGACAGAGTCGGGGAGGGTGTACGACATCTCGTACTCATCGCTCATCACGCGGCACCCTGCCCGACCAGGGCACCGATCCGCCAGGCGATATCCGCCGGGCCCCACCGGACATTGTCGAGTCGGTCATCCAGTGATTGTCGAACCAGAGTCGCTGTCCATCGCCAGTGCCCGGATCAGCCGCTTGACCAACCCCAGCGCGGCCGAAAGCCGCTTGTTTGCAGCCCGCGCGCTGCGGCGGGTACGGGAACATGTCGTCGGACAGGTGCCTATTCGCGTAGCGCAACCAGGGGACTCGGAGTGGAAGCCAGCAGGGACTGGGCGACGGCCAGGCACACGAGCTCCGAATCGCTCAACAACGGGGGTCGACCGAGGCTTCGGGTTCTCCCGATCTCGTCGTCGACCCGACGTAAAGTGCGGTCACGAGGGTGTCCAGTTCAGCGTGCACGTGGCCTCTCGGTCATCGTTGCTCAGAAACGCCGATCCTGGACACCCTCGCCGAGTCTTGGCGGGGAATCGTGAAGGAGGCGGGCGTGAGCGATCGTCCCGGGTACTGGGATCCGCTCCCGGCTGTGCGTGCGTCAGCCGGAACGGCACTGCCCTGGAAGGAGACGGTCACCGTCCTTGCTCCGGCAGAGACCTACCTGATGGGTCGCTGGGCCGAGCGGAACTGGCGCAATGTGCCGAGACCGTTCTACGGCGCGGAGACAGATACCTGCGAGATGTGCCCCGAGGTCGCACCACGGCACGTCATGTGCGACGAGACCGGTCAGGAGTTCGTCTTCCGTCAGCCCCGGAGACCTGCCGAGGTCAACAGGGTGCTCTTCGCGGCCTGGAACGATCCCTGCGGCCAGTACGGCATGGACGGCGACCAGTGGTGGACCACACAGTCCGTTCGCGC
Organism: Streptomyces sp. NPDC003034; assembly: GCF_053591375.1. Lineage (NCBI taxonomy): Bacteria > Bacillati > Actinomycetota > Actinomycetes > Kitasatosporales > Streptomycetaceae > Streptomyces > Streptomyces sp. NPDC003034. The sequence goes on from NZ_JBSFTS010000055.1 coordinate 2,851, forward strand.
CTGGTGGCAGGAACGCGCACGACTTCGGGAGTGGGCCGAGCACTTCGCCACCGCCCCATCCGGCTCTGACCACTTCCCATTTTCGGGTTGGCTGACCTGCTGTCCTACCTCGATGGTGACCTCCAGGCCCACCTCCGTGGCTATCTCTTCTGGTTGGAAGAGGGACGCCCTCCGACCGGCTCCGAGACTCTGCCCGACCTGTAGGCCTCGCAGGCGTTCGGAGACACTCGTCTGGGCAGCGTCGCAGACCGGGCAGCTGGGCGGGAGCGACCCTGGGCGTGCGGCCCATCAGTGCTACTCCGCCTACTCCGCATCGATCCGGGGCGCGGGCGGGTCGATCTGACGAATGAGGAGAGGGACGGGCCCTGGCAGAGCGTCTTGGCCCCTCCGCTGTCAGATGAGGAACAGGCTGGCTGCGGTGACGAGGGGGACGTGGCGGTGCCAGCCGGCGGACGAGCAGCCCTCGAAGCCCAGGCGCAGGGCCGTCTCCAGCTCGCAGTAGCCATCTCAATCCGCCAGCCGACTCGCCCAGCCGGACCGGGGCCTTGGCGGCCGTGGTGATGGGGAGGTTCCCGACCTGCCCGGGGTGGAACATTCCGAAATATTGGGATGCAGACGGGTCCGGGAGGTCCGTAGGGTCAACCCCTGTGGAACCCCTGACCGAGAAACAGATTCGATCGTCCTTCGTGAATTGCACCAAGGGGGAGGCGGCGCGCCTCAGGCTGCCGCTGAATTTCGCCAAACTGCCTTGGGAGGACCTGGACTTCCTGGGGTGGGTGGACCCAGGGGCTCCCCTGCGGGCGCACCTCGTGCTGCCCCGTGCGAGCGGCCCGGTGGGGATCTCCCTGCGGGTTCCCGCCGTGAGCCGCACGAGCGCGGTGAAGTCCAGCCTCTGCCAGGTCTGTCTGACGGGCCACGCTTCCTCCGGCGTCACCTTGCTGGTTGCCCCCTTGGCGGGAGCCCGGGGACGCGAGGGCAATACGGTCGGCGTCTACGTCTGTGCCGACCTCGCCTGCCCGCTGTACCTCCGCGGCAAGCGGCAGCCGAAGCTGCGTGCCGGACGCCCAGACGAGTCACTCACCCTGGACGAGCGTCTCGTCCGCATGTGGGAACACCTGGACGCCTTCGCATCCCGAGTCACCGCGGGCTGAGTAGCGGCCACGGTCGCGCTCCCGTGTCCGCACTGCGGCAAGCCCGCAAACAGAACCCGTCCGTGGCCGGCCCGCCTCCGCCCTCACCGCAGCTGGCCCCCAGCGCAACGGTTCCCGTTCATGTACCGCCCCCGAGCGGGCTCATAGGCTTCGACGCCCCGACTGCTGGCGCCGAGCTCCATGCCCAGGTGGCCATCAGTCCCACCAGTTAAAGAGCAGGTCACTCAACACCTGGGGGCGCCAGTAGCGGACCTGAGTTAGTTCCGCTTCAGCCAGCTCGGCCACGTCTACCTTGGACATCGGCAAGCTCAGGTCTTCGACGCTGAGGCAGCCGAAACCGACGGCTTCGAAGGCGTCCGCCCAGGGTGGTGGGTTCACAAAGCGCGACAGCGGCTGTTCTGGCTCGGTGGCAGCTCGGCGAACGCGACGACTGGCAAGTGAGCATGACACAGAAGGAAGTGCTGCTCTGCCCGGCTGGTGATGACGCCCGAATGGAAACTGGACACTCCTGCCGCGGAGAACTGGTTGACACGGCCACCGATCCCTCTCGCGGTTTCCCAGCAGGCACTGCGAAAGAGCGCCACGTCCGTCTCGTTCGCCGGTCCGTCACCGGGACCCCAGAAGCCAGTCGCTCCTCGCTCAAGCCGCATGCTGTCTCTCCCCCCGATGAGGAAGCTTGCCAGGGCAAAGGGACACGGCGAGATGGTGCCGTGTCGAAAAGGGTCTAGAACGCAGGAAAGCCCCGCACCATAAGGTGCGGGGCTTCCCCACAATAAAAGTTCGGCGGCGTCCTACTCTCCCACAGGGTCACCCCTGCAGTACCATCGGCGCTGAAAGGCTTAGCTTCCGGGTTCGGAATGTAACCGGGCGTTTCCCTAACGCTATGACCACCGAAACACTATGAA
>NZ_JBSFTS010000056.1:0-4186 GCF_053591375.1 Streptomyces sp. NPDC003034
GGCGGCGGCGCGGGGGCCCGGGGGGCGGCCCCCGCGGGGGGCCGCGGGGGGCGGCGGCGGGGGGCCCCACTGGGTTGCGCGGCGGTTCGGGTCACACGCCCGGGGCCGGGAGGGGGGCGTTCGGGCCCTTGTTCTCGGCCAGGACGGCGTAACCGGTCGTGGTGGCGTCAGCCTCGTCGTTCTGCTCGACCGAGACACCCAGGCCCAGGGCGAGGGCGACCGCGAAGATACCGACCAGACCAGCGAGCTTGCCGCGCATTTCGTTCCCCTTGTTTGTTTTGAATCCCGTGTCGCTTTCGACAAACTGAGATTCCCAAGGGGCCTTACCGGACCGTTCCCGCGCGGTTCCCGCCCGAGAGGGGAACTCGGGAACGGGAAACGGGAACGCGGGAACCGGAGGGGGAACAGGTCCGGGAAGGGGTCGGAGTTGACGGAAAACCGGGATCCGGGCCGGAAAATCATGGCGGATCCGGGCGGAAAATTCGGCTCAGGCGAACGATAGACGCAATTCCGCTTCGAGTCGTCCCAGGTCACGGGCGTGGCCGTGGGCCACGATGTGGCCGTCGGGCCGGATCAGGTAGTAGCCCGCGGCCTTGCACCCGGCTTGCGCCCCGGCTTCCCGCCGGCGCAGCGCCACCTGGCGCAGCAGCGGCCACTGGGCCACGACGTGCCCCAGCTCCCGCTCCCATTCCCGGCTGCCGTCGGACACGACCGCCAGGTGCCAGCCGTGCGGGTCGGCCGCCGGCCCGGAGATCCCGTACGCGAGCGCCAGGCGCCGCGGGAAGACCGCACCGACCTCCAGCCCGCCGGGCAGCGCCCGCCGTACGCGGCAGCCCGTCCAGCCCGAGGGCTGCTGCGTATCGCGGGTCACCGGGTAGGAGAGCCGGCGGCCCGCCATCACGGGGGCGTAGAACTCCGAGACGATCCCGGTCCGGTCGAGCAGCCGGAACGCCGCGTCGCGCGCCGCCACCGTGGCCTTGGCCTTGGCGACCCAGGCCCGCGTCTGGAGGTCGGTGTCGCGCACGATCTGCCGGGTGACCTCGGAGCGCTCCTCGCCGTAGGTGGCGAGCAGCGAGGCGGGGGATTCGCCGCGGATCACCGCGGCGAGCTTCCAGGCGAGGTTGTGCGCGTCCTGGAGGCCGTTGTTCATGCCCTGGCCGCCGGCCGGGCTGTGGACGTGGGCGGCGTCGCCGGCCAGGAAGACCCGGCCGCGCTGGAACTCGCTGGCGCGCCGGGCGTGCACCCGGAACACCGCCTTCCAGACGGCTTCCTCGATCCGGACACCGCGCGGGCCGCGCTCGTCGATGATGGCCTGCATCATCCCGGCGTCGACCTGGGCGTCGCCCTGCGGCATCACGGACAGGAAGCGGAAGATCCCGCCCGGGATGGGCACGATCACCAGGGCGCCGTTCGCCGACTGGTAGAAGTGGCATTCGTCCGGCGGCAGATGCCCCGTAATACGGGCGTCGACCAGGGCGAAGGCCATCTCGTAGGTGGATCCTTCGAAGCCGACGCCCAGCTGGCCGCGGACCGCGCTGCCGGCGCCGTCGGCGCCGACGACGAACGGTACGCGGATCCGCTCCAGGCCTTCGGGGGTCTCCAGTACGGCGGTGACCCCGTCGGTGGCCTCGATGCGGCCGGAGAAGTCCACGCCGTCCAGGGCTAGGAGCCGCACACCGCGCTCGATCTTCCCGCCGAGTGCCTGGAAGCGCTCGGTGAGGAGCCGCTCGGTGACGTGCTGCGGGAGGGTGCGGCACGCCAGGTCGTCGGAGAATCCGAAGGAGGCCAGCGGGCGCCGCTCGGAGAAGTAGCTCAGCGTGTTGATCCGTACGGACTCCTCGTTCACCACGTCGCCCAGGCCGGTGTCTTCGAGGATGTCGAGGGCACGGGGCCAGACGGACAGGGCCTTGGGGGTCAGCATGGGTTCGGCGGCTCGGTCGATCACCCGGACCCGGATGCCGCGCCGCAGCAGCTCGACGGCGGTCAGCAGGCCGGTGGGGCCGGCCCCGACCACCAGGACGTCCAGGTCGGACGGCCCGGCGGCGGACACCGCTTCGCTCTCTCTCGTGGGCCGGCTTTCGCCGGCGATCAGGTCAGCCATGGCCTCTGGGACTCTCTCAGTCGGTACGGACGCCGGTGGTGGTGGAGTTCGCCGGCTCGGCGGGCAGCACGTCGAGGCTGATGCCGAAGTGGGTCTTGTACGCCGCGAGGACGTCCGCGTCGTCTTCGAGGACGGTCTTGGACCGCTGGTCGCCGTCCACGATGTTCAGGTGGCGGCCCTTGAGGGTGACGAGGCCGTTCTCGGTGCGGATCGAGCAGAACAGCGCCTGGAGGAAGGAGGAGTCGGGCGCCGTGCGGTACCACCACAGGCTGGGCGCGTAGTCCTCGATGCGGACGGGCGTCTCGACGACCTGGTACAGCGGGCGGCCGCCGAGCCACAGGTCGACCGTGCCGGCCTGGCCCTCGACGTCCTTCAGCTGGTACTCGCCGTGCGGGTCGCTCTGGACCTCGCGGCTGTTGAAGTCCAGCGGGAAGCGGCTGTTGCGGCCGAAGCCGGTGTCCACGAGGTAGGCGTCCGCGCCGATGGTCACCTTCAGGGCGAGGTGGCCGAGGAACGGGCCGAGGCCCTCGGGGCGGTGCACGCGGCCCGGCAGGATCTCCACCTGGTAGCCCAGGGCTTCGAGGACGAAGCCGAGCGCGGGGTTGACCTCGTAGCAGCCGCCGCCGCGGTTCTCCCGGGCGATCTTGTCCACGGAGCGCTGATCCATGTGGATCTCGCGGCCTTCGAGGTGGTAGTCGAGGTTCTCGAACGGTACGGACAGTACGGCGCGCTCGGCCAGGTGGCGCAGGCCCGCGAGGTCCGGGGCGGCGGGCCGGGTGGCGCCGATGCGGGTCAGGTAGGCGTCGACCGTGGCGTCGTCGAGCACGGTTGCGTCCAGCATGGGAACTCCTTGAGGGATGTCGTCCCCTGGGGTGGTAGGGGAGGGAGGTGGACTACCAGCGGATGAGCGACAGGCCCAGGGCCATGCCGCCGCCGAAGCCGGCGAGCAGGACCAGGTCGCCGGCGGTCAGCCGGCCGGAGCGCGCCGCGTGGTCGAGGGTGATGGGGACGGAGGCGGAGCCGGTGTTGCCGTACTCCTCGTACGTGGTCCAGGTGCGGCCGGCGCCCACGCCCAGTTCGGCGGAAAGGCTGTCCAGCATGCGGCCGTTGGCCTGGTGCGGAACGAAATGCTGGAGGTCCGCGGGGGTGTATTCCTGTTCCGCGAGGAATTCACGGACCGCGGGCGGGACGTTCTCGGCCACGAAATCGCGGACACCGCGGCCGTTCATGGTGAAGTACTGAAGTCCCTGATCGAGTGTCTGGGCAGTGGTGGGAATGCGGCTGCCGCCGCCGGGAACCTCGATGAGGTGCCGGTCCGCCGCATAACTGGCCAGCCGGCTCGAAAGGATTCCCCGGCCCGCTCCGGCGGCCGGGCCGATGACGACCGCGCCCGCTCCGTCACCGAAGAGGATGGTGGTGCGCCGGTCCTCGGGGTTGAGGATGCGGGAGTAGACGTCGGCGCCGATGACGAGCGCGTACCCCTCGCCGGCCGTGGCGGCCAGCATGCTCTGCGCCGTGGTGAGCGCGAACAGGAAGCCGGTGCACACGCCGTTGACGTCGAAGGCGGCGGTGCCCTGGTCGGCGCCGAGCTCGGCGGCGACCACGGCGGCGGTCGGCGGCTGGGGCTGGTCGGGGGTGGAGGTCGCCACCACGATCAGGGACAGCTGCGCGGCGCGGATCCCGGCGCTCTCCAGCGCCTGGCGCCCCGCGATCACCGCAAGGTCGGATGTGGCCTCATCGGCTTTCGCCCACCTGCGGTTGCGTATTCCCGTTTTACCGAAAATCCATTCGTGATCGACTCCGGCCGGCGCTCCGACTTCGTCGTTCGAGACGACATGAGCCGGTACGTACGACCCCGTGCCCAGCACGCCGACCGAAAGAGCATTGCGCGCACCGTGAATTCCCGTCGTAATCATTTGGGCGACTCCTCACTGCGTGAAACTTATGGTTCCGTCCCGGGGAAATGCCGACAACGGTGTCTGCGGGACCTTGTCAGGTAGGGCGGGCGGGGCGGGGCTGTTGCCCGCATCGCAGTGTCAGCCGCTGTGGCGGCCGGACTTCTCGCCCTGTTCCCTTTCTCCGCAG
>NZ_JBSFTS010000057.1:0-3400 GCF_053591375.1 Streptomyces sp. NPDC003034
CGGCGACCCCCGCCATCACCAGGTCCGCCTTCGGCGAGGTGGCAGGCTCCCCGAGGGCCGACAGCAGCCGCGATCCCAGTGACCACCGCGCCGGTGGTCACGTCGCCGCGCAGCCGCGCCAGCAGCAGTTCCACCGCGTCCGCGGCCGCCCGGTCCAGATGCAGGTCGACGGCCGTGAGCGGCGGCTCGCAGGTACGGGCGCGCAGCCCGTCGTACCGGGTGACGACCATGACGTCCTGCGGCACGGAGCGCCCGCTGTCCCGGATGGCCCGGACCGCGCCCACGGCGAAGGCGTCCACCAGCGCGCAGACGGCGTCGATCCCGGGATGCTCGGCGAGCAGCGCGGCACAGCGCTCGTAGCCGGCCTGCTCGCCCCCCGACTCGGGCGCCGTCACCACGATCGGCTCCCAGCCGTACTCCTCGGCCAGGCGCTCGTACGCGGCCCGCGCGTCGACCGACGAATGCCGTGCGCCGGATCCGATGAGGAGCGCGGGCCGGGCGGCGCCCTGTTCGCGCAGGTGGCCGAGCAGCAGCTCGGCGACGAGCCGGCCGCGCAGATCGACGTACGGAGCGCTCTCCTCCGGCGAGACCGGCCTGCCGAGCGCCACGTACGGCAGCCCGCGCTCCCTCAGATGGGCCGCCGCCGCATCGTGCACGTCCGGCTCGACGACGATGGCCCCGTCGATGTCGACCGAGTTCAGCCCTGACCCGGACTGCACCGGCGGGACGAGCACGAGCGCGTAGTCGTGCAGCAGGGCGCTCTCGGCGGCAGCGGCGGCGATCTCCATGTAGAAGCCCAGCCGGGACGGCCCACCGGCCACCGCGAACGGCATGGAGGAGGCGAGGGCGATGGCCCTCGCCTGCCCGCGCCGCAGCCGCTGGGCCCGCAGGCTGGGCCGGTAGCCGAGCTCGGCGGCGACCTGTTTGATGCGCTCCCGCGTCCGGGGGTCCACCTTGCCGAGGCCGTTGAGGGCGTGCGAGACCGTCGTACGGGACACCCCGGCGACACGGGCCACATCGGCGATCGTGGGTCGCCCTGAGCCGGAACCGGAAGCGGGCATCAGCGCGGACGCTCCTCACTGTTGGGACGGGGACACCTCCATCTTCCCCGACGGCACCGGTGGCCGCGTCCCGACGCGAGGCGCAGGGGGCTGTGCCGGCGGTGGAGAACGATACGTAACCCGGCCCGGACGAGGACGCCCGGGGCCGGGGAAGGGGCGGGCGGGCATGACCCTGCCGTCGAGTACCTGGTCCGCCGCGACGCCTCGCAGGCTTTCCTGGACTGGATCCCGGCCGATGACGTCCCGCCCGGCCTGCGCGTCGAGACCACCGACCCCTGGGTCCCGTACCGGCCCACACCGTCAACGCCTCCACGGGGAGCGCCGACCTCCTGCTCGGTTCAGCCGGCCGGTCCCGGCTGGGGTGGTACGAGTGCGGGTTCGCCAGCGGCCGGATCCCCCGTCCGGGAGACTCCTGCGGATCGGAGCGTACGTCGCCACAGTTGCCCCAAGGACCGGTAGAAGCGGTCCGGAAGGAACACGGCGTCCGCGACGATCATCACGGCGGAGAAGAGCGGCAGTCCCAAGAAGACCGCGATCCCCACGTGCAGGCCCAACAGCATGGTCAGGACCGGGTATTTGAGCCTGCCGAACAGGACGAACGGGAACGCGACCTGCAGCAGCACCGTCAGATACCCGGCGATGGCGATCACCACGGAGTGCTCGTCCAGCAGGAGGGACAGCGCGGGCCAGGGCCGGAAGAGTTCGAGGTTCAGCACGTAGTGGAGGGCGGTGCCGTTGCCCCAGGAGCCGCCCTGCACCTTGTACAGGCCTGCGGATCCGTAGAGGAAGCAGACCTGGGCGGCGATGACGAACATGCCGCAGTTGTGCAGCACGGTCACCACGGTCCGGCGGAACCCGCGAACTGCGCGAAACCCGCAGGACCCGAGGAGCCCGGAGACCCCGGGGAATCTGCGCGGGTGCCGGGCCCCGTCCGCCGCCGCGCCCGTCCGCCTGCGTGCGTCCAGGGACCAGCGACGGCCGCAGGCGGTGAAGACGAGGTAGACGGACATCAGGAGGATGAGATTGTCGCCCCCGTCCGTCATGAAGATCGCCCGGGCGTGGAACGAGGCCACCACGACCGCGAAGAGCACGGACACGGCCCTGGTCCGCCAGCCGAGCATGAAAAGTGCGGATGTGACCAGAGCGGCCGCGTAACAGCTCTCGAAGTACGCACGGTGGTCGGAGAGGGTGAGGAGGCTAACCCATCCGGTCTGGTCGAAGAGCTGCCTCGCCAGCTCGGGCGTCCACGGCGCATCGGGACCCCAGATCTCGTGGCGGTGCGGGAACTCGCGCAACAGGAAGACCAGGTAGAGCAGTCCGTATCCGATACGGAGGACCGCTGCGGCGTACAGGGAGACCGGTCGTTCGATCAGCAGGGCGAAGAGCATGCCCACGCGGTCGAGCACGCGCTGCAGCAGCGGGGGTGCGGGCGCGGAAGCCGATGTCAGCTCAGTTCGTTCCACGGGGCTCCACCTTCCACCAGGGCAGATGACGGGCGTTGGCGGGCACGGCGGCGGCCGTGGCCGGGCGGCGAGCAGCCTGCGTGCCCGAGGCGCCGACGGGTAGCGTGATCACCCGCAGCTGGATGGAGTCGAAGGAGCCGGGCCGGTGGGCGGCGACGCGATCCGCCGCGATGTTGCGCAGGTAGGTCTGCATCATCACGGCACGCTCCGAACGCGGCTGGTCGTCGGTACCGAGCACTTCCAGATAGGAACTCCAGGCGCGGCGCAGCATGTTCTGTGCCGTGTGGCTGGGGAAGGGATTGTGTTCGACTGCGGAAGCGTCCACGGCACTCAGGTCGAACCAGTCACTGACCTCCACGGTGCCGTCGGGCGTCGTCCGCCCGGTCCTCGCTGAGATCTGCCGGTTGACCGACTCCGGGTCCGGGGCGAAGAGCCGCCAGTTCTGCTCGAACAGCGGATAGACCCAGGCGTTGATCGGCCGGCTGTAGAGCTGCGAAACCGCGTTCGCCGGCGCCACGTGCAGAAAGACCAGGAGGACGTGGGCCAGCGCCGTTGCCAGGCACAGGATGACGACGGCCGCCGTTCCCGCGTTCAGCGGACGGCGAGGCTCCGCATCATCCGCATCGCCCCCGTACGCGTGCGGACCGCCGCCACGGTCCTCGACGGACCGCCCGGCCGCCGAGTGCTCCGGTTCCGTCACGTCCGCTGCCTTGACACCGCCCAGCACGGCCCCACCCGGCCTTCCCGTCGAGAATGCTCATGTATCCGTTCCTTCCTGCTCCTGCGAGCGGCGACTGGCCGGCTACAAGCGCCCCAAGTCCGTCGACTTCATCGAGACGATGCCGCGCGACCCGAACGGCAAGCTGTACAAGCGGC
>NZ_JBSFTS010000058.1:0-3116 GCF_053591375.1 Streptomyces sp. NPDC003034
CTGCGAGCGGCGACTGGCCGGCTACAAGCGCCCCAAGTCCGTCGACTTCATCGAGACGATGCCGCGCGACCCGAACGGCAAGCTGTACAAGCGGCGCCTGCGCGACCCGTACTGGGAAGGCCACGAGCGCGCGGTGTGACATACGGCCATTCGTCGCGGACGTGGTCGGGGGTCGTGGACGTGTGCGGGGTCGTGGACGTGTGCGGGCGGGGCCGGGGCGATCGCCCCGCCCGGCCCGCCCACGCGCCGCCGCGCGCCGACCGCGGGGAGACGGCGGCCACGGCGGCCGCCACGCCCGGCCATCACGTGAGAAGTGCCACGTCAGAGCGGTGCGCGCGGTGGTGGCGCCGCATCAGGGGAGCAGTTCTGGCAACTTGGCTGATATGAGTACGGCTACGCACCGATCACCCCTGACCGACTGGACCGTAGTGGTCCCCGTGGTGGCGTTCGTCGCGCTCGCCTTCAGCTGGGGGCGCGATCTGCCCGCCGTCGCGGTCGCCCTCGTGTCCCTGTGCCTGGCGGGCGCGGTGCTGGCGGCGGTCCACCACGCCGAGGTGGTCGCCCACCGGGTGGGTGAACCCTTCGGCTCCCTCGTCCTGGCCGTCGCCGTCACCGTCATCGAAGTGGCCCTCATCGTCACCCTGATGGCCGACGGCGGCGGCGAGACCTCTGCGCTCGCCCGCGACACGGTCTTCGCCGCCTTCATGATCACCTGCAACGGCGTCGTCGGCCTGTCGCTGCTCGTCGGCGCCCTGCGCAACCGCGTGGCCGTCTTCAACGCCGAGGGTTCCGGCGCGGCCCTCGCCACCGTCACGACCCTCGCCGTTCTCAGCCTCGTGCTGCCGACCTTCACCACCAGCAAGCCGGGGCCCCAGTTCTCCACCGCCCAGCTGACCTTCGCCGCCGTCGCCTCGCTCGCCCTGTACGGGCTGTTCATCGCGGTCCAGACGGTCCGGCACCGGGACTACTTCCTGCCCGTGGACACCGGGCCGCACGGCAAGGAGACGGTGGGCACGGGGGCCGGACCCGCGCCGGTGGGTCCGGCGGTCGGCCGGGCTGTGGGCACTGCCGGGGGTCGGGCTGTGGTTGCGGCACCGGCGTCGGGTCCGGTCGCGGGTCCGGCAGCCGGCCCCGTCCCGGATGCGGAGGAGGCAGCCCACGCCGCGCCGCCCACCTCCCGCGCCGCCCTGATCAGCCTCGGCCTGCTGCTCGTCGCGCTCGTCGCGGTCGTCGGCAACGCCAAGGCCGTCTCCCCGACCATCGAGGCGGGCGTCGCGCAGGCCGGCCTCCCGCACGCCGTCGTCGGTGTGATCATCGCCCTGCTCGTGCTGCTGCCCGAGACCCTCGCCGCTGTCCGGGCCGCGCGCCGCGACCGCGTCCAGACCAGCCTGAATCTGGCCTACGGCTCGGCCATCGCCAGCATCGGTCTGACCATCCCGGCCATCGCCCTGGCTTCCATCTGGCTCTCCGGCCCGCTGCTGCTCGGCCTCGGCCCGATCCACATGGTGCTGCTCGCGCTGACCGTCGTGGTCAGCGCCCTCACCATCGTGCCGGGCCGCGCCACCCTGCTCCAGGGCGGCGTCCACCTCGTCCTCTTCGCGGCCTTCCTCTTCCTCGCCGTCAGCCCGTAGGCGCCACCTTCAGCCGCGGCGAGGTGCGGGGTCCGGTTCGCGGAACCGCGAGGCACCCCGTGCTCCTGCGGCCGCGGGTCAGTCCGGCCGGCCGGGCTCCGTACGAGGGGGATCCCAGCGCTCAGAAGGCACGAGTCCGCTCCGGCGCAGGCGCTCCAGTGCGAGGTGCTCGTGGAGCAGGCGGCCGAGGAGGGCGCCGCCGTAGACCACGAAACCGACGCCGACCAGCCACGACTGGACGACCAGCAGGGTGCCGAAGGGGCCGTACGTCACGGCGTTCGAGGCGATCAGCGGGGAGAAGACCAGCTGCGAGAAGAGCCGCAGCCCGACCAGTCCCACGCTGGTCGCCACCGCCCCCGGTACCAGCGCCCGCCAGCGGACCCGGCCGCCGAGCAGCAAGTGCTGCGAGCCCAGGAAGAACAGGCAGGTGCCGATGAAGTCGCCCACCGCGCCGATGACGGCCCCCCATCCCCTCTCCGACGGCGCGGGGATCTGTACGAGCAGCGCGAGATAGCAGACCAGCAGGCCGAGCCAGACGACGTGCCGCCACATCGTGTGCCAGCGGGCGGTCGGCAGGTCCCAGACCTTCTCGTAGCCGGTCTGCACGGCCCATCCGAAGGTTAGGCCGAAGACGGCGAGCGCGGCCATTCCGAAGGCGGTGGTCCGTTCCAGCGCCAGGTCGGCCGCGCTGAACAGCATCTCCACCCGGTCCCGGGAGGTCTCCGTCACGCCGAGGGCCTGGCCGATCCAGCGGCCGAAGCCCGAGCCGCTGCCGGGCGCCGCGGCGGCCACGACCACCAGCAGCGGCACCAGGGTGAGGAACCCGAGGGCGGCGAAGCCCATCGCCCGGTGCATCAGTTCCATCTCCCGGCCGCGGTTCCAGGCCAGGCCCGCGACGGAGCGCTGGAAGCGGTCGTGCAGCCGCCGGAGGATGGAGATCACGCCTCATGCACTACCCGCGAGCACGCACGCGGTCCCCGGACCTGCCTCCAAATGGGCTCGAAGGGGTGGTTTCAACCGCCTGAAGGCGCCTCCCGCCCCCCTGCCCTCCCCGCTCTCCCTGCCCTCCCCGCCCTCCCCGCCCTCCCGGCCGACGCTCGCCGGACGCCGCCCCTGCCTACCGGCCGAGCAGCGAGCCCAGTGTCACGCCGTACCGGGTGCGCAGGCGCCGTATCTCCCACAGCGAGAGGGCGGACACCGAGAGCGGGCCGGCCAGCGAGAAGGCGTAGAGCACGATGGGCGGTGCCGCCACGTCCGGGCCGTCGAAGAGCTGGAAGCCGTAGAGGGACCACACCAGCAGCGGGGAGAGCAGGGCGGGCAGCAGCTCGTGCACCTCGCCCGTGCGGAAGCAGGAGTTCAGGCCGGTGACGGCGGCGGCCAGGGTGAAGAACACGGCCGCGACGAGGACGGCCGCGCACACGAGTGCGGCCGCGGCGAACAGCAGGCCGATCAGGAGACCGGTGAAGATCGTACCCAGAACGCTGC
>NZ_JBSFTS010000059.1:0-1755 GCF_053591375.1 Streptomyces sp. NPDC003034
GAAACGTGTGCGCCGATTGACTAAGGGTTCCTGGGTCAAGCTGATCTGCCCAGGGTAAGTCGGGACCTAAGGCGAGGCCGACAGGCGTAGTCGATGGACAACCGGTTGATATTCCGGTACCCGCTTTGAAACGCCCAATATCGAATCAGGCGATGCTAAGTCCGTGAAGCCGTTCCGGACCCTTCGGGGAAAGGAAAGTGGTGGAGCCGACGGACCAGACTTGTAGTAGGTAAGCGATGGGGTGACGCAGGAAGGTAGTCCAGCCCGGGCGGTGGTTGTCCCGGGGTAAGGGTGTAGGCCGAGGGGTAGGTAAATCCGTCCCTCATGTAAGGCTGAGACCTGATGCCGAGCCGATTGTGGTGAAGTGGATGATCCTATGCTGTCGAGAAAAGCCTCTAGCGAGTTTCATGGCGGCCCGTACCCTAAACCGACTCAGGTGGTCAGGTAGAGAATACCGAGGCGTTCGGGTGAACTATGGTTAAGGAACTCGGCAAAATGCCCCCGTAACTTCGGGAGAAGGGGGGCCATCACTGGTGAGAGGACTTGCTCCTTGAGCTGGGGGTGGCCGCAGAGACCAGCGAGAAGCGACTGTTTACTAAAAACACAGGTCCGTGCGAAGCCGTAAGGCGATGTATACGGACTGACGCCTGCCCGGTGCTGGAACGTTAAGGGGACCGGTTAGTCACATTTCGGTGTGGCGAAGCTGAGAACTTAAGCGCCAGTAAACGGCGGTGGTAACTATAACCATCCTAAGGTAGCGAAATTCCTTGTCGGGTAAGTTCCGACCTGCACGAATGGCGTAACGACTTCTCGACTGTCTCAACCATAGGCCCGGTGAAATTGCACTACGAGTAAAGATGCTCGTTTCGCGCAGCAGGACGGAAAGACCCCGGGACCTTTACTATAGTTTGATATTGGTGTTCGGTTCGGCTTGTGTAGGATAGGTGGGAGACTTTGAAGCTGTGACGCCAGTCATGGTGGAGTCGCCGTTGAAATACCACTCTGGTCGTGCTGGATGTCTAACCTCGGTCCGTGATCCGGATCAGGGACAGTGTCTGATGGGTAGTTTAACTGGGGCGGTTGCCTCCTAAAGAGTAACGGAGGCGCCCAAAGGTTCCCTCAGCCTGGTTGGCAATCAGGTGTTGAGTGTAAGTGCACAAGGGAGCTTGACTGTGAGACCGACGGGTCGAGCAGGGACGAAAGTCGGGACTAGTGATCCGGCGGTGGCTTGTGGAAGCGCCGTCGCTCAACGGATAAAAGGTACCCCGGGGATAACAGGCTGATCTTCCCCAAGAGTCCATATCGACGGGATGGTTTGGCACCTCGATGTCGGCTCGTCGCATCCTGGGGCTGGAGTCGGTCCCAAGGGTTGGGCTGTTCGCCCATTAAAGCGGTACGCGAGCTGGGTTTAGAACGTCGTGAGACAGTTCGGTCCCTATCCGCTGTGCGCGTAGGAATATTGAGAAGGGCTGTCCCTAGTACGAGAGGACCGGGACGGACGAACCTCTGGTGTGCCAGTTGTCCTGCCAAGGGCATGGCTGGTTGGCTACGTTCGGGAGGGATAACCGCTGAAAGCATCTAAGCGGGAAGCCTGCTTCAAGATGAGTATTCCCACCTCCTTGAGAGGGTAAGGCTCCCAGTAGACGACTGGGTTGATAGGCCAGATGTGGAAGCCCGGTAACGGGTGGAGCTGACTGGTACTAATAGGCCGAGGGCTTGTCCTCAGTTGCTCGCGTCCACTGTGTTAGTTCTGAA
>NZ_JBSFTS010000061.1:0-1544 GCF_053591375.1 Streptomyces sp. NPDC003034
TCGGTGCCACCCGCAATCGGCACAGCTGTGGGGAACTCGGCCTTAGCGGCGAGCGCCTCCTCCCAGCTGGCGGGGCGAAGGAAGTCCATGAGCGGTCCTCTACATATCGGGGCGTTCGTGGTGAGCCGTTTGTCGGAGCTGCCGTCCTGGCGCGTCGCGCGGGGCGTTCGTCCGGGACGTTCGTCGGGCCGTTCGTCCGCGCCTTTCGTCCGGGGTTTCCGTCCTGGGTTTCGTTGCGAGCCAGGGCCCCCGGTCGGCTGTTCACGCGCAGTCGGCCGGGTGCGTAAAAGTAGACCGAGCGATCAAGGGGACGAGGCAGTCACCGATCCCCCAAAACCGGCTTCTCCGTCGCCTGTGGACCACCGTGCTTTCCCACCGCGTCATGCCCGTGAACTGCGGTGATTCAGGCACCGGAAAGAGAATGACCGCTTGAGGGACATGAGAGAGTGTCGACCATGCGGTTACGCGAACTTTCCGACGAGCTGCGGCTGCCCCTGCTCGTGGACCAGGACACCGGCGACAGGGATCGAGCCGTACGCGCGGTCCTGACCACCGACCTGGCCGACCCGGGCCGCTTCCTCACCGGCGGCGAGCTCGTCCTCACCGGGCTTGCCTGGTGGCAGGGGGACGGAGACGCCGAGTCTTTCGTACGCGTCCTCGATCAGGCGGGCGTCGCGGTCCTCGCCGCCGGCGAAGCCGCACACGGGCTCATCCCGGACGACCTCGTACGCGCCTGCCGACGCCACGGCCTCCCGCTCCTTGCCGTAAAACCGGACATATCATTCACCACGATCACCGAACACGTCCGGCGCCGTCTGTACCGCGAGCATGTCGGCAGCCTCGCCGCCGTGGTCGAACGCCATCGGCGGCTCCTCACCGACCAGGGTGTCCCGGACTCCGTGCTGGAGCTCTTACGGCACAGCTTGGGCCTCGACGTGCGCGTCCTGTCCCCGACCGGACGCCAGATCGCCGGGGCCCGCCCTCCGCTGCGTACCAAGACGGCGGTGGCACTGGCCGGGAGGTACCTCGCCGCGCGCCGCGCGTGCGAGGCGGCTCCCCTCCGGGTCACGATCGGGGACCGGCACTATGCGCTCGTACCGGTACGCGATTCCACGGGCCGCCCGTCGACCCCGTCAATGCCGTCGACCGCGACGGGGCACGCCGCCGAACTGGGCGACTGGCTGCTCGTCGTGGAGGCCGACACGTCCAACTGGTCTCCAACGCGCCTGGAACTCCTGGACCGGATCGCCGACTTGGTCGCCGACGCGCGATCCGCACACGACCATGCGAAGGCGGGACGCCGCGACCTGGCCGGTGAAGTCTTCGGCCTGCTGCACAGCCGCGCCTCATTGGACGAGATCGCCGCCCGGCTGCGCGGCACCGCACCGGGCGCCCTCACCCAGTGCGACACCTGGCAGCGCTGGCAGTTCGTGATCGCCCGGGGAGAGTGGCGCGGGACCGGCCCCATCCCTGCCTCCGCCCTGCGCGCGTTTCTAGAGGAGGCCCTCGTCCAACCGGACGATCCGGTGCGGGTATCCCCGGAA
>NZ_JBSFTS010000062.1:0-1507 GCF_053591375.1 Streptomyces sp. NPDC003034
CCGCTCATGGACTTCCTTCGCCCCGCCAGCTGGGAGGAGGCGCTCGCCGCTAAGGCCGAGTTCCCCACAGCTGTGCCGATTGCGGGTGGCACCGATGTGATGGTCGAGATCAACTTCGATCACCGTCGGCCGGAGTACCTCCTGGACCTGAACCGCATCGGTCTGCTGCGGGAGTGGGAGGTCGGCGAGGACGTTGTCCGTCTGGGCGCCTCCGTCCCGTACACGCAGATCATGGAGAACCTCCGGTCGGAGCTGCCGGGTCTCGCGCTCGCCTCGCACACGGTCGCGTCCCCGCAGATCCGCAACCGCGGCGGTGTCGGTGGCAACCTCGGTTGTGCCTCGCCGGCCGGTGACTCGCATCCCGCGCTGCTGGCTGCGGGCGCCGAGGTGGAGGTGGAGTCGGTACGCGGTTCGCGGCTGATCCCGATCGATGAGTTCTACACGGGTGTCAAGCGCAACGCGCTGGCGGCCGATGAGCTGATCAAGAGCGTCCACATCAAGAAGGCGGACGGCCCGCAGCAGTACTCCAAGGTGGGTTCCCGCAACGCGATGGTGATCGCGGTGTGTGCGTTCGGCCTGGCGCTTCACCCCGAGTCCCGCACGGTGCGTACCGGTATCGGGTCGGCGGCGCCGACCCCGATCCGGGCGAAGGCTGCGGAGGAGTTCTTGAACGCCGCGCTGGAAGAGGGCGGTTTCTGGGAGTCGGGCAAGGTCATCACTCCGTCGATCGCCAAGCAGTTCGGTGATCTGGCGTCGGGTGCGGCCAACCCGATCGACGATGTCCGCGGCACGGCGAAGTACCGCCGGCACGCGGTTGGAATCATGGCTCGCCGCCAGCTGGTCTGGACCTGGGAGCAGTACCGCGGTACCGGCAACGGCCGCTCGCTTGAAGGGGCTGCGTAATCATGCGCGTCAATTTCACGGTCAACGGCCGTCAGCAGGAAGCCGACGATGTCTGGGAGGGCGAGTCCCTTCTGTACGTGCTGCGGGAGCGGCTGGGTCTGCCGGGTTCGAAGAACGCCTGTGAGCAGGGTGAGTGCGGTTCGTGCACCGTGCGTCTGGATGGTGTGCCGGTGTGTTCCTGTCTGGTCGCGGCCGGTCAGGTCGAGGGCCGCGATGTGGTGACGGTCGAGGGTCTGGCGGAGTTCGCCCGCCAGCGCGAGGAGCACGCCAAGGGCGGTTCCTGCGGTACCGGCGGCGGTTGCGGGAGCAAGGACGGCGTCTCGCTGGACGCGGCCAAGCAGTGGCAGGCGCACGGGTCCTCGCGGGCCGGTGACTCGCAGACGGGTGAGGGTGCTGCGCTCTCCAACATCCAGCAGGCGTTCATCGACGCCGGCGCCGTGCAGTGCGGTTTCTGCACCCCGGGTCTGCTGGTGCAGGCGGACGCGCTGCTGGAGGAGAACTCCTCCCCGTCCGACCAGGACATCCGTGAGGCCCTGTCCGGCAACCTCTGCCGCTGCACGGGCTACGAGAAGATCCTCGACGCGGTCCGCCTCGCGGCCGCCCG